>MNES01000024.1 GCA_001917815.1 Chloroflexi bacterium 13_1_40CM_65_17 | reverse complement strand
GGACCGACGCGCCATCGCTCTCGCTGTCTTCGAGTCGGAGGCCGACGTCCTCCACCTCACACCGGCCCAGCTTCGTCAAGACCTGCGTAACGGACAGAAGGTCTCCGACCTGGCCAACGACAGGGGCATGAACAAAGACCAGTTCGCGGCTGCCCTGGCCACCAACATCAAGCCGCGGCTCGCGGTTCTCGTCGACAAGAAGGTGATCACGCAGGCCCAGGCGGACAAGGTCCTGGATCGGATCTCGAAGGGCCACATACCTTTCTGGAACGGCCTCCATCACCACAAAGCCAAGTAGCTCGTAACTCCTCCCCCAGTTGAGGGTCCCCTCTCTACAAGGGGACCCTCAACTTACTTCCTTAGAAGTCGCTCCCTGACCTTGTTGTCGACGGCGATCTGCTTCCATTTGCGGCGCTCCTCGGTGCGCAGGCGCGCATCGCTCCGAGCGGCCACTGCGCGCAGCTCGCGCTGCAGCTTGCGATAGCTCTCCAATCGCGCGCCATCGAGCTCGCCCCTTGCGATGGCGGCATTGATCGCGCAGCCGGGCTCGCTCCGATGCTCACAGTCGTTGAAGCGGCAGCCCTGCGCGATCTGCTCGATGTCCTCGAACAGGTTGCCGAGCGCCTCTTCGCCTTTCCAGAGCTGCGCCTCTCGAAGCCCAGGCGTATCGATGATCATGCCGCCACGCGGAACCTGGAAGAGCTGCCGGTGACTCGTCATGTGGCGGCCCTCACCAGATCGGTGAACGCTGCGGGTCTTCATCAGCTCGGTGCCCGCCATGCGGTTGATCAGGGTCGACTTGCCGGCGCCCGACGGACCCAAGAGCACGCCAGTCCGCGCCGGCCGCAGCTGCTCGACGAGCGCGTCTACGCCCTCGCCAGTTACGGCGCTGGTAACCAGCACTGGCGTGCCGGCGGCGGCAGATTCGAGCTCCGTTCGAAGGTCATCAGGCGAGTCAGCGATGTCGGCCTTGGTGAGCACCACAACAGGCACTGCGCCGCTCTGCCACGCCATCGTCAGGTAGCGCTCGATGCGCCTCGCGTTCACGTCCTGCGCGGATGCGACCACGAACGCGACGTCGACGTTGGCCGCCAGCACCTGCTCCTTGCTTTCGACCCACGCGACCTTGCGCGAGAACGCGGTCTTGCGCTCGACCCAGCCGTGAATGGTCGAGATCGGGTCTCGATGGTGCATCGCGACCCAGTCACCGACCGCCGGCAGCTGAGCGCCGTCGTTCCGGAGGTGCCGCCCGGCGGCCGCGCGCAGCGCTTCGTCGCCATCGTGCAGCAGGTACTCCGCGCCGAAGTCGGCGATCACACGCGCGGGGGCATACCCCTGGTTGGCGAACAGCGCGAAACGTTCTTGAAACCATTCATCCCAGCCCAAGACGGCGAGCTGGGAACCGAAATGAAGAGGCAACTCGAATCCTCCGGTGAACGACAGGCGGACATGTCGGTCCGCACAAATCGGAGGACTACTGCCTAGTGAGCAGCTCCGGAGGCGGCCGACGGCCGGTAAACAGTCGTTTCACTTACAGCCATTCGAACAACACCTCCTCTTTTGATACGCGAGCCGAAAGCCTATCACGACTCAGCGGCTCTTGAAATCCGGCTTGCGCTTCTCCTTGAACGCCTTGATCCCTTCCTCCGCGTCTTCCGACACGAACACACGGCCGATCGCTTCGCGCTCGATCGCCAGGCCGAGGTCCAGCGGACCGCCATTGCCCTGCGTAATCGCGAGCTTCGCGTGTCCGATCGCGACCCCCGGTCCCGCGGCAAGCTTCGCGGCATATTCGATCGCGGCGGCTCGGCATGCGGCGGAGTCCGGAAACAGCTGGTCGACGATGCCGATCTCCTTGGCCGCGGCCGGCCCCATCGTTGTCGCATTGACGATGAGGTCCAGCCCCTTCGACTGTCCGACGAGTCGTGGCAGCCGCTGGGTTCCCCCGGAGCCTGGGAAGAGCCCGAGGTTCACCTCGGGAAGGCCGATCTGGTACGAGCCCTCCGCGGCAAACCTCAGGTCGCATGCGAGTGCCAGCTCGAGCCCGCCGCCCAGGCAGTGGCCGGCGATGGCGGCGATGAAGACGAGCGGAGTGTTCTCCATCTTTCTGAATGCTTCGTGGGCCATGAGCGCGGTCATGAAGCGTGACCGCGGGCTGCCGGCGGCGAAGGCGCCCACATCCGCGCCTGCCGAGAAGAACTTCTCTGACGCGCTGGTGACCACGACAGCCGACCGGATGCCGAGGTCGAGGCGCGCGTCGTCGATTGCGCCCGCGAACTCTCGCAGGAACGCATAGTCGTAGGTGTTCGCCGGTGGTCGGTCGAGCACGATGATCCCTACCGCGCCTTCCTTCTCGAGCCTCACCGACATGCCAGTGCCCTCCAAACGGCCCATAGCCGACGACGCCGATAATTATCGAGACAAGCAGACCACACGAAGAGGGGTGCCGAATGGCGACGATGATCATCGAAGGCGAGAGGACGCGGGCTGCGTCCGGCAAGACATATGAGGTCCGCAACCCGGCAACAGGCGAGGTCGTAGACCAGGTGCCCGCCGGCGGCGCCGCCGACGTCGACAAAGCGGCGCAGGCGGCGGCGAAGGCGTTCTCCAGCTGGTCCAGGCTCGCCCCTGCCAAGAGGGCCGAGATCCTGCACAAAGCTGCTCGGAACATGCTCGGCAAGGTCGAGGAGATCGCGCCGATCCTGACCAAAGAGCAGGGAAAGACGCTGCTCGAGTCGCGGCTCGAAGCCCAGCGATTCGGCGAGAACATCGCGTGGTTCGCCGACCTCGCCGACAAGATCCACGGCGAGCATGTGTCGCTTCCCGACACCACGACCTATGGCCTCGTGGTGCGCAAGCCGATCGGCGTCACTGGCGCGATCGTGCCGTGGAACTTTCCACTCACGCTCGCGGCCAACAAAGTTGCGCCGTCGATCGCTGCCGGCAACACGGTCGTGCTCAAGCCGGCCAGCACAACCCCGCTGGCGACACTGGCCTGCATCGAAGCGCTGATCGAAGGCGGCCTGCCGGAAGGGGTCGTCAACGTCGTCCTGGGCACCGCGACCGGAGAAGCGATCGTCGATCACCCGTTGATTCGCAAGATCGCGCTCACTGGTTCCACACCGACCGGTAAGAAGGTGATGGCGCGAGCCGCCGAGGGTTTGAAGAAGATCACCCTGGAGCTCGGCGGCAGCGACCCATGCATCGTGCTCGACGATGCGGATCTCGAGGCTGCCGCGCGCGCCATTTCGATCGGCCGGTTCTTCAACTGCGGGCAGGCGTGCCTCGCGGTGAAGCGGTTGTACATCCAGGAGGGCGCATATGACGCGTTGATGGAGAAGCTCGTCGCGCGCGCGTCCAAGCTCAAGCCCGGCAACGGCCTCGACAAGGACAGTCGAATGGGTCCGATGCACACCGAGACACAGCGCGCCGAGGTCGAGGCGCAGCTCAAGGACGCTGTCGACCGCGGCGCGAAGGTCGTGTACGGAGGCGGGCGGCCGAAGGGCGCCGAGTACGACAAAGGCTGGTTCATCGAGCCGACCATTCTCGAGAACGTTCCTGACGGAGCGCGCATGTGGACCGAGGAGGTTTTCGGCCCCGCGCTGCCGGTGCGGAAGATCAAGGATCTCGACGAAGGCCTCGTGCTGGCGAACAATTCGCAGTTCGGCCTTGGCTCATCGATCTGGACCGCAAACATGGCCGCGGCTCGGCGCGCGGTCGACGAGCTCGAGGCGGGCTACACGTGGGTCAACGCGCTGCAGATCGCCCATGACGAGCTGCCCTTCGGAGGCACGAAGCAGTCGGGCTTCGGCAAGGAGCACGGGGTGGAGGCGTTCCTGCAGTACACCGAGGAAAAGTCCGTCGTGTATGGCGGGGTGTGAAATAGCTTCGTAGCCCGGTCCGGTACTTGAGGTTGTGAAGGCTGGTCTCGGCGTCATCGCGGTGTTGGTTCTGCTGGTGGGCGCGGTTTTCGCCGGCCAGGGGCTCGGCTACATACCGGGCAGCGTCATGACCGGCGACGTCAAATGGTTCTGGATTGGCAGCGCCATGGTCGTCGGTGGCTTGGCCTTGCTAGCCGGCACATTCCTTCGGAGACCTAAGCGGGTTTAGCAGGCATCCCCACCCGGCCCTGCGGGCCGACCTCCCCGCGAGCGGGGAGGTGATCTAGGCGGTTCGGCCGTTGAGGCGGTCCCAGCGCGACTGGCACTCTACGCAGCGAGTCGCCGAAGGTTGGAACTTCAGCCGTGCCGCCGGGATGCGGTGGCCGCAGCCCTCGCAGATCCCGTAAGCGCCCTCCCGAACCCGTTCCAAGGCCCGCTCGACCTGCTCGCGGTTCTCGTCCAGAAGGTGGACGAGGATGTCGGTCGTTTCGCGGTCGGACATGGCCTGTGCGAGGTCGGTGTCCTCCGAGATCGAGGTGATCACGCCGCCGACGATTTCGGCCAGCGGCCGGTGGAGGCCGGCCTCCTCGCCGCAAGCGGTCGCCAGCTGCGCCAGCTGCCGGCGGCTCGCTTCGAGCATCTCCTCCGGTGCGTTGTCAGGTCTTTTGCGCATCGCCATTGGCAAACCCCACCTTCCTACTGAAATACCACAGCGAGATACGTTTGGATTCGTTCACACAACGCGGGGAACGTTTGCCCTACCCGGTCACTCACAATTAGTCGCCTGTGGCGAGGACCGCGAAGAGACCGACCATCGCCATCGCGCTTCTCGCGGTGGCCGTTGTCGCGTGCCAGCCAGGCACGAACACTCACCCCGTGCCAAGCGTAGCTCAGGTCGGAGCCAATCTGAAGTGTCCGTCGGGCGACCACCCGTTCGCGGACGATCAGGTTGGCTGGGGGTTCTGCTACCCAGGAACTTGGAGGTACACCGAGCGGGCGCAGGCCAGCGCCACTCCGCCAGGGCTCGATCTGACCTTCGACGTCACCGACATCCCCTGCGCGTCCCCGCCGCCGGGCAGCAACGCATCCGCACGTCCCATTTGCTCGCCTAACGCAGGGCTGTTCGCGTTCATGATCATCTCGACCTACGAGCGGGGCGGCTCTTCGAGCGTAGCGGCGTGGGTGCAGGCCAACCTGACCCCGGTGCAGCTCACTCCGACCTCGAAGCCAAGCCCGACCTCTCAGCCAAGTCCGACGCCACTCACACTGCAGCCGATTCAGTGGGGGAACGCGACCGAGGCCGCGATCATGCCGGACGGGCGGCGCATCGCCCTCACGCCGCACCACGTCGTGATCCTCGACATGCATTCGGGCCAAGGGCACCTGGACCTCGAGGCGTCAATGTCCACGCGCCTGAGCACGTGGAAGTTCACGTACTGACGGAGACGGGAAACTCTCTCTAGGGTCTCTTGAACAGGGTCTGCATCTTGATCGCCAGGCCCATGTCGCCCTTGATTTTCAGCTTGCCCTGCATGAAGGCGGAGGTCCCGTCCATCGCGCCGGTCATGATCTTCACCCAGTCGCCGGAGTCTGCCTGAAGCGTCAGGTTCGGCGTCTCGGGAGGCTCACCCTTTCCGGATTCGGCCTTGCCCTCGTGGATCTTCACCCACCACTTGCCCGCGTTCTCGCCGCTCAAATCGAACACGATGGTGGCCTTGGTGGCGCCCGCCTTCTCAGGGATCAGGTAGTTGGGCAGGTGCTCGACGATCTGGTCGGGTGACAGCTGGACTTCAGACATGCGCTCCTCCTGAGCAAACTCAGCAGCCGATACCGCCATCTTAGACAATGCCGGGACATGGTTGACCTCGCGCTCAGCGAAGTGGCGGAGGGCGTGTTCGAGCTCCGCCTTCCCATCCCGTTCGAGGACGGTCTCGTCAACGTTTTCCTGTTTGCGGACGGGGACGACGTCGACCTGCTCGACTGCGGGATGAACTCGGACGAGTCGGTCAATGCGATCCGCGCCGCGGTGTCGCAGGTCGGCGCGAAACGAATCAGGCGCCTTGTCGTCACCCACATCCATCCCGACCATTACGGAGCCGCGGGCGTAATTGCAGGAGACGGAGGCGCCGACCTCTACCTCCACCGGCTCGAGGTCCCGCTCGTCAACCCACGGTATGTCGAGCTCGAACATCTCGTCAAAGAGGTGCACAAATACCTGCTCGTCAACGGCGTCCCCGCCGGTGAGGCGGACGTGCTGAGCAACTCGCAGCGGGCGCTGAGTCAGGTGGTGAGTCCTGCGGAGCCTGCGGTGCAGCTCGACGGCGCCGAAACCCTGGAGATGGGCCGCAGGCAGCTGCGCGTCGAGTGGACCCCAGGACACTCACCCGGACACATCTGTCTTTACGAAAGTAGCGAGAAGCTCCTCTTCGCCGGCGACCACATGTTGCCCGAGCTGTCTCCAAATATCGGTCTCCATCCCCAAAGCACGCCAGACCCGCTGCACGAGTACCTGATGAGCCTCGAGCGGCTTGCGGCGTACGAACCACAGAAGATCCTTCCTGCGCACGGACGGCCCTTCACGGATGCCGCGAGCCGTGTCGCTGCACTTGTCGCGCATCACCGTCGGCGGCTCGACCAGATCCTCGAGATCGTCTCCGCGGGCGAGCGGAGCGCCTGGCAGCTGGCACTCGAGCTTTGGGGACCCCGCGAGATCCTCTACGAGAAGCGGCTCGCGCTCCAGGAAGGGCTTGCGCACCTCCAGGCGCTCGCGGTCGAAGGCCGCCTCGAGAAGCTGGTCAGCCCCTCGGCGGTGCGGTGGCGGCCGCCTGCATCGCGGGCTTGATCCCGAGCGGAAACAGGTCCGCGGGATAGCAGCCGACTCCGACGACCCCTGGTCCCGCATGCGCCCCGACGACAGGCCCCAGTGGCTGGATCATCAATGTGTCTGCAATCGGCTCGAGCTCGTGGCCCACACGCTCCGCATCGCCCTGTGCGTCCGCATGGCCGACGATGAGGCACACGCCCTTGCCGCGGTTGACCTCGCGCGTGAGCTCGACCACACGATTCAGGGCCCTCTCGAAAGTGCGCACGCGTTCGAGAGGCGTCACCAGCCCGTCGCGAATGCACAGCACTGGCTTGACCTGCAGCACCGAGCCCAGCAGCGCGCTCGCGCGACCGATTCGCCCTCCGCGCCGAAGGAACTCGAGGGTCGCGACTGAGAAGTAGGTGTGAACGTGAGGCCTCATCGCCACGATGCGGCTTTCGATCGTGGCCGCGTCGAGGTTCTGCTCCGAGAGCGCAGACGCCACAAGCGTGACCAGGCCCAGCGACATCGAAACCACCTCCGAGTCGATGACGTGCACACGCTTCGGATCGGTCATGTCCGCCGCCTGGCGCGCCGACGCGTAGGTGCCGCTCAACTTTTCGGAGATGTGGATCGAAACGACAGCGTCGTGGTCCTGCAGCAGCGCCGCGTACGTCTCGGCGAAACGGCCTGGCGACGGCTGCGATGTCGTGGGATGCGTCGTCGCGGAGGGAAGCCTGCGATAGAACTCCTCCGGCGTGATGTCCACGCCGTCGAGCAGTGACTTGCCGTCGAAGTGAAGCGTCAGCGGCACCACGGAGATCGAGCGTGCAGCCGCAAGGGTGGGCGGAAGGTCGGCCGTGGAGTCGGTGACGATGGCGACTGACTGCCTCGTCAACTGAAGTGGTCCTCTTCCATGTGCCTGCCCTCTTGGCGATGGAACATCCGGCGTTCCAGCGGCCGTATCGCCACCAGCGTCACGAGTACCAGCACCGTGGTGAAGATCGCGATCTTGTAATTTCCGAATCCGACCACCATCCCCATCGCCGCGACCACCCAGATGGTGGCGGCAGTGGTCAGGCCTCTGACATCGGTCCCGTGCCGGAGAATGGCGCCGGCGCCGAGAAAGCCGACGCCGGTCACTATCTGCGCCGCAATGCGCGTGGGATCGGTGCGGGTGCCGAAAACCGATTCGAGGCTGATTGCCGTGAACAGACACGCTCCGACCCCCACCAGGGCCATCGTGCGGATTCCCGCCGGGTGGCCGTGGTACTCGCGTTCGGTCCCAATCGCGATCGCGAGGATGAGGGTGACGACGATGCGAAGGGCGAAATCCAGATCGCCGCTGAGTGGCAGCGGCTCAGCCCCGGCCCGGGCGCCCGCCGGGTTCGTCCTTGGCCTTGGGCTCGTCGGGGAGCTCCGGCAGGTCAAGGCTGTTGACGAAGTCCCGGAACACTGCCAGGCGCTCGTCGTCGATCGGGGACTCCGTCTTGTCCTTATCGTCGGTCGATTCGTCGGCCTCAGGGATGATGCCGGCGGCGTCCATGACCTCGGTCGCCACGAAGATCGGGCACTCCATGCGCACCGCCAGCGCGATGGCGTCGGAGGGCCGAGCGTCGAAATCGAGGTCGCGCCCGTTCTGCTTCACATATAGACGCGCGTAGAACACCTGGTCGGCCAGGCGGGTGACGACGATGCGTTTGACGCTGACGCCTAGGTCACCGAAGGCGGTGGCCATCAGGTCGTGGGTCAGCGGGCGCCCGAGCGGGTTGCCGGAGATCTTGGTCGCGATCGCCTGGGCCTCGAAAGATCCGATCCAGATCGGGAGGTAGCGGTCCGCCTCCTTCTCCTTAAGGATCACCAGGTGCTGGGCGGTCGGCATGTGGATCCGAATGCTGTCGACCGCGACCTCGATGAGGTTTTTCATCCTCCGCCCCATTCTACCTCCGGGGCTTTCTGGCACCCCCCCACTTTGAACTGGGCCGCCACCATGAGGTCCGTAGAATCCAAACGTGGCGAAGGGGAAGCGCGGGCGCCTGGTTCTGATCGACGCCCACAGTCTCATCTACCGGGCGTTCTTCGCCCTGCCGCCGATGAGCACTTCGGACGGGCAGGTGACGAACGCCGTTTACGGCTTCACGTCGATGCTGGCCATCGTCCTCGCCTCGCGACCCGAGTTTGCGGCGGCCGCCTTCGACCTGGCCGCACCCACCTTCCGCTCGAAGGAGTACGAGGAGTACAAAGCCGGCCGGCGGGCGATGCCGGACGACCTGCGACCACAGATCGAGAAGGTGCGCGAGGTGCTGGAAGCGTTCTCGATCCCGATCTACGGCGTCGAAGGCTTCGAGGCGGACGACGTCATCGGCACGCTGGCTCGCATCGCCGAAGAGCGCGGCCACGCGGTGACGATCGTGTCGGGCGACCTCGACTGCCTGCAGCTGGTCACCGAATCGGTTGAGGCGCTGGTGCCCCGCCGCGGCATCACCGACACGTTCGTTTACGGGCCGGATCAGGTGCGCCAGCGCTACGGCTTCGAGCCGCCGCAGCTCATCGATTTCAAGGCGCTGCGCGGCGACACATCGGACAACATCCCCGGAGTCCCCGGGGTCGGCGACAAGACCGCCGCCAAGCTCGTCCAGGACTACGGCTCGATCGAGGCCCTCCTCGAGCGGGTCGACGAGCTGCCGCAGGGTCGCCTGAAAACCTCGCTCAAGGAGCACGCCGACAAGGTGCGCCTCGGCAAGCGGATGGTGACGATCGTTCGCGACGTCCCGGTCGAGCTGGAGCTCGAGCGCTCGCGATGGACGCGGTACGACTACGAAAAGGTGCGCACGGTGTTCGACCGGCTCGAGTTCCGCCAGCTGCTGAGCCGCTTCCCGCCGCCGGACCAGGTGCCCGTGCAGCCCACCCTCGCGTTCGAGCCCGCGCCTCGATCCAGTGGATTGAAGATCGTCGAAGACCCGGCCGAGGCCGCAAGCCTCGTCGCAGGCGCGACCGATGTGGGCGTCTTCACCTTCACCGAGACCGCCGGTCGCGGAGCGCGCACATGCGGCGTCGGCGTGGCCACTGCGCGCGACACCTTTTATGTATCGGGCGCGGAAGCGATGGATGCGGTCGCGAGCAGCCTCACCGAGGGCCTGCCGATCAGCGGCCACGACGCGAAAGAGACCGAGCTCGCGCTGCGTGCGCTCGGGGGCGGGACCCGTGAGTGGGCGTTCAGCACGTACCTGGCCGCGTACCTGCTCGGCGCGGGTTCACGCGACCCGCGACTGGAAGACCTGGCGCGCGAGTTCCTCGACATGACGCTGATCAGCACCGAGCAGCTGCTCGGCACCGGACGCAGCGCCCGCAAGCCGGCTGATGTGCCGGTGGAGGAGGCGGCGGAGTTCGCGGCGCGCCGCGCGGAGGCGATCCTCAATTTGCGACCTCGCCTCGAGGCCGAGATGCGCAACCTCGGTGTCGACTATCTCTTCCACGAGATCGAGCTCCCGCTGTCGCGTGTCCTCGCGGACATGGAATCAGAGGGCGTCGCGATCGACGTCCCATACCTCAAGCAGATGCAGGAGGAGCTGGGCGCGCAGCTGACGGCGATCGAGTCCGAGGTGGAGCAGGTGGCCGGCCAGAAGTTCAACCTGTCGGCGCCACAGCAGCTCGCGAAGGTACTGTTCGAAGACCTGCGGCTGCCGGTCGGCAAGCGCACGAAGACCGGTTACTCGACCGATGCCGACACGCTGGAAGCGCTGCGCGAGAAGCATCCGATCGTCGGCCTGATCCTCGAGCACCGCCAGCTGTCGAAGCTCAAGTCCACATACGTCGATGCGCTGCCGCAGCTGGTCGATCCGCTGACCGGCCGCGTGCATACGTCATTCGGCCAGGCGAGCACTGCGACCGGCCGGCTCTCCTCATCCAACCCAAACCTCATGAACATCCCCATCCGCACCGAGCTCGGCCAGCGCATCCGCCGGGCGTTCAAGGCCAGCCGGCCGGGTCACGTGATGGTGTCGGCCGACTACTCGCAGATCGAGCTGCGCATCGCCGCGCACCTGAGCGGCGATCCCGAGCTGCTTGGCGCCTTCAAGGCTGGGCAGGACATCCATACCGCCACCGCGGCTGCGGTGTTCAAGATCCCGATCGAGTCCGTTGACCCGAACCAGAGGCGGCTGGCGAAGGTCGCGAACTTCGGGTCCATCTATGGCCAGGGCGAATACGGCCTCTCGCAGCAGCTGGGTATCACGGGCGACGTCGCGCGCGAGTTCCTCGGCCAGTACTGGTCGACCTACTCGCGCTTGCGCGAATACCTCGACGACGTCAGGCGCAAAGCGCGCGAAGAGGGATTCGTGGTCAGCGCGACCGGCAGGCGGAGGGCGATCCCGGATCTTCGATCGCCGAACTACCAGCTGCGCAGCGCAGCCGAGCGGATGGCGATCAACTTTCCGATGCAGTCGCTCGCCGCGGACATCATCAAGATTGCGATGGTGCGACTGCAGCGAGAGATCGAGGCCGACCACATCGAGGGCCGCATGCTGCTGCAGGTCCACGACGAGCTGCTCTTCGAAGTTCCCGAAGGCGAGGTGGACCGATTCGCCGAGACCGTGCCGCGGATCATGACGGGCGCGTACGAGCTGGAGACGGGAATCGAGGTCGAGGCGAAAGTCGGCCCGAACTGGGCGGACATGAAGAAGCTCGCGGTGGTTCGGGTCTGATGTCGTTGGATCTCCCCACCCGGCGAGCTCGCTGCGCGAGCTGGCCGACCTCCCCACTGCGTGGGGAGGCGAGTTATGCCTGAGCTACCCGAGGTTGAGACGATCGTCGCAGACCTGAGGCCGCATCTCGTCGGCCGGACGATCGTGCGCTGCGAGCTTCGGTTTCCATCGATCGTCAGGCACCCCGAGCCCGAGGTATTCATCGATTCGATCACCGGCCTGACCATCGAGGGAGTGGGGCGGCGTGGAAAGTTCATCCTGATCGCACTTGGTGAAGGGCGGTTGCTGGTCGTTCACCTGGGCATGAGCGGACAGCTCCGGCTGGTCGATGCCGCGACCGAGATCGCGAACCACACCCACGCGATACTCGACCTTGATGACGGTAGGCAGCTGCGGTACCGCGACCCGAGGAGGTTTGGGCGCCTGCTCCTTGGGACCGAGGACGAGCTGCTGACCTCGGGCACGCTGCCCAGGCTCGGGCCGGAGCCCATCGACCCTGCGTTCGACGCCGAGCAGCTGTTCCAGCGCTTACGGCGCCGGCGCGCGTCGCTGAAAGCCGTTCTGCTCGACCAGGGCACCGTCGCCGGCGTGGGCAATATCTATGCCGACGAATCTCTGCATCGCGCCAGGCTCCGCCCGGATCGCTTGGCGAAAAGCCTGAGCCGCAAATCGGTCCGGCGGCTGCACGAGTCGCTGCGTGATTCGCTCGAGGTTGCGATTCGCAACCGCGGCAGCTCCGTCGACACGTATCGCGATGCTTGGGGAGAGATCGGCAACCAGCAGGAATCGCTTCTCGTGTATGGGCGTGCCGGCGAACCCTGCATGACCTGCGGGCGGCCGCTTTCGATCGTGCGCATCGCCGGACGCAGCACCGTGTTCTGCCGCCGTTGCCAGCGCTGAGGTCGCGGCTCGTCGCCGCCGCCGCGCTGGCGATCGCGTATCTGGCGCTGGCGATGGCCGTCGCGGCTGGAATTCTGAACGGTCTCGACAAGCAGGTGCTGCAGGCGATGTCGAGCCTCTGGAGCGAGCCACTGCACCCGTTGTTCCAGGCCATCGCGGAGCTAGGCGGCCTGGAGCTGACCACCATCCTGATGATCGCCCTCGCCATATTCCTGGTCCGGGGCGGATTCGGCGCGGACGCATGGGTCGTGCTCGCGTTCGTGGCGGCACAGGTGCTCGAGGTCCTCTACAAGGCAAACCTCCACCACCCGGGACCGCCTCGAACCGTGGCGCACACAGACGGTCCGAGCATCACCGAGCTGGTCTCGGCCTCAGGCCCGCTCGCCAACAGCTTTCCAAGCGGGCACGTGGTGCGAGCCGTGATTGCGTATGGACTGATCGCTTTCGTCGTCCAGCGCCTTGCGCCGTGGCCGCTCGCGCGGACGCTGGCGATCCCCGTCGCGACTCTTCTGATCCTGCTGCTGGCGTTCGATCGCCTCTACCTCGACCTGCATTGGGAATCGGACGTGCTCGGCGGGCTCCTCTTGGGCGCGATCGGGCTGCTGGCCGGGACGGTCTGGCTCGACCGACCTCGAACCACCGACAATTAGACGTGCAGATGGAAGATCGCCCTGTGATGATCATGGTCACTACCGGAGGGCGTAACGACGCCGAGCGCCTCGGCGAGGGTCTGGTCGTGGAGCACCTCGCGGGCTGCTGCACGGTGGTGCCGATGGTCCATTCCACCTATTACTGGAAAGGGCAGCTCCGGCGGGAGCACGAGTCATTGCTGCTGGTCAAGACCGTCGAATCGCGCGCCCAGGCGGTCCAGGAATACGTTCGCAACAACCATTCCTCCGAGCGGCCTGAGATCCTCCAGGTGGCAATCGAAGATGGCTCGCCGCGGTACCTCCAGTGGCTCGCCGAGCAGGTCGCCGAACGCCCGGTATAAGGGGGTCTCCCAGCGTTAAGTGAACACTTAGACTTCGGTGGGGTGGCGACCGCAGTTGACGAACGCGAGGGGCGTCGTTCGGGTGGCAAGCGCCGCCAGCGGAAGCGCGCCGAGAGGGTGAAGGTGCTGAAGGAGGCGCCGCCCAGCGCTGCCGACGATCTCGAGGCCTTGGCCACCGCGGTCGCGGCAATGGCGGCCCCCGCTCCAGCAGCGACGCCCCCGAGTGACGGCAACGGCCACGTGCTGGCGCTCGCCCCGGCCGAAATCCTGCCGCTCACCGAAGCGCCGCCGCCCGAAGAGTTCAACGACCTTCTCGGCCAGGCGGTCGGGCTGCGGCTCGATTCGGTGTCGCGCGAATATGGCCGTCGCGATGAGATGCACGTGACGGCGCTCAAGGACATCTCGCTGCAGATCGGACCCGGCGAGTTCGTCTCCGTCGTCGGCCCGTCCGGATGCGGCAAGACCACTCTCCTCTCGCTCATGGGTGGCCTCGACAAGCCCACGTCAGGCCATGTCTACGCCGCCGGTCTACCTGTGGACCAGCTGTCCGACGGCGACCTCGCCGATTACCGCCTCCAGCGCGTCAGCACCATCTTCCAAACCTTCAACCTCATCCCGACGATGACTGCGGAAGAAAATGTCGCGCTGCCGCTCACCATCGCGGGCGTCGAGCTCGACGAGCGCCGCAAGCGGGCCCGCCACCTGCTCGAGCTCGTCGGCCTCGCAAACCGCGCGAACACACGGGCGAACCGGCTGTCCGGCGGCGAGCAGCAGAAAGTGGCGGTGGCAAGGGCGCTCGCCAACCGGCCTGGGCTCATCCTCGCCGACGAGCCAACTGGCAGCCTCGACTCCGCGGCGGGCGAGGTCATCCTCGACCTGCTCGAAGACCTCAACCGGCGTGGCGCCACGGTCGTCCTGGTCAGCCACGACCCGCAGGTGGCGCGCCGCGCGCGACGCGGGATCCGCATGATCGACGGCCGCGCCCTCGAAGTGGGTCAGGGCAACGAGACCGTCCGCAACCAGGACCCGGTGACACCTCCCACCCGGCTCCACTGGCGGGACACGCTGAAGGTGGGACTCCGAAGCACGGGGCGGCGGCCGCTTCGTACCTCGCTCACGACGACCGGCGTGGCCATCGGAATCGCGGCGATGACGCTGATCGTCGCCCTGGCCGGCGGCCTTCAGTCGGCGCTTGCCTCACCGGCGCTGGCGCGAAGCCAGCTGCACCAGGTCGCGGTGTATCCCTCTGGCGATGTCAGCCCGGGATTCAGCTCGGGCACGGTCGCGACTCTTGGCAAGCTCCAGCACGTCCGAGCGGCGTGGGGCCAGGTCGCGATGAGCGGGACGTTCGCCGTCGAGGGTGCCTCGACACTGGCGGTCGACCATCCGACCGGCGCGCTGGTGTCACTCCCACCGCGGAGCTCATCACCGGGGATCACCGTCATCGCAGGCCGGCTGCCCAGCTCGGACTCGGCGGATGACGTCCTCCTGACCGACCGGACCGTCAACGCCCTCGGCTTCAAGACACCGGCCGCGGCGCTGTCATCGACCATCGACTTCAACGCGACCTCCGGGAGCATCGTGGTTTCGGGGCCGCCCGCCAATGCCGTGAGAAACCAGCTGCTGCTGCCACTGACAGTGGTCGGCGTCGTCTCGAGCCAGTACATGCCCGCCGGCGCGCCCGGTGGGTTGGTGCCCTACGCGCAGGCTACGGAGTACTGGTCGCGGCTCTCTCAGATGAACGGATGGAATGCGGGGGAGTTCGCCAGCATCACGCTGCTTGCGGATTCGAGCGCCGCGGTCGATGGAGTGCGCCACCGGGTCGAGGCACTGGGCTTCCAGGGCCAGACCTTCGGCGATCTGTTCCGTGGCTTCGAGGACCTGCTGAGCAGGCTTCGCATCGCGCTGCTGGCGCTGGCAGTAGTCGCACTCCTGCTCGCCTGCCTCGGGATCGCGAACACGATGTACAGCGCGGTGCTGGAGCGAACGAAAGAGATCGGCGTGCTCAAGGCGGTGGGGGCGCGGTCGCATGACGTGCTCCTCCTGTTCGTAGCCGAAGCCGCCTTGATCGGCCTCGCCGGCGGGCTCATCGGAACCATCGCCGCGATCGCCCTCGCGCAGCTCGGCAATGCGGCCGTCGACAGGCTCGCCCAGAGCGTCACCGGGGCCGGCATCGAGGTATTCCGGCCCGACATCGCGATCGCGATTGCGGCTCTGCTCGTGGCTGTCGTCCTCAGCACAGTCAGCGGCCTGCTGCCGGCGGTGCGTGCCGCGCGCCAGGACCCGAGCCGCGCGCTTCGCTACGAATAACCTCTGGGGTCCCCGCGACGAAGTCGCGGGAGCAGGCCGATGAGGGCGTCCACGTATCCGCTGGTCGACGCCGATGTCGCG
Source organism: Chloroflexi bacterium 13_1_40CM_65_17 (assembly GCA_001917815.1). GTDB lineage: Bacteria > Chloroflexota > Dormibacteria > Dormibacterales > Dormibacteraceae > UBA10449. Next base: position 4,106 of record MNES01000024.1, on the reverse strand, counting down.
GCGGCGCTTGTCCTGGAACACACGCCTGTGCTGCCTGTGGAGCGGGTTGCACTGGGCGAGGCCGTCGGCCGCATCCTGGCCGGAGACCTGCGCGCACCGGCCGACCTGCCGGCGTTTCGCGCGAGCGCAGTGGATGGATTCGCGGTGCGCGCTGCTGATGCGGGCAAGGCGCTGCGCGACGTCGGTGAGTCCGCTGCCGGGCGGCCGTTCGCGGGACGTGTCGAGCCGGGTACCACCGCGCGCATTCTGACCGGGGGGGTCGTCCCCGACGGCGCCGACGCAGTGGTCATGTTCGAAGAAGTTCGCATCGAAGGTCAGACGGTGACCGTGCCTGCAGACCTCCGCGCCGGCAGCAATTTTCACCGCCCTGGTGCGGACGTCAAAGCGGGGGAGCGTGTGCTCTCCGCCGGCACGCAGCTTGGCGCAGCCGAGCTCGGCCTCGCGGCGGCGCTCGGTTTCGCGGAGGTCGAGGTCCATCGGCGTCCGCGGGCAGTGCTGATGTCCACGGGCGACGAGCTAGTCGAGGTGGGGAGGAAGCCCGGCCGAGGCCAGATCACAGACTCCAACCGCTGGGCGCTGCTGGCGGCGCTTCGCGAAGCCGGCGTCGAGGTGCAAAGCCTGGGCATCGCCCCCGATGAACCAGTGGCCCTTCGACGGCTGGTCATCGATGCTTTGGAGACGGCGGACGTGCTGGTCACGTCCGGCGGCGTGTCCGTCGGGACTCATGACCTGGTCAAGCCGATGCTCGAGTCGCTGGGCACGGTGCATATCGGGCGGGTGAAGCTCAAGCCAGGGAAGCCGTTCACATTCGCGACAATTCGCGCCCCTCTCCCCAGCCCTCTCCCCGAGGGGGAGAGGGTGAAATTGGCCTTCGGTTTGCCCGGATTTCCTGTCTCGTCGTTGGTGACTTTTGAAGTCTTCGTGCGGCCGGCGTTGCGCAAGCTGCAGGGGTACGCCCGGCTCCAGCGGCCGACGCTGCCCGTACGTCTCGGCTACGACGCACGTGCGACCGCCGACCGGACCGAGTACCAGCGCGTGACGCTCAGGCGCGAAGGCACGGAACTAGTGGCCGACACCACCGGATCGCAGTCATCGTCCCGTCTTATGTCGCTCGCGGGCGCACACGCTCTCGTTCGAGTCGCACCCGGCGATCAAGGAATAAGGGCTGGCTCGATCGTGGAGGCGATGATCCTGGCTCTACCGTGACCTGGGTCGATCGGATCGGTTTCGCCAGCGCCGGTCAGCATGCTTGCGGGGATCCCATTGGACACCCGGAGGTGGGCGTGACAGATTCGGGGGAGACCGCTTGCCGTTCCCTTTGGCCTCTCTCGGCTTGTTCCTGAGCTGTTCGGCGCGATCTTCTTTGCGCCGGCCGAACTCCTCAGTCTTGCCCCGACCCTGGTTAGTCAATGGGGCCCTCCTACTCTTTTTTGGCTAAATATTCAACGCATGGGGGACCCGGGATCCCCGGACCAAATTGTCCCACGAACGTCCGTTCGCCTTAGAATTAGAGGACCCATGCCCTCCCGCTTTCGTGTCGACGCACCCTTCAAGCCCGCCGGCGACCAGCCAGAGGCAATCGAGCAGCTGGTCGAAGGCGTGCACTCGGGGCTCAGCCAGCAGGTCCTCCTCGGGGTCACCGGGAGTGGCAAGACCAACGTGATGGCCTGGGCGGTTGAGCAGCTCCAGCGACCGGTCCTCGTGTTGAGTCCGAACAAGACGCTGGCGGCTCAGCTGTGCGCCGAGTTCCGGCGCCTGCTGCCGGATAACGCGGTCGAGTACTTCGTCAGCTACTACGACTACTACCAACCCGAGGCATACATCGCACGCACCGACACGTACATCGAGAAGGATTCGAGCCGCAACGACGAGATCGACCGCATGCGCCACTCGGCGACCTCATCGCTGATCACCCGTCGCGACGTGCTGGTGGTCGCAAGCATCAGCTGCATCTACGGCATCGGGTCGGTCGAGGACTACATGGGCGAAGCGCTGAAGGTGGAGAAGGGTCAATCGATCCGCCGCGAGGTCTTCCTCCGCAAGCTCACCGAGATGCTCTACGAGCGCAACGACTACGACCTGGCGCGCCTTCGCTTTCGCGTTCGCGGCGACGTCGTCGACCTCGTGCCGGCTAACGAAGAGAAGGTCTACCGCGTCGAATTCTTCGGCGATGAGATCGAGCGCATCCAGGAGCTCGACGCGGTGACGGGCGAGATCCTCGGAGCGCGCAACGAGTTCACAGTCTTTCCCGCATCCCACTACGTGACGCCCGCGGACAAGCTGCGGCTCGCGATGGTGGACATCGAGGCGGAGCTGGAAGAGCGGTGCAAGTGGTTCGAGGAGCACGGCCGCCTGCTCGAGGCGCAGCGGCTGCGGCAGCGCACCAACTTCGACCTCGAGATGCTGCGCGAGACGGGAACATGCGCGGGAATCGAAAACTACTCGCTGCACCTCACGCGTAGGCAGCCCGGGGAGGCTCCATACACGCTGATGGACTTCCTCCCGGACGACACGATCATCTTCGTCGACGAGTCCCACGTGGCCGTCCCGCAGATCGGCGGCATGCTGGGAGGCGACCGGTCGCGAAAAGCCGCGCTGGTGGAGTACGGCTTCCGGCTGCCGAGCGCCTTCGACAACCGCCCGCTGAGCTTCGAGGAATGGGAAGAGCGGGCTCAGAACGTGGTCTACGTCTCGGCCACCCCTGGGCCATACGAGATGCGCCGATCCCAGCGCACGGTCGAGATGGTCGTGCGCCCCACCGGCCTCGTCGATCCGACTGTCGAGGTGAGGCCGACCGAAGGGCAGATCGACGATCTGCTCGCGGAGGTCAAGAGGCGCGCGGAGCTGGGTCACCGCTCGCTGGTGACGACGCTGACGAAGCGATTTGCCGAAGACCTTGCCGACTACCTGCGCGAGTACGGCGTCAAGGTCCGCTACCTCCACTCCGAGCTGGACGCGATGGAGCGCATCGACGTGCTGCGCGACCTGCGCACCGGCGCCGTGGACGTGGTGGTTGGAATCAACCTCCTGCGCGAAGGCCTCGATCTGCCCGAGGTCGCGTTCATCGGCATTCTCGACGCAGACAAGGAGGGCTACCTCCGCGCCTACCGATCATTCATCCAGATCATCGGCCGCGCCGCGCGCAACGTCGACGGTCACGTGGTCATGTATGCAGACCAGATCACCGACTCGATGCGGCAGGCGCTCGACGAGACCGAGCGCAGGCGCAACCGGCAGATCGCTTATAACGCGGAACGTGGCATCACGCCGGAAACCGTGAAGAAGGCGATCTACGCGCTCGAGATCAACGAGAAGGACATCCAGGCGGATGCCGTCGAGCTGATGGTCGGAGCGGGGGTGCCCCGGGAGGACCTGCTCGCCATCGCACGCGACCTCGAGAAGGAGATGCGCCGGCTGTCGAAGGAGCTGCAGTTCGAGGATGCTGCCCGCGTGCGCGATCGCATCATCGCGCTGCGGAAGAGGCTTGCGGGCGAGGAGTCGGGCAAGGAAGACGACGCCGACGTCGCGCTTGCGATCGCAGCCGCTCCAAAGCAGCGAACCACGGTTCGGAACTGGAGGAAGTCGCGACGGGGCCCGTAAAGAACGTGCACCGCGCGCAGGCGTTGCTCTCCGCCGAACCCGATGGATGGATGGAGACGCTGGGCGCGCGCATCACCGAGGCCGAGCCGGGCCGCGTGGTGCTGGAGCTCGAGGCCGGCCCGCAGCACCGGCACGGCGGGGGGGTCGTGCAGGGTGGCGTCATCACTCAGATCGCCGACGCGGCCATGGGGATGTCGCTGGCGACCCTCCAGGAGGACGGCCTCTGGAACACGACCATCGAGCTGAAGATCAACTTTTTGCGACCGGTCGTCGAGGGGCGCCTGCGCGCGGTCGGCCGCGTCGTCGAGATGAAGCAGACGCTGCTGTTCAGCGAGGCGGACGTGCTGGACGATCGAGACCGCCTGGTCGCCAGGGCCTCCTCGACCTGCATGCCCGTGCCCCAAGGACAGGGCCGTGAGTGAGCTTGTGATGGCCGCTTCGCGGGCGTGGGATTGGCTGGGAATGCGGCTTGTCGAGACCCGCGAGGGTACGGCGGTGGTCGAGAT
>MNES01000029.1 GCA_001917815.1 Chloroflexi bacterium 13_1_40CM_65_17 | reverse complement strand
CGATATTCGCTGGATCAGTACTCGGCCGCGATCGACACTTTTCGCAAGGGGAGCGGGCTCAAGGTCCAGGTCGGCCCGGGCTTTTAGTCAGAAGTTCGGACGAACTTGTGAAGAGTCGCACGCGGCGGAGCAAGCCCGGCGCTATTGGAGGCTGACACCTCTCCGACATAAGGGTCGCCGCGCGAGTCGATCGCGATGCCGTGCGGTGCGAAGAACACCCCCTCGCCCTCGGGATCGGGAGCGCCCCACTCGGCAACGATCGCTCCGGTCGAGTCACGCACTGATATCCGAGGCCGCATTGCATCTTTGACGACGCGCTTGGCCCCCGGAGGGCCTTGGACCGTACGCCCCAGCTCAGCCACGTAGTAGTAGCCGTCGGGGCCACGAACGATGTTATTGGGGCAGTTCATGTCTGTCCACGAACCCAGGAATTCACCGCCGGCGCTGAAAATCTGAGCGCGTTCGTTTTCGCGGTCGGACACGAACATCCTTCCGTCCGGCTCGATGTGGATGCCGTGCGGAATGATGAACTGGGATGGCCCGGAGCCCGGGTCGCCCATTGAGCTCAACAGCTCGCCAGCCGGGTCGAATCGATGCAGCCGCGCATTTCCGTAGCCGTCCGTCACCATCAAATGCGCTCCGTCGGGGGTTGGTGATGCCCCGGTCGGATAGCAGAACGGAGGGGCCGAGCGAACGACACTGCGGTGGAAGCCGCGGCGATAACCCGTGACAACCGACTGGTCAGACGCCGTGATCTCCATCTCGAGCCGTCCATCGGGGGTGAACCGCCTGACGGCCTGACCTTCGTCATCCACGCAATAGACGGAGTCGTCCGGCGCGATGAACAGTCCATGAGGGCGCTGAAAAACGCCGTCTCCCCAGGACGACTCGAACTCTCCGTCTCGATCGAAGATCAGGACCGGCGGCGTGCCGCGATGGAACGCGAAGAGCCGGTCGTGGGAATCGACGGCCACACCTGGCACATCGTTCAAGGTCACGCCGGCCGGAAGCCGGCCCCAGCCGCTGATCCACTGGAATCGGAAGCCGCCGGATCCTACGATCACCGTTTCAACACCTCTGGATTGATGCAGCCGGCGGGTCGCCGCCCCTCGGCCAGGTCGATAAGGCTGGTGACGACCGCGTTCACGACTCCCGAGATCGCGTCTTCGCTGAAACCGGCGATGTGGCCGGTGAGCACGACGCCAGGGAGTGTGGTCAGCGCGTCGTGTTGGGGCAGGGGCTCGACCTCGAATACGTCGAGGGCGGCCCCCCGATTACGCCATCACGCAGCGCGGTCGCCAGCGCAGGCCCATCGACGACAGAGCCGCGCGACGCGTTGACCAGGATGGCGTGTCTCCGCATCCGCCTCAGCTCCGGTTCTGCGATCAGGTGCCGTGTCTCGGTTCCTAGGGGAACGTGCAGCGAAAGCACGTCCACCTGCGGGAGCATCTCGGCCATCGTCATCAGCTCCACGCCAAGCGCGCGGCAGGCCTCGTGGTCGGGAAACGGCTCGACCACGAGGATGCGGCAGTCGAAGGCCCGCAAGCGGCGCGCGACTGCCCTGCCGATCTTCCCAAAGCCCACGAGTCCGACAGTGGCCGCGAAGAGGTCGCGGGCCGGCGGTCCAGGCCGCCAACGGCCCGCCCTTACGTCGGCGTCAGCCTCGACAATGCGTCGCAGGCTGGCGAGCATGAGCGCCAGCGTGAAATCGGCGACCGCCTCCGCATTGGCGCCGGGTGTGGTCACCACGGCCACGCCGAGGTCGGTGGCGGCCCCGACATCGATGGCGTCGTAGCCGACGCCGGTACGCGCGATCACCCGCACCGTGCGGCGCGTCGTCAAACCCTGTTCAGTCCGAGCTCTGACGCCGTGTCGATGATCGCCTGATACGTGGCGGCAGGCACCGGAACCCCTTCCGCCAGCCGGCGTTTGCGCGAGTTCGACTCCGGCTCACCCGGCATCATGACCTCGCTGAACCCGGGCGCGGGCGGTGCCCCGCGAACCCGGTCGCTGAACGCCTCAGCCTGATCCAGGAAGTCAGCCAGCGGCACAAACCGCTCGACGTCGATGGCCAGCATCACCGTTCCATTTCCGTTGTCGTAACCGGGCAGGGACGACGGCTGCGAGCCGGAGAGGATGCCGCCCATCAGCTCGGCCATGACGCTCAAACCGAAACCCTTGTGTCCCCCGAACGTGGTTAGCGCCCCTCCATCGTAGAAAGCGGCGGGGTCCTCATTGGGTCGGCCTCCGCTGTCGACGACAGCTCCCGCAGGCGCCTTGCCACCGGAGGCCTGTGCGACCCTGAGCTTGCCCTCCGCGATGGTGGCGGTTGCAAAGTCCACCATCACCGGCGGACTTCCGGGTCGGGTCGGGGCGCTCCACGCGATCGGGTTCGTGCCGAGCAAGCGCGTGTAGCCGCCGTATGGGGCGACGGCCGCCGGCGAGTTGCAGATGACTACGCCCATCTTTCCTTGTTGGCTGAGCCTCTCGACGTACTCGCCAAGCCGTCCGATGTGATTGCACCGTCCAATCGCCACCAGAGCTACGCCCTCGTTCGACGCGATGTCGAGGGCGGTATCGACGGCCAGACGCGCCGCCGGCTGACCCCATCCTCGACCGCCATCGACTCGGGCGCACGCGCCTCCCAGCGAATGCCGCTCGGCGCGGGCGCTCGCGATCACCCGCCCGTCACGCACGGAGGCGACATACGACGGAAGACGGATCACGCCATGGGAGTCGTGTCCAGCGAGGTTGGCGTCGACCAGGGACGCGGCGACTATCGCGGCCAGGTCTACCGGGGTGCCGACCGCTTCGAGAATCGACTGGCTGAGGCGCTGTAGATCCTCAGCCAGGAACAGGTCGCCTTTTTCCGCCGCGTGGCTCACAGCGTCAGCTCTGGTACGGGCCCTGGATGCTCGTGAACTCGATCAGGTTGCCGATCGGGTCCCGACAGAAGAAGCGCGGTCGGTTGTGGATCGGAGTGTCGTCGTACGGCCCGAACCCTGCGGTCTCGAGCTGACGCCTCGCCTCGTCGAGGTCGTCGACGTCGAGGCAGAAGTGCCGCGCTGCGCGCGGATCGGTTTCACCTGGAAAGAAGTGCAGCTCGAGGCCCGGACCGGCCACGTACCAAACCAGGTCGAGGTGCGCGAGTGATGCCGGTGGAGTGATTTCGGTCAGCCCGAGCAGGCCGCCGTAGAACGTCCGGATGACATTCTGCCGGCCCGGCGTGAAAGGAGTGGACACATGCTGCAGGCTGCGAAGCCTCACGAATCACAAGATCGTAGCGTGCGCCGTCTGAGCGCTGACCGGTCGGGTATCAGATCGACCCGGACGGTGAGCGTTTTGACCCGACCGGCGCGAATCCCACGCTCTCAGTGAAGCTAACCTCGAATACGGTGCCGATTCCCCGACGCTGGCCGCGTCTCACCATGCACAGTCCAGTCAGCCAGGTGATCCAGCATGCCCCGTTCGGCGTCGCGCGCATCTCAGAGGACATGAGGTTCGTGGCAGTGAATCCTCGTCTTGGGGCGCTGCTCCGGCCTGTAACCAAGGACTAGCCGGCGGCCGCGGGCCGAGCCTGGGCGGCAGCCGCTTTGCGAGCTCGAAAGTCGTCCAGGATCACTGCGGTCTGGGTCGCCCCGATGCGGGTGACGCCCAGCTCCATGACCGCCAGCAGGCCGTCCAGCGTGCGCACCCCGCCCGCGGCCTTGACGCCGATGTGCGGAGACACGGACCGCCGCATCAGCATCAGGTCTTCGTGCGTGGCGCCCGTCGGGGCGAAGCCTGTCGACGTCTTCACGAAGTCGGCGCCGGCCGCCTCGGCCAGCCGGCATGCACGCACCTTCTGGTCATCGTCGAGATAGGCGTTCTCGAGAATGACCTTGACCATGGCCCCGGCGGCGTGAGCCGGCGCCACCACAGCGGCGATCTCGTCTCTCACGTACGCATCGCGGCCAGAGCGCAAGGCGCCGATGTTGATGACCATGTCGAGCTCAATGGCGCCGGCGCGCAGCGCTTGCTCGGCCTCGAAGAGTTTCACCTCGGTCGTGGTGCCACCGTGAGGAAACCCGATCACCGTGCCTACGGCAACGCCGGTTCCACGAAGCAGCTCGACCGCGCGGGGGACATCGGCGGGGCGGCAGCAGACCGAGGCCACCTGGTACTCGGCAGCGAGACGGCAGCCGTCTTCTATGAACTGGTCATCGAGCTCGGGGCGCAAAAGGGAGTGGTCGATTGTCTTGGCCACGTCCTCATACGTGAGACGGTCGAAAAGCGAAGTCATGGGTCCTCCTGTCATCCGACTCGAGTGCGATCGATGACGACTCGCCTGCCTTCGCGCGCGCTCTGTTCAATCGCTTCGCAAACGAGCATCTCGTCGTGTCCGTCGGCGAAAGTAGGATACCGGCCCACAGCGGGGCCCCCGTCGATCACGGCCTGATAGACGGTTCGATACAGCGCCCGGAAGGTGTCTGCGAAACCTTCGATGTGTCCGCCCGGCAGGAATGAAGCAGCCGCGCCCGCCGCGTTCATCAAGCCAGGGTCGCGCGGGAGCACCTCGTTGGGACGCTCCCTGTGCCCAAGCCACAGCTCATCCGGCTGCTCGGAAGACCAGGCGGCTGCGCTGCTCGCGCCGTCGATCTCGACGCGGAGAGAGTTTTTCCGCCCGGCGCTGATCTGCGACACGGCGAGTGAGCCCAACGCGCCGTTCTCGTAGCGGACCAGGATGGTGGCGCAGTCCTCGGTCGAGATCTGGCGGTCCACGGTTTCCTTCGCACGACCCGTTGCGAAAGTCTCGACTGGGCCGGTTGGCTGGTGGCGGACCTTTATGAAAGTCTCGAGGTCTGCGAACACAGAGGCGATGCGCGATCCGGTGAGAAACGAGGTGAGGTCCAGCCAATGCGAGCCGATGTCGCTGACTGCACGAAGCGACCCGCCGAGCGCCGGGTCGAGCCGCCAGTTCCAGTCCGTGTCGAGCAGCAGCCAGTCCTGGAGATAGTGCCCGGTGATGAGCCGCACCTCGCCGAGCCCGCCTTCCCGAATCAGCTGGTGAAGGTGCTGGCACAGCGGGTAGAAACGGATGTTGAAGTTGATTGCATGGACCAGCCCGCTGGACTCGGCCAGCCGCAGCAGGTCGGCGGATTCGGTCGACGTCATCGCCAGGGGCTTCTCGCAAACCACGTGCTTGCCGGCGGCGAGGGCGGCTTTCGCATGTGCGTGATGAAGGTGATTGGGCGAGGTGATATGGACCACGTCGACGCGTTCGTCGGCGAGCATCGCCTCCATCGACTCATACGCGGGAGGCAGGCCGGCGGCGCGGGCTCGTTCCGCGCCTCGCGCGGCGCTGGATCCGACCACGCCATGGACCTGAATGCCGAGCCGGCGCAGAGCGTCCACATGGACGGCGCCGATGAAGCCCGTGCCGACCACGGCAGCGCCAAGCTCACTCAGAACAGGTGCAGTCACCGGCGCCAATAGACTAGGGCCATGACGGACGCCGGCGACGCAGCCTGGGCCTCCGCCGCGGACCTGGCGCAGCGAATTCGCCGTCATGAGATATCGCCGGTCGAGCTGATGACCTTCACCATCCAGCGCATCGAACGGCGCAACCCCAGCCTCAACGCATTCGTCTTTCTCGACTTCGAACATGCAATGGAGAGAGCGCGCGCCGCAGAGGCTGCCCTCGCATCGAGCGAGAGCCTGGGACCGCTGCACGGCGTGCCGGTGGCGATGAAGGATCTCTTCGACTTCAAACCGGGATGGCCGGCGACTTTCGGCGGGGTTCGGGCGCTCCGGAACCAGGTCATCGATGCGTACTGCCCCTATGCCGAGCGCATGGAGCGCGCCGGCGCGATACTCGTGGGTAAGACCAACGCGCCGGTGATGGGGCTGCGCGGCATCGCCGACAACTACCTGTTCGGGCCGACGCACAACCCGTTCGACCTCAGCCGCAACCCGGGCGGGTCGTCGGGCGGAAGCGCGGCCGCGGTCGCCGACGGCCTGGTGCCCATCGCCGAAGGGACAGATGCCGGTGGTTCGATACGAATCCCTGCCGCGTGGTGCAACGTGTACGGCTACCGGGCTTCGTACGGGCGGGTGCCGTTCACGGGCCGGCCCAACGCGTTCGCGAGCGTTACGCCTTTTCTCTTCGAGGGGACGCTGACGCGAACTGTCGAGGATGCGGCGCTCGGGCTTCAGGTGATGGCGGGGCCGGACCGGCGCGATCCTTTTTCACTGCTGGATACGCCCGACTACTCAGCTGCGCTGACGCGACCGATCAGTGGGTGGCGCATCGCCTACAGCCCGGACTTCGATGTCTTCCCAGTCGAGCCGGCCGTCGCCCGCGCTGTCGCCGAGGCGGTGCACGGTTTTGTCGAAGCAGGGGCGACTGTTGACGAGGTCGAGGTCGGCATCAAGCGCTCACAGCACGATCTCAGCGATGTCTGGAACCGGCTGATGATGCCGCTCAACATCGCGGGCCTCGAGGGCCTGAAGAGCGGCGGGATCGACCTGATGCGCGACCACCCCGACGACCTGCCGCCGGAATACCGCCATTGGATCGAGGTCGGGTATGGGCTCTCGGCGATGGACGTCTGGAACGATCAGATCGTGCGCACCGAGATCTATGACGCGATCGAGTCGGTGCTTCAACGGTATGACCTGCTGGTGACGCCCACCCTCGCGTGCATGCCGGTCAAGAACTCAACCGACGGTAATACGCTCGGGCCGTCGGAGATCAATGGCGAGGCTGTCGACCCCCTTATCGGCTGGTGTCTCACGTACCTGACCAACTTCTCAGGACACCCCTCCGCGTCGATCCCCGCTGGACTCGTGGACGGATTGCCGGTCGGGATGCAGGTCATCGGCCGCCGCGAAGCCGATACGGACGTACTGGCCGCAAGTGCCGCATTCGAACGGGCGCGGCCGTGGGCGGACGCCTACCGGATATGCGAGAGCCGCCCGCTCTGAATCAGCCGGTGTCGCCCGCGGTCCGGACGTACACCGCCGCCAGCAGCACGACGATCGCGCCGTAAAGGATCTGCTTCAGCGGATCGGGGGCGTCGAGAAGGGTGAACAGGCTGCTGAGTACGGTGAGGATCAGCGCGCCGACAAGCGTGCCCGCGTAGCCGCCATTGCCGCCGTAGATCGAGGTCCCTCCGATGACAACGGCGGCCACCGATGGCAGGAGGGAGACGTCTCCCAGCGAGAGGTCGGCGCCGTTGATGGCGCCCGTCAGCACGAGTCCCGCCACTGCGGCCAGGAAGCCGCAGATCACATACGTGACCAGCTGGACGAGCCAGCCTCGGACGCCGGCCAGGCGGCAGGCGACCGGGTTGTCACCGATCGCGTAGATGAGCCGGCCGTATCCGGTCTGGCGAAGGCCGACGATCACGATCGTTGCTATCGCCCCCCACAGCAGGGCGCTGTTGGGCACGAACCCAAGGACCTTGCCCGAGCCCAGGGTGCGGACGATGTCGGGCACGTTGGGAGGCCCCTCGGGGCTCACCTTCAGGCTGTAGACGAGGAGGACGCCGGACACGACCAGGCCCATGCCGAGGGTCATGATCAGGGGCTGCACCCGGAAGATGGCCACGCCGATTCCGTTGAGCAGGCCGACGACCAGCCCGACCGCCAGGGCCAGGATCACCGCACGAATCGAGCCGAAATAGGACTGGCTGGCCGCCACGTACGCCGCGGCGGTCATCACAGCCGCGACCGAAAGGTCGATGCCGGCGGTCAGCATCACAAGGGTCTGTCCGGCGGCGACGATCCCCAGCGGCGCGGCGAACAGGATCGTGTTGGCCACCCAGGTCGGACCGACGGTCCCGGGCCGCGTGACGCCGATCACGAGCACCAGGAGGAGCAGCACGCCGACGAGCACCAGAGAAGGCCGGTCGCGCAGCTGGCCCTGCAACACGGTCCATCGGCCGCTGCGCATGCCGGTCGCCCGAGCGCTCATCCAGCCTGCACCCTGCGTTGGATTGCTCGCGCGCGGAGCAGCGGTGCCAGGCCGCCGGCCATCACGACCAGCACAAGCAGCACGCCCTGGATGACCTGCCCCAGGTTGGGGTCGGTGCCTGTCAGGATGAGGTCCGCGGGCACCAGCGTCAGCACGAAAGCCGCGACGATCGGGCCCGTGATACCGCCCCGGCCGCCGGCGAGGCTGACCCCGCCGAGCACGATCGCCGAGATGCCGCTGAGGGTGTAGATCGTGCCCGCGAGCGGTGAGCCGATGCCGGTGCTCATCATGAGAGCGAGGCCGCCGCAGGCGGCGAAAAAGCCTCCGAGCGCATACGAGAAGACACGGGTTGGCCCGACCCTGACCCCTCTTCGAAACGCGGCGGTCCGGTCGCTGCCGACGGCGTAATGCGCCAGACCCAGCCGGCCCAACCTGAGTGGGACCCACACGAGGGACACCACCACGATCAGGAGGAGGAGTCCGTTCGGAACCCAGGGGCTGAACAGATTGCCGGACGACAGAGCCATGAATGCGTCGGGCGCGCCGCCGCCGGGCTTGGCCAGGATCAGCAGAGCCACGCCACCCCATACGAAAGACATCGCCAGGGTGACCACGATATCGGGCACTCTTGTGCGGACGGCGATCAGGCCGTTCAGGCTGCCGGCGAGGATCCCGCCCACGAGGATGAGCAACGATATGAGGACCGCCGTCTGGAAATCGTGGTGAAGCATGTAGCGCGCGGCCAGCACATTCGCCACCGCCATCATCGCGCCTATCGACAGGTCGATCCCGCCGCCGATCACGACGCATGCTTGCGCAGCGGCGGCAAAGGCCAGGGGCAGCGCTCCAACCACCAGGGACTCAATTTCGTACGGACCGTAGTTGGGATGGATGGAGATGGTGAAGATCATTACCGCCACGAACAGGCCGTAGATACCCAACGTCCACGCGTTCCGGCGAACAAAGCGGGCGATTCCCGGGCCGACCGGAATGCGACGGCTGACGCGAGCAGCCGCCTTCACGACGCCTCCGCGGCAGCGGCACGGCTGAGACCATGAGCGGCTCTCAACAGGGCGGCCTCGGTGGCGTCGTGCGCCGAGAGCTCGGCGACCACGCGGCCGGCGAACATCACCAGGGCTCGGTCGGCTGCCAGCTGGATCTCGGGCATCTCGGACGTGAAGAACAGAACCGCAGACCCTGAAGCCGCCAGCTCGCGCAGGACCCGATAGATCTGCTCCTTGGTGCGAATGTCGATGCCCCGCGTCGGATCGAAGCACAGGAGGGTCAGGAAGCCGGTGGCCAGCCAGCGGGCGATGGTCACCTTCTGCTGGTTGCCACCGGACAGCCGCATCACGCGGGATCCGGCACGGGTATCGATATCGAGCCGGTTGATCGCCGTTCTGACGCGGCGACGCTCTGCGCCACTATTGATCAACCCCCAGCGCGACAGGCGGTTGACCATCGGCAGGGCGATGTTCTCGAGCACAGAGCGCTGGCGCAGCAGCGCAAGGGCACGATCGGCGGGTACCAGGACGAGTCCGGCGCCGATGGCGTCGTGCGGATGACGGAATCGCCGGGTCTTCCCCTGGACGAGGATCTCGCCGGCGTCAGGACGGCGGTTTCCGCTCAGGCACTCGAACAGGTCCGCCTGCCCTTGCCCCTCGAGGGCCACGATGCCCAGCACCTCGCCCCTACGAAGGGTGAACGAGATGTCCTGCAAGACGCCGGACCGAAGTCCGCGAACTTCGAGAGCCGCGGTTTGCTCAACCCTCGGGGCGGGCGCGGTGTCGGCTACCGCACCTTCGGACACGACCACCGATGCCGCCGCCGGGCCGAGCATCAAGGAGACGATCTCCTCCTGGCCGCTCGACGCCATGTCGACGACGCCGACCGTGGTTCCGTCCCGCAGCACGGTCGCGCGGTCGCACAGGGCTTTCACCTCGGTCATTCGGTGCGAGATGAGGACCACGGACCGACCCTCGGACCGCCAGCGCCGCGCCACGCGAAACACACGCTCGCTGAGGTCCGCCGGCATGGTGGCGGTGACCTCGTCGAGGATGAGCAATCGCGGCAGGGCCGCCAGCGCCTGAGCGAGGTCGAGGAGATGAAGGGTGGGCGCGGGCAGGTCGCGCACGTACTCGGTGAGGTCGACGTCCTCGAGGCCCAGCTCCTCCAGCCAGGGCCTTATCGCTGGCATGGCCGTGCCGGTGAGGCGGAGATTCTGAGCCACGGTCAGCAGAGGGACGAGGCTGACGTCCTGATAGACGGACGCGAGGCCCGCCTTTCTCGCGCTGGCCGGTGAAGCGAACCGGACCTCATGGCCGTCGAGCAGGATCACGCCCGCGTTGGGCGTCACGTCGCCCGTCAGGACCTTGACCAGCGTGCTCTTGCCTGCACCGTTGGCGCCCATGAGGGCGTGGATCTCCCCGGCTCGAACGCTGAGGGCGCCCGAACGCAGGGCGACCACGGCTCCGTAGTTCTTAGAGAGCCCGCGCGTCTCCAGCAGCACGTTCGCGTCGCTCATCACGCGCTGTCAGTTTCGGAGAAAAAGACAGGGCGTGGATCTCTCCACGCCCTGCCTGATTGTGTGTTCGATGGATCCTAGAGGTCCGCGCAGGCGATCAGGTCCGCCTTGGTGTAGGTGGTCCAGGGGGCGACCTGGTAGGAGACGCTGTAGTACGCGTTCAAGGTGGGGTCGTAGTGGTTCTGGAGCTCAGACAAGCCCGAGCTGCTGACGTTGTCCCAGATCTGCGGGTCTAGGTTCACCAGGTGCGGCTCCGACTTGCCCTGGAGAACGGCCAGGCCGAGCGAGAGGCCCGCGCCCCCCACGGTCGGGGGGTTGGTGACCGCGGCGCCGCCGAGGCCCTGCGCCTTGAGGTTGATGAGCTGGCCGATGAAGCCGTCGTTGTCAGCGCCGATCGTAGGTACGTACGGCTTCTTTGCCGTCGTATACCCGTCGACGACGGTCGAGTCGATGCCCGAGGTCCAGATTCCGTCCACCTTCAAGCCCGAGCCGAGGATGTCCTTGATCTGCTGTGCCGCCGGGTCCAACGACCAGTTGGTGAAGGTCTCTTTGACGACCTTGATGTTCGGGTACTGGGCCAGGGTCTGCATGAAACCGTTGTGGCGGTCGGCGTCCGCCGAGACCCCGTTGATCCCGCGCATCTCGACCACGTTGCCCTTGCCGCCGAGCGTCTTGAAGAGCCAGTCGGCGCCGAGCTGCGCGTATTTGACCTGGTTGTTGTAGAGCTGGTACGCCTGGCTCGAGGTGACGCCCTGGTCGACCGTGACAACGACGATGCCCTTGTCAGAAGCCTCCTTGATGACCGTGTCCAGCGCGCTTCGGTCGGACGGGTTCATCACGATCACGTTCACGCCGGCCGAGATCAGGTTCCGAACGTCGGCGATCTGGCCGCTGGGGTCGGTCGTCCGGTTGGCGGTGATGATCTTGGAGACGACGCCCGATGCCTTGGCCTGGGCCTTAATAGAACAGATCATCTCCTCGCGGAAGCCGTTGCCGGTGAGCGTGTTGGAGATGCCGACCACGTATTTCTTGCTGCCGCCGGTCGAGGTGTTACCCCCGCCACAGGCAGTTGCGAGCAACCCCGCGACAAGCATCAACCCGATGGCCGTTGGCCATCTACGTTTCGACATACATGCACCTCCTATCTTTCAACCAAGGGCATCGAGGACGGAAATCGTTTGCCAATTGGATGGCAGAGATCGTAAGGGCCGCCCTGCACGGTGTCAAACCAAGCACTGGATGGGGCTACACGAGCAGGGGGCGCAGCGTGTTGCGGGCGAGAAGGAAGCCACGTTTGACCAGGTCGAGGTCACCCTCGAAGGAACGATCCTCGTGCTCCACCGAGACGACACCGTCGTAGCCGGCCGCGATCAGCGCCGCGATGAAGCGGTTCCAGTGCACCTCGCCCAGACCTGGCATTCGGGGTACCTGCCAGCCCATGCCGAGCGACATGACGCCGTTCGAGTAGAGGCCGTCGCGATCGATCTCCAGGTCCTTGGCGTGCACGTGGTAGATCCGGCGGCCGAACTCGCGCACCGCGCGCGGGATGTCGATGAGCTGCCAGACGAGGTGAGAGGGGTCAAGGTTCAGACCGAGGGTGTCGCCGGGCATGGCCTCGAATAGGCGCCGCCACAAGGCCGGCGAGTACGCGAGGTTGCGACCACCCGGCCATTCGTCGGCGGAGAAGATCATCGGACAGTTCTCGATCGCGATCCGGACCCCATGGTCGGCGGCAAACTTCACGAGTGGCGGCCACTGCTCCAGGACCTGCGCAAATGCCGGCTCCATTGGAAGGCTCTGGTCGCGCCCGATAAAGGTGCCGACCAGGTTCACCCCTAGCCGCGCGGCGGCGTCGATCACCTTGCGCAAGTGCTCCTGGGAGTGGGCGCGCACGGCCGGATCTGGGTCGAGCGGATTCGGATAGTAAGCCAGCGAAGAGATCGTCAGCCCCCGGCCCTCGACGACCTCGCGGACCCGCTTGATCGCGGAGACGTCCAGCGATTCGACATCGATATGGCTGACGCCGGCGTAGCGCCGGCGCTCTGCACCTGCCGCCGGCCAGCACGCGATCTCGAGGGCTTCAAAGCCGTTCTCGGCTGCCCAGCCCGCCACCTGTTCCAGGGACAGGTCAGGGAAGGCCGCGGTGAGAAGGCCCAGCTTCAACTCGCGGCCCTCTTCAGCCTTGGTCGGGGTTCGGAATCATGACGTCGCGCACCAAGGTGGCCAGGTCTCCGCAAGCCCCGACGAACTGGCGCAGCGTGCGCCGCGTCGGCGGGAACTGGTCGAACTCGCCGACAGTGAGGCCATCCTCGGAGTACGCCCGGCGGAAGTCGGGGAAGTGAGAGACGAGCTCACCAACCACGTGCGGGTCGACCGGGTCGTCGATTCGAGGCTTCACCTCGATTGCGCTGGCGTTGAGGCGCACCTGCCACGCATAGGGTGGTGAGATCACCGCGTCGGCGCCGATGAGCTGGCTCCAATGCATGTGATTGCGGAACGCCGCGGAGAGCAGCCGGACCCGATAGCCGCGCTCGCGGAAGAGCTGATAGGTCTTCTTGAATACGGCAACCCCGGCCCATTCGAGGTAGCCCGGGTCGACTGATATGCCCTCCTTTTCCATCACGACCTTCAGCCAGTCGTCCAGGCGGCCGACCATGATCGTGCACACCGGCCCCATCGATGAGACATCGTTTCCTTCAGCCTCTCGTCGCCGCAGGCCTCGCTCCATGGCCTCCGCGACGGCGACGCACTGAGGGAGCGTGAAGCAGACGGTCGCGTTGATGCTGATGCCGCGATAGGTCGACTCTTCGATCGCCTGGATTCCCGCGCGCGTCGCCGGGATCTTGACGATCATGTTCGGCGCGAGGCGGTTGAAAGCCACAGCCTGGTCGACGATCGCGTCAGGGTCGCGATAGAGCCGGGGGTCGGTCTGGATCGAGAGCCTGCCGTTGCGCCCGCCCTGCTCCTCGAAGATCGACTCGAGTAGCTTCGCCGCCCGCACCGAGAGCTCCTCGACCAGCTTCCAGGCGATGACGTCCTCGGTCGCGCTGGGGATTTCTTTGATCAGGCTCTCGATGCGGGGCCGCCAGCTCGTCATGTCCTTCTTGAGGATCGACGCGGCGATCACGGGGTTGCACGTAGCTCCGACCGCCCCATCCTCGATCGACTGCGTCAGCTCCTCGAGTGACGCTGAGTCGTTCCATAAGGCGGTCGGGGTCGTCTGCGTCATTTGATGCAGAAGGCTCCTGTACGCGACGCGCGGGATGGATGCTTTCATGGCTCCACGCCGCTCGAGCGGCCAGATCATCATATCGGCGGATAATCCCAGCGTGGCGAGAGCAAAGGAAGAGATCCTCGGGCAATTCCTCGGTGACGAAACGTTCCCGGTCGACTGGGAATCAGAAGCCGAGAAGCGGCTCTTCTGGGTCTTCGACGACCTGCATTGCCCGAACCCGCTGAGCCCGATGTTCGCCGACATCGGGGGGTGGTGGCTGAGCTGCGACCACATGTTCAGGCGCTTCGGGACCGACTTCGCGTCCGACTGGCTGGCCAAGTTCGTCAACGGCTACGTGTACACCGCGGTCATCCCCGCGGACCCGAATGTCCAGATCGATTCGACCCGATACGGGTCGCGATATGCGGCCCGCGTGCCGCGAGACCCGAACTACGCGGCCACGATCTCGAAGTATGGGTTCGCAGTCCTGCCGACGTATGGCCGGCATTTCGCCGCCTGGTGGCGAGACCGCCTCGTCCCGGAGATGACGCGAAACTACGCCTATCTCGAGGGGAAGCTCGACGAAGCCGAACGAATGTTGCTGATGGAGCTGGCCGTCCTTCTGGAAGACGCGATCGACATCCACGACCGCCACTGGAAGATTCACTGGATGCTCAACTTCGCGCAGTTCTCCGCAACGCTCAACCTGCGCGCCGCGATCCAGAAGTGGCGCGGCAGCGTCGACGAGGTCGTCGTCGGCCGCTTGCAGAACTCAGCGAGTGACCGCAACTGGGACTCGATCAAGGCCCTGTGGGAGCTGAAGGAAGAGGTCAGGAAGAACCCCGAGCTGACGGCGGCCTTCAAGGGCGAAACCGCCAAGGACATCCTCGAACACCTTCATGAGTCGGACCGCGGGCGGCGGTTCCTGACCGATCGGGTCGCGCCATATCAGCGCGAGTACGGCTATCACGCGGTCTGGAGCCATGAGTTCATCTTCCCTACGGTCCGCGAGCAGGTCGAGCCGGTGATCGAGCTGGTGAGGGGATACGTGGAGACCGGCTACGACTACCCGAAGACGATCGCGGCCGTGAAGGCCGATATCGAATCAGCCGCCGACGAGCTGCTGCATGGTTTGACCGGCAACGCCTTGGACGAGATATCGAGGCTCAACGACATCAACCTGCAGATGGCACCACTGACGCCGGACCACCACTTCTACATCGACCAGGGAGCCAACGCGCACCTGCGTCTGGTCCTGATTGCCATCGGCGCCAAGCTCGTCGAGATGGGTGTTCTCGACCAGCCGGACGACGTCATGTTCCTCCAGTACAACGAACTGCGCATCTTCATGGGCGACCCCTCGGCCAAGGAACAAATAGAAACGCGCGGCCTCATCACGACGCGGCGCGCCGAGCGGAAGGCGGCCTATCGTTTGCGCCCGCCCGACTGGATTGGAACCGTTACCGCGACCCAGCTGGCCGTCCCGTATCTGGCCAACTGGGGGTTCCCCGAAAAGTTTCATCGCAAAGCGTCTAAGGTCGAAGGCCGCATCGAAGGGCTCGGTGGGTCTCCCGGGGTTGTCGAGGGGATCGCGCGCGTGGTCCTCACTGTCGAGCAGTTCGACCACGTACGCAAGGGCGACGTCGTGGTCTGCCAGATGACGAACCCCGCCTGGGTCGCGCTGTTCACCAAGATGGCGGGCCTTGTCACAGACGCAGGCGGGCTCACCTCCCACGCCGCGGTGCTGGCTCGCGAGTTCGCCATCCCCGCGGTCATCGGCACTTCCCTCGCAACCAGGACGATCAAGGACGGCGACCGCATCCGGGTCAATGGCACCACGGGCGTGGTCGATATCCTCGAGCGAAGCAAAGCGGCGGCGCCCCGCTCCAGTGCGCTCGCCGCCGATCGCATGGCGCAACCCCGCTAGCCGATGCTCTAACGGCGGCATTCGATGCAGCCATTCGCCTATGCCCGGCCCGCCACCCTTGCCGATGCGTTCGCGCTGCTCGACGAGCACGGCCCCGATGCGTGCCTGCTGGCCGGCGGCACAGACGTAGTCGTCGGGCTGCGCAATCGGACGCTCAGACCTGAGATGGTGATCGATCTCAAACAGGTCGCCGAGCTCCAGCCTGCGATCAGCGAAGAGGGGTCCTGGCTGACGATCACCGCCACCACCGCGCTCGCGGGCATCGACGAGGATCAGCGAATCCACGCGCGCTTCCCGGCTCTGATCGAAGCCGCCGCGACTGTCGGCTCGGCCCAGATTCGGAATCGCGCGACCCTGACCGGCAACATCTGTCACGCGTCACCGGCGGCGGACACGGCGCCGGCCCTTCTGGCCTATGGGGCGAGAGTCAACGTGGCGAGCGCGCGCGGCACACGGCGGGTGGACCTTGACGAATTCTTCGTAGGTCCTGGAAAAACCGTATTGCAGCGCGGCGAGCTCGTGACGGCAATCGATCTGCCGATCGCCGCTGAGCGCAGAGGAGCCGCGTTCGCGCGGATCACTCGGCGACGCGGGGTGGACCTCGCAACCATCAGCATTTGCTGCGTCGTCGAGTCGGCGGGGCGCACAGTCCTTGCGTATGGGGCGGTGGGTCCACGCCCATTCATGGTCGCGGACGAGAGCGGGCTGCTCGCAGACCCGGCTGCCCGTGATGGGGCCAAGGACGAGGTGCTGCGGCAGCTGCTCACGAAAGCCAGCCCGATCTCAGACGTGCGGGGGAGTCGCGAGTATCGCGAGGCTATGCTCCTGGTCATGAGCCGCCGCGCGCTGCGCGCGTCCCTCGAAAGACTGCGAGCGGCGTAATCGCGAATGTCATCGACCCCGATTCGTGTGACGGTCAATGGAGCTGAGCGCGAGGTCGAGGTCGCGCCCAACACCACGCTTCTCGACTTTCTGCGCGATCGCCTCCAACTGACCGGGACCAAGGAGTGCTGCGACCTGGGCGAGTGCGGCGCGTGCACGGTGCTGCTGGACGGCCGAGCCGTGAACTCCTGCTTGATGCTCGCGGTGGAGGGTGACGCGCGGGAGGTCACCACCATCGAAGGGCTTTCAGAGAACGGACGGCCGAACGCGCTCCAGGACGCGTTCCTCGCGAAGGGCGCGGTGCAGTGTGGCTTCTGCATTCCGGGACAGGTGATGGCCGCCCGGTACCTCTTGTCTCGTAACCCGCATCCGACGCTGGCCGAGGTTCGCGAAGGCCTGTCCGGAAACCTGTGCCGCTGCGGAGGCTACGTGCAGATCTGCGAAGCGGTGCTGGCTGCGAGCGAGGCAGGCACGTGATCGGAACGTCACAACCGCGGGCGGGCGGGCTGGCACGGGTCACGGGGCGGCAGCAATTCATCGCCGACATAAACCTGGACCACACGCTCCACGTGAAGCTCGTCCACCTCGATTGCGGCCACGCGCGGATTGTCGCGATCGATACAGCGGCGGCATCTGAGGTCTATGGCGTCGTCGCGATCCTGACCGCGGCCGATCTGCCCCAACCCGTGCCTCGGTTTGGGCCGGTGCACGACGATCGGCCGATCCTCGCGGTCGGGGAGACGAAGTATCACGGCCAGCCGGTGGCGGCGGTCGCCGCCGAGACCAAGGAAGCCGCTGAGGCCGCCGCCGAGCTGGTGCGGGTGGAGTACGAAGCGCTGCCTGGCGTATACACGGTGGCTGCCGCGCTCGACCCCGACGCTCCGCTCGTGCTGGAACCAGGGCTCCGGCCCGACGATCCCTTGCGACACAGCAACGTGCTGCGCGAGCTGAACTACGGGTGGGGCGATGTCGAGGCGGCGAAGGCCGACCTGGTGGTCGAGAACTCCTATGCGTTTCCGATGGTCACGCATTTCGCCATCGAGCCTCACGCATTCATCGCGGCTCCAGATGACGGTGGCGTCGTGATCTGGACCGCGACCCAGAACCCGTTTCAAACGCAGCGCATCATCGCCAGGGTGCTTGGCTTACCGCTGGCCCGGGTCCGCGTCATCGCTCCCGATCCTGGCGGCGCCTTCGGCGGCAAGCAGCACCCCAAGTACGAGCCGCTCGTCGCGCTCCTCGCACTGAGAACGGGCCGGCCCGTCCGGCTGCTCCTCACCCTCGAGGAGACCTTCCAGGAAGTGCGCCGGACGTCGTGTGAGATTCATGTCCGCACCGGGTTTCAGGCCGACGGCACGATCTCGTTCCAGGACATTCAGAGCGACTTCCTGCTGGGTGCGTATGCGGACGTTGCCGAGCGCGTTATCACGAAGGCCAATTACCTCGCCTGCGGTCCGTACCGCGTTCCGGATGCGCGCATCACGGTTCGAGCTTTGCTGTCCCACACCACCCCGAGCACCGCCTTCCGCGGCTTCGGTACGCCACAAGTGTCGTGGGCGCATGAATCACAGCTCGACGACGCGGCGCGCCGCTTGGGGCTGGACCGCGTCGATATTCGGCTTCGTAACCTCGCCCGAAAGGGAGAGGCCTTCGTGCCTGGCGACACCCCATGCGACGGCGATTGGGCGGAGTCGGTGCGCAAGGCGGCCGGGGCGATCGAGTGGGGATCGCCGATTGCGGCTGGGCGCGGACGAGGCCTGGCGGTCGCGATCAAAGCATCCGCGACCACGGGCGCGTCTTACTCCATCGTCAGGCTGCATTGGGATGGCAGCGCGACGGTGCTGGCCGGCACATCGGACATGGGGCAGGGCGCCCGCACGGTGCTCGCCCAGGTCGCGGCGCATGAGCTCGGCATCCCGATCGACTCGATCAAAGTGGTGATGGGCGACACCGCTGCCGTTCCGTTCGACCTGCAAACCTCCGCGAGCCGCTCGACGGTGTTCATGGGCCAGGCGGTCGCGCGCGCATGTCGGGATATCAATGCGCAGCTGAGACAGATGGCCGCCGACCTTGGACTGGTCGCAAATGTGAGCGTGGTGGAGCTGCTGCGCGCCCGCTTCAGCGAGGTGAGGGGAGAGGTGATCGGGGTCGGGTCTTATCGAAGTGAGCATCAGCCCGGCCATCCGTTGGGTGGAAGCCCGTCCTTTTATGAGTTCTCGTGTACGGCTTCCGAGGTCGAGGTCGACGAAGGCACAGGCGAGATCCTGCTGGTCCGGCACGTGACCGTCGCGGACGTCGGCAAAGCCCTGAACCCCCAGCACGTCGAGATGCAGGACGAGGGTGCGGCGGTGATGGGCCTCGGCCACACGTTGATGGAGCACATCCTTCTCGACGATTCCGGGCGGATTCGAAATCTCGGGGCGCTGGACTATCGGATCCCGACCACCAAGGACCTGCCCCTGGAAATGCTCGCTCTGGTCGTGGAGAATGCCGACGGGCCGGGGCCTTACGGATCGAAGGGTGCCGGCGAGGGCGGCTTGATGGCGACGGCGCCGGCGGTGGCTTCCGCGGTGACGGAGGCGACTGGCGTCGTCATCCGCGATCTGCCCTTGACGCCGGAACGAGTGTGGCGCGCGATCCAGAGTAGGGATTTGTGACCTTCGTCTACTCGCTGGACGACAAGCACGATCTGCCACCGGATGAGCTCGTCGCCCTCATCGGCGGCAAAGCCGCCAACCTCAACCTGATGGCGAGCGGGCTTGAGCTGCCGGTGCCACCGGGATTCGCTATCACGACCGAAGCCTGCAGGGTATACCTCGCCGCCGGCTGGCCGTCTGGGCTGGATGGCGAGCTGGCTGCCGCCATGCGAAGGCTCGAGGCCTCCGCCGGCCGGCGGTTCGGCGACCCCCACAACCCGCTGCTGGTGAGCGTTCGCTCCGGGGCGCCGGTGTCGATGCCGGGAATGATGGACACGATACTCAACGTCGGCCTCAGCGGCGCAACCACGCGGGGTCTCGCAGCAGTGTCTGGGGACGCGGCCTTCGCGGCCGATTGCAGGCGGCGTCTCGAGGAGATGTTCACGAAGACCGTCGGCGCGGCCGCTGTGCCCGACGACCCGCGGCAGCAGCTCCGCGAAGCCATCGAGGCGGTGTTTGCGTCTTGGAACAGCGACCGGGCCCGCGCCTACCGGAACCATGAGGGCATCGCTGACGACCTGGGGACAGCTGTGACGGTGCAGGCGATGGTGTTCGGAAATTGGGGTGCCGACTCGGCAACCGGGGTCCTGTTCACGCGCAATCCCGCCACCGGCGAACCGGCCCTTTATGGCGACGTGCTGTTCGCGTCCCAGGGTGAGGACGTCGTAGCCGGCACTCACCGGACGCAGCCGCTGGGCGTCCTCGACGAAAGGCTGCCTGCTGCGGGCCGCGAGCTTCGGCGCCACGCACACACTCTCGAGCGCCATTTTGTCGACCTCTGTGACGTCGAGTTCACCATCGAGCAGGGGAAGCTCTGGCTCCTGCAGGTTCGCGTGGGCAAGCGCAGCGCGCAGGCAGCGCTACGTATCGCGGTGGACATGGCTGAAGACGTCGACTTCCCGTTGACGCGAGCCGAAGCGGTGAAGCGTGTCGGCTCGTTTCTCGCGCATCCGCCGATGATCTCGACCGGACACACTCGCGAGGTCGCGCCGCTGGCGGTCGGCCTCCCCGCATCGCCCGGCGTTGCAACCGGCGAGATCGCGACATCGCCCTCAGAGGCAGTGATCGCGGCCGAGGCCGGGCACCCGGTGATCCTGGTCCGCGCGGAAACCTCACCCGACGACATTCAGGGCATGGCCAAGGCGGTCGGAGTCCTAACGAGCCGAGGCGGCCTGGCCAGCCACGCCGCCGTGGTGGCGCGCGGGTGGGGAATCCCCGCGGTCGTCGGCGTCGAGACGATGAAGGTGGGGGAGCGGATCGTCGACGTGGACGGCCACAAGCTGAATACCGGCGACACCATCACCATCGACGGTGGGACGGGCGAGGTCTTCGCGGGCGTGATTGCGGGCAGCACGGCGATCGCGCCCGAGGCCACGATCCTGCTCGCCTGGGCGAGAGAGCTGCGGATCAAGCTGGAGGATTCCCCTCCCCCCGGCAGGGGGGAGGGTCAGGGAGAGGGGCTCGGGCAGGCGACTGAGGAAGACGTCTTGAGGGCGCTTGTCATCAAGGGCTCCGCCACGTTGGAGTCCCTCGCCGATGCGGTGCTGACGACCTCCGACAAGGTGCGATCCGTCGTCGAACGTCTGATCAACGCAGGCCTGGTCGAGAGCACCCCTGACGGAGTCCGTCTGACCGGAAGTGGCAAGAGGACTGGCGCCTCCCAGCTCGCGGCCGACCGGAACCGGTGGGGAGGCGACCACGCAAATGCGGCGCTGGAGTCGTTCGGCGCCCTGGACCTAAAAGTGAAGGAGGCGGTCACCGCTTGGCAGCTTCGGGAGGTCGATGGGGCGCAGGTTCTCAACGATCATGCGGACGCCGCGTACGACGACGAGGTGCTGGATGGCCTGGCGAGCCTGCATGGCGACGCTGCGGCGTGGCTCTCGTCGCTCCGCGACCCGCCGCCGGCTCTGCGCCGATACCTGACCCGGCTCGAGCGGGCGCTGGAGCTGGCACGCAACGGCGACGAGCGCTTCATTGCCTCTCCCCGCGTCGACAGCTATCACGGTGTCTGGTTCGAGCTCCACGAGGATCTGATCCAGCTCGCCGGTAGGAGTCGGGCCTAAATGCTAGTGGCGGGCTTCGCGGTCAGCTTGTCGTAGAGCGACGCGGCGTTCTTGGTCTGGATGTGACCCATCATGTGGCCCTGGCCGATGTCCACGGGGTACCGGTCGGCGAAGTTGACTCTCGCGATCGTCTCCTCCCGTGACCACCCTTTGGCGATGGCGTCCGCCACAGCGCCGACCCAGTCGAGCAGCACCGCGCGCTGTGTCGCGACGTAGTCCGTAGTCGTCACCGGTCCATGCCCGGGCAGCAGATGGTCCACGTCGAGCGATCGGACACGCTCCAGGGCGTCGAGCCATTGCGGGACATCGGATTCCATGAGCCACGTCTGGCAGTCGTGGAAGATCGTGTCGCCCGTGAACACGACACGTTCTTCAGGAATGTGCACCGCGATCTGCCCACGCGTATGACCCGGTGTGTGCAGCAGGTGAAACGTGTGATCACCAACCCGCAGGGTCACGTCGCCCTTGAACACGATCGTGGCCTTATTCGGATCGCGGAAGTACGTTTCGCGATCCGGAAAGATCTCCGCACCCTCAGGGTCGTCGGTCGGGATCGCTTCAGCTGCGTAGGCGAACGGGTCGATGTTGGGCCCGACGACCATGAAGCTGTCGTACACGCCCTGGTGATGGACGACCGTGCCCGCGCCCTTGAAGTAGTAGTTGCCGAAGATGTGGTCGACGTGGTGCTCCGTGTTGATCAGGTACCGGATCGGGCCGTGCGACTCCGCCAGCTTGCGCATGGCCACGGCTTTGGTTGGCAGCTGCGGGGTGTCGACGACGACCACGCCGTCCGAGGTGGTTACGAAGCCCGGGTTGCATCCGCGCAGCTTCGTGTCCGTGAAGATGTTCGCGGTCACCTGCTCCATGTTGTCGGCCCTCGGTGATCCTACTGGGTTGCGGTCAGGCCGCCGTCGATCGTCAGGATCTGGCCGGTGATGAATGACGAGGCATCTGAGCAGAACAGCAGGACCGCGCCCACCAGGTCTGCCGTTGTGCCGATCCTGCGAAGTGGGATGCGAGATACGATCTTGGCTTTGAACTCTGCGTCCTGCAGGAGAGTCGCCACCTGCGGGGTGTCCACGAATGTCGGCGAGATCGCGTTGACGGTGATGCCGTACTTCGCCCATTCGGTCGCCCACTGACGGGTCAGAGCGTTGATCGCCCCCTTGGCGGCCACGTACGCGGAGTAACCGGCGTCGATTCCGAGCTGGCCCCGAACTGACGAGACGTTCAAGACTCTTCCGCCGCGTTTGCCGGCGATCATCGCCTTGACGGCAGCCTGGGTCGGCAGCACGGTGCTCGTCAGGTTCAGGTCGACGATCCTGTCCCATTCGCCGGTCGGGTACTGCTCCGCGGCGTGCAGCGCAGTCCCGGCGCCACCGCCCACCGCGTTGAGGATGATGTCGAGCCGCCCGAATCGGTCCACCGTCTCGGCCACCATGCGTTCGCAATCGACCGGGTTGTTGGCGTCGGCGACCACAGCGAGACTCTGGGCGCCCGCTTCACGCACCCTGGCGGCGGCCGCCTCGGCGCGTTCGGCGCTCCGGCCGGCGATGGAAACGGACGCTCCTACGCCGCCAAGGGCCTCGGCCATCGCCGAGCCGATGCCTCCGCCGCCACCCACGATCAGCGCGACCCGATCGTCGAGTCGGAAGAGGTCGCGATGATCCGTCATGCCACGCGCCACAATAGACCGATGCCGGAAATGATCGCGAATCTCATCGGATCTGAATGGCGCACGCCATCCAACGGCGTGTCGTCGCTGCCCATCTACAACCCAGCCACCGGCGACGTGATCGGCCAGGTCCCGCTGTCAGGCGCCAAGGAGGTCGACGCTGCAGTGAAAGCGGCTTCGGACGCCTACCGAACGTGGTCCCGCACCGCGGTCATGGAACGCGTACGCCTGATGTTCCGCTACAAGAACGTGCTGGAGGATCACTTCGAGCAGCTCGCGGCGATCATCACACGCCATCACGGGAAGACACTCGACGAGGCGCGCGGCGAGGTGCGGCGGGGCATCGAGGTCGTTGACTTCGCATGCGGGGCGCCGACCCTGCTGCAAGGGCGCACCTTGCGCGACGTCTCGGCTGGAGTCGACCAGGATTACTACCGCTATCCAGTCGGAGTCTGCGCGGGCGTCCCGCCCTTCAACTTCCCGGTGATGATCCCGCTGTGGATGTTCCCGCTCGCCATCGTCGCCGGCAACACGTACGTGCTCAAGCCATCAGAGCGGACGCCGCTCGGCGGCGCGCGACTGGCCGAGCTGTTCCTGGAAGCGGGGTTTCCCGAGGGAGTCCTCAACGTCGTCCACGGTGCGCGCGACGCGGTCGAGGCATTGCTTGTACATCCGGACGTGCGCGCGATCTCGTTCGTGGGTTCGGAGCCCGTGGCGCGCCGCGTGTACCAGACAGCTGCGGCCAACGGCAAGCGCGTGCAGGCGCTCGGCGGCGCCAAGAACCACATCGTCGTCATGCCCGACGCGGATCCCGATGTCGCCGTGGCGGCAATCCTCAACTCGGCTTTCGGCAACGCGGGTGAGCGCTGCCTGGCGGGCTCGGTGGCGGTCGTCGTCGGCGGTGCGGCGGAGCACGTCCTGCCGGCTCTGACGGCCGCGGCCGCCGGCATGGTCGTCGGGCCGGGAGACGAGCCGGGCGTGCAGATCGGACCGCTCATCCGCGCCGAGCATCGCGACAAGGTCGCGGGCTACGTGGACAAAGGAGTGTCGGAAGGGGCGAAGCTGCTCGTTGATGGGCGCGATCAGGTCAGGCGGCCGGGCTTCTTCCTCGGCCCCACGATCCTCGACAGGGTGAGCTCCGACATGACGATCGGGCATGAGGAGATCTTCGGACCTGTGCTTTCCGTCTCACGCGCGTCGACCCTGGACGCCGCCATCGAACAGGCCAACCGCATGGCGCTCGGCAACATGGCGACGATCTTCACGCAGTCAGGACGCGCCGGCAGGGAGTTTCGCGAGCGCGTCGAAGCGGGGATGACCGGCATCAACGTGCCCATCGCTCAGCCGTTCGCATTCTTCCCGTTCAGCGGCTGGAAGGGGTCCTTCTATGGTGACCTACACGTTCACGGCACGGACGGAATCGAGTTCTTCACGCGCAAGAAAGTCGTAGTCACCCGCTGGTAGCTCGCCCATAGATACGTCACGGCCGAGAACCTGCCGTACTCGGAGCTGATAGGGCCGAGGATGGTGGCTTAGGCCACCGTTTGGAGATGACCCTTCTCGCATCGGCGATCGCCTTCAGAGTCGAGTCGGTGTCCTCAATGACTCGATCAAGGACCAAAATCAACCTGTCGCAAGCTTGGTTGAGTGGCTGACTAACACGCATCTTTCGCGTTTTGATAACTGCGTCTCTATATCCAGCCATGCTTTCTCGGCTGCCTGCAGTGTGTTCTTGTGCGGTCGCGAGCACATTCGGAAATTCGCCTAAGTTGCCGCTCGAGGGCGCAGTGCTGAGCATGTCGACAAGGTTCATCGACATGGCTTCGCATTGCGCGCGGTAAGTCACCTCAAGACGCTCAAACCTCGCAGCGTGGCGATCAATTAGCGCTGCGGTTTCGTTCGCAACCCGCAGCCTGGTTTCAACACTCGTTCCTTGAATCGTCTCGGTTCTCGCTGTCTGTGTGACGAGCTTCGGAGTCTGGGCGTTCATCTCTGCAGTGAACGCTTTGAGAGTCTTGGTTGCGGCCTGAGTTGCTTTTAGATAGCCTCTCTCGAAGTCTAGATAGCCCTTTTCAGTCACCCGCGGCACCGTCGTTTGATTCTTAATGCGGCCGGTCCGTATCAAGCGGGGCCGACCTAAACGCTGGTCTAGCGCCGAAAGTGGTGCCGAAAGCTGTAGATGGAATCGCTCAGCAATGAATACGCCAACTGAGCCAAACACTGCCCACAGAACCAGGGAAACGGCGATGCTCTGATTCAAGAGATAAGACGCTCCGACCGTAAAGGCCAAGCCGAACGCTGCGAGCATTGCCTTGCCGAGCCAGTGACGTTCGTGGCTGCTTTCGCTCATACCCTGGATGAAGTATGCGATCCACTCGAGTGGCGAAACTAGTCCTCAAGCAAGTCCATCGATATGCCGGAAAGAGAGCAGCCCGATCGGCAAAGCCGGCCGGTGATGGGAGGGAACCGTCCGGGTTCCCCTGTCAAGCTCACCCGCTGGTAAATTCGCGACGCCGTTCCCAGATGTGATCCGCGCAGCGAAGGGCCAGCGCCTGGATGGTGGCGCTCGGATTGACGCCGGCGCTGGTGGGCATGCTGCTGCTGTCGGCGATGAACAGGTTGGGCACGTCGTGGGAGCGGTTGAAACGGTCCGCCACTGACGTCCGCGGATCGTCACCCATTCGAGCGGTTCCGAGCAGGTGCCACCCCCAGATCGGCGCCAGGCCGAAGTCGCGCACACTCTTCGCGCCTGCGGCATCCAGCACCTGGCGGGCATGGGCGATCATGTCGCGGCCCAGCCTGCGGCTGTTCTCGTTCAACTCGTGGTGGGTGAGGACGCCGGGCATGCCGAAATCGTCGAGGTGCGCCCAGTCGAGCTCCACTCGATTGGTCTCCTCCGGCAGGTCTTCTCCGCACAGATAGAGCGAGATCTCGTGGTTGATGCGCTCGTCGAACGCCTTGTGATGCCCAGACCCCCATGGCGCGATCTGCAGCGCCAGGTTGAGCGCTGACCAGCCCCGGCAGCCGCTCATGATGAAACCGCGCACATAGTCTCGCGCGGGGTCCGTCTCATAGAACTGGCGCGTCGAGACGGTGCCGCCCCAGGTCCCGTTCCAGCCTTCGACAG
Organism: Chloroflexi bacterium 13_1_40CM_65_17; assembly: GCA_001917815.1. Classification (GTDB taxonomy): domain Bacteria; phylum Chloroflexota; class Dormibacteria; order Dormibacterales; family Dormibacteraceae; genus UBA10449. The sequence continues at coordinate 665 of MNES01000029.1, read as the reverse complement.
GCTCGTCGAACAGACCGGTGGCGAAGCTTTGCACGTGCACCATCAGGTTCTTGCCGACGAGACCACTCGAGTTGGCGAGCCCGTCCGGATGCGCCGGCGAGGACGACATCAGCAGAAGCCGCGGCGTACCGAGCCCACCGCAGGCGACGACGGTCACCGCGGCGTGGACCTCCTGGATCACGCCCTCGCGGTCGTAATAGCGAGCGCCCAGCGCGGCTCCATCCGGGCCGAGGACGATCTCGCGCACGCGCGCGTTCGTGCGCAGGTCGACACCGTTCGCGAGCGCGCCGGGCCAGTACGTGAGGTCGGCGGTCGAAAGCGATCCTTGCGGGCATCCGAAGGTGCACCAGCCGAGATTCGTGCATGCCGGCCGCCCGCGGTAGGCGGCGGTGGTTATTGACTGCTCCGTAGGCCACCAGTACCAGCCGAGCTTCTCGTATGCGTCCACAAGCAGCTGGCCTGGCCGTCCGATCGGCGCCGGCGGGTTGGGGAGCGGGGGCCTGGCCGGACCGCAGGGGTCGCCCGCAAGGCCGGCCACGCCCACCTCCGCCTCGTTGATCGTGTAGTAAGGGGCCAGCTCTTCGTAGTCGAGCGGCCAGTCGGCGCCGACCCCGTCCAGGGTGCGGACGCGGAAGTCGGAAGGAGCCATGCGCCAGTAGTTGCCC
>MNES01000045.1 GCA_001917815.1 Chloroflexi bacterium 13_1_40CM_65_17 | reverse complement strand
GCGTCGACGTCGGCTATCGTCAGCGTCTGGCTGGTACCAAACCCTTGCGACACGCCGCCTGCACCCTTGGCGTTCGACGGGTAGACGAAGATCACGTTGGCGCCCAGCGCCTGGATCTGGTTGTTGATCTGGACGCTCGCGCCGTTGCCGACCGCCACGAGCAGAATCACCGCGGCGACGCCGATCAGGATGCCGAGCATCGTCAACGAGCTGCGCAGGCGATTCGCCAGCAAGCCCGCGGTGGCGACGCGCAGCGCCTCGAAGATGTTCATGCCGCGCGGCGCTCGTCGCTCTGGATCAACCCATCGCGCAGCTCGACGATCCGTCCCGCAAACGCGGCGATGTCGCGCTCGTGGGTGATCAGGACAATCGTTCGGCCCTGCTCCTTGTTCAGCTGTGCGAGCAGCTTCATGATCTCCACGCTCGACGCGGTGTCGAGGTTGCCCGTGGGCTCGTCGGCGAGCAGGATCGCCGGGTTGGTGACGAGCGCCCGAGCGATGGCGGCGCGCTGCTGCTGGCCACCGGAAAGCTCGGTGGGCTGATGGCCTGCGCGGTTGCCAAGTCCCACCGCCTCCAGGGCTTCGAGCGCTCTGGGGCGGCGATTCTGGGCGCCGGCGTAGATCAGCGGCATCTCGACGTTGTGCAGCGCAGTCGTCCTCGGGATGAGATTGAAGCTCTGGAAGACGAAGCCGATCTTGCGATTGCGAATGACCGCCAGCTGGTCGTCATCGAGCTTGGCGACATCCGTGCCATCGAGGAAGTAGCGCCCGCTGGTCGGCACGTCGAGGCAGCCAATGATGTTCATGAGCGTCGATTTGCCAGACCCGCTCGCGCCCATGATGGCGACGAACTCCCCGGCCTCCACCAGGAGATCGATGCCTCGCAGAGCCTCGACTTCGACCTTGCCCATGCGATACGTCTTGGTTACCGCCTCGAGCTTGATCAACCGCCGGCGCCGATGCGGACGCCGCCACCACCCGAGCGGCTGCCTCCACTCGCGCTCGACACCTTGAGCGTCGGGATGACGACCTGGGCGCCTTCGTTGAGACCGCCAGTGACCTCGGTGTACTGGTCGCCGACGACGCCCGTTTGGATCGCGGTCTGGACAGCTTTGCCGCTCACATAGGTGTTCACGTAAGCCTCGCCACCGAGCCTGGTGATCGCCAGGTTGGGCACGACGATGGCATTGGTGGCCTTGCTCACGGTCACCGTCGCATTCGAGGTCATGCCTTGCTTGAGCGCTGGATTGCTCTGGTTCAGGGCGACCGTCGCGTAGTAGTTGATGACCCCGCTCTGAACGGTCGCCGCGCTTGCCACCGCCACGACATGGCCGCTGATCGCCAGGCTGGGAACCGCGTCGAAGGTCACCTGCGTGTCCTGGTTGAACGCCAACTTAGACGCGTCCGATTCCGCGAATGGGATGACGACCTCCATCGCGCTGACGTTGCCGATGACCATGAACGCGCCAGAGGCCGCGCTCGAGGGAAGAGGGGCTTGTGTTCCAGGAGCCTGGGCGGTCGTGCCCGAGCCGGTGATGGCGTTCTCTCCTACGACGCCGTTGATGCTGTTGACCACGCCATCCATCGGGGCGACGAGAGTCGTGTTGGCCAGGTTCTGCTGTGCCGTCTGGACGGCGGCCTGCGCGCTTGCGAGCTGTGCTTGCGCGGACAGAATCTGATTGGGCTTGCTCTCGGTCTGCGTGTTCAGGTTGTCCTGCGCGCTTGTCACCGACGCCGACGCCTGGTTGATGCTGCGCTGGCCGCTGCTCGCATCCGCCTGCTGCTTCGCCGTGTCCTGGTTGAGCTTTGCCTGGTCGGCGTTGACCGCGGCTGTATATCCATTCAGAGCCAGCTGGTCGGCGTTGACCTTGCTCTGGTCCGTCGACACCGCTGTGAAATCGGCCACGCAAGCTCCCGAATATGGGTAGGTCTGGCTCTTGCAGCCGTCGGCGTTGAACTGATTGATGGCGGTCTGAAGCGTGCCCTGGTCGGTGGTCAGGGCTTGCTTGGCCGCCTGGTAGGCGGCATTGAATGTCAGGGCCTGCTGGTCCGTGGCGAGCTGGTTCTGATCGGTCGTGACCTGGTTGGAGTCCTGCGTATTGGTGAGGTTCACCTGCGCGACTGTGTCGTTGTAGGTCTGCTGCGCGTTCGCGAGGTTGTTCCGAAGTTGGGCGATCTGGCTGGCGGTGAGCGGTGTCTGAGCCGATTGCAGGTTGGCCTGCGCGATGGCAACGTTGGCCTGGGCGCCGGCAAGCGCGTTCTGCTGCGCCGTGGGGTCGATCCTGGCCAATACCTGACCGGCGGTGACGTGGTCTCCGACCTTGACGTCGATCTCGGTCAGGGTCCCGCTTGCCTTGAAGCTCACGTTGGCCTGCTGCGCAGGCACCAGGTTGCCGGTGCCGGTCACGCTTGCGGTCACGGTCCGCCGAGCGACGGTGTAAAGGTTGACGGAGCTGCTCGTGTTCTTGGTTCCCACGAAAACGTCGCGGTAGATCAGGCCACCCAGGACCAATGCAATCGCCGCGAGCGCCGCAACCACCAGCCTCGTCTTCTTCAGCAACCGACTCACCTCCATATCTCCTGCTTCACCAGTTGAGGTCCGTGAATGACCATCCGGTCTCTGATCCGAACCGGGTGACAACCGCGACGCCAAGACCGCCGATCGCGACCGCCGCCAGCGCAATGGCACCGACATAGGGGATCACCGCCAGATCGAACACGACCAATGCACCGGCCAAAGCGGCCAGCAGTGGATGTGCTGGTCCCAGTCGAAGCCATCGCTGCAGAAAACGGCCCAGCGCAAGTCCGATGCAGGCGATTCCGAACAGCGCGGCCGCGAGAGCAACCACCAGCACCGCCGGTATGACGGCCAGGAAGAACAACGTGAACCTCAGCAGCGCGACCACGCCCAGCGCCAGGAGGAAGGTGGCGACGCCGGCCGCCAGGGCGATCGCCGGCCCGTACCTCCCCTCCAGCCGCTGGACAGCAACTCGCGAACGGGTGGGAAAAAGCAGGAGCACGCCAAGTGCGAGAAGCACCAAACCGGCGGCGTTGCTGAGGAAGGCGCGCAATGCCTGGAGTGGGCTCATCGGTCCGAGGCTGCCGAAAGGACCGGCGAGAGTGACGCGATCTGGGAGTCGGGTGCGCTCGAACCGCCCAGGATCCTGGCTGGGCGCGGAAACCCCCCTCCTGACCTCCGTGGGGCCGATCACAAACGTGGCATACGGGCCGAGCGAAGGCCCGTACAGGGCGGTGTCGGCGATGGCCAGCAGCACGCCCAGTATCGCGAGTCCCACCACCAGGAGCGGCCAACCCCAGCTCGGTCGCGCGGGGGGCGTCTCCGAGCGCGGCGCAGGCGTTTCGGGCGCGTCGTCGGGCGACGCGCCTCCGTCGTCTCTTCGCTCGCTCACGCGCGGCGGCGCTCGCGAAGATCCGGTACCGGTATCTGGTCGAGCTTTGCGAGGATCGATAGGTGATATGCCGCGATCGCGGCCAGCGCGATGAAGGCGCCGAGGAGCAAGACGTCGGCCACCGGGATGCTCGGAAGCGGCGCGGCACCGGATCCCCAGAACGCCAGGCCCTGGAGATCGCTCCATCCACCAGACGCGAGGGCTGACAGTCCGTCGAGGCCGGACAGATACCAGAGGATGAACGCTCCCAGGAGAGCTTCCGGGATCAACAACCCCCAGGCGCGGCGCGACGCCTGCGGCTGGGGCGCGATCGAGCGCATCACCCCCGAGATCAGAGACTCAGGGGGTGAGGGTGAGCGGAGGGCCTTCATGCGGAATGGAAGCGACACCGCATGCTCGTGCTGGCGGCGGCAGTCCACGCAGGTCAGGAGGTGGTCTCGCAGCGCCTGCGCGGTGCCTGGGTCCGCAAGCGCAAGGTCGCCATCTACGTACGTCTCTAGTAGGACGCGCACGCGCGCGCACGCGAGGGCGCTCATTGGAACCCTGTCTCCTCGGACTCCGCAAGCGCGTTGCGAAGGAGGGCGCGGGCTCGGTGGAGGCGAGACTTGATCGCAGGCACGGTCAGGTTCAGGCTCTGCGCGACCTGCTCCAGGGGGAGGTCCGCGTAGTAGTGGAGAAGGATGGGGAGCCGGTAGGCTGGATCGAGCTGGGCCAGCGCATCGACCAGGGTGGGATCGTGCGCGGGAACTGACGAAACCGCTTCGGATACCTGTTGATCCGCGGACTGGTCGGTCGGCGTCGGCACGCGCTTGCGGCGGTAGTTGATGGTGGTATTGGCCGCCAGCTTCCAGAACCAGGGTTCGAACGGGCGCTCCGCGTCGTAGCGAGCGAGGTTCCGGAAGAGCTTGACGAAGATCTCCTGCGTGAGGTCATGGGCCTCGTCGAGGTCTCGAAGATGCTGGTAGGCGAAGCCGTAAACCCGGCGCTGCAGGCGGCGGACCAACTCCTCGAAAGCTTCGAGATCGCCGCCCGTGGCTTGCCTGATGAGCTGGCCGGCGGCGGCCCGGGCGTCCGGCAACCCGGTCATGGGAAGCGCTTCGGCCGCTGCCTGCGCATGCATCTACGGTAACTACCCCCGCGGGCGGTTGTCGGTTGCGGCTCGACCAGATGCTTCCGGCGGAGTACTTGACAACGTATATATGGGTTGCATATACTCCATTTGGAATATATGCCGGATCTTGATGTCGAGGTCTCTTCTCCCCTCGCGCTTTCCGTCCTGACGCTGCTGGATGAGCGGCCGATGCACCCCTACGAGATGGCGTCGACAATGCGTGCCCGGCACCAGGACGAGTTCATCCGGCTCAACTTCGGGACCCTGTACCACACCGTCGACCTGCTCGAGCGCAAGGGCTGGATCGTCTCGGTCGAACGCGAGAAGGAGGGACGCCGCCCGGAGCGCACCATCTATGAGCTGACCGATTCAGGGCGACAGGTCCTGACGCGCACCTTGGGTGAGCTCCTCCGCAAACCGATGCGCGAATATCCCCAATTCGTTGCCGGGCTCTTGTTCATGCACCACCTCGGCTCGCACGAGGCCGCAGACCATCTCAACGAACGCGCTTCGTTGCTCGACGCCCACCTCGCGAAGTTCGAGCACGTTCTCGCCGAGCTTCGCAGTCAGGGACTCACCCGCCTCGCGTTGATCGAGATCGAGCACAAGATCGCGATGCTCGATGCGGAGCGCAAATGGGTTCGGAAGCTGGAGCGCGAAATCGAAGACGGCACGCTGGAGTGGAAGGCCGGAATTGAACCCGGCCATGAGACGTTAAGGAGAAGTCATGGCACAAGCACGCACTAATCCCTGGCTGGTCCTCGTGGTGCTCACGAGCGGGTTCTTCATGATCCTGCTGGACACCACGATCGTCAATGTGGCCATCCCGGCCATGAGCGCGGGTCTCAACACCACGCTCGATCAGATCTTGTGGGTGTTGAACGCCTACATCCTGGTCTACGCGGTTCTGCTCATCACGGCGGGACGGTTGGGCGATCTCTACGGGCAGCGCAACCTGTTCGCAATCGGTCTGTTCATCTTCACGGTCGCGTCGGCGCTGTGCGGTCTCTCGCAGAACGCAACCGAGCTGATCGCCGCACGCGTCCTCCAGGGAATCGGTGGCGCGATCCTGACACCGCAGACGCTGTCGATCATCACCACTCTGTTTCCGCCGGAGCGGCGAGGCGCCGCCTTCGGAGTCTGGGGTGGGGTCGCCGGTCTCGCGACGATCGCCGGACCCACCGTCGGTGGCGCCATCGTCACCTACGTCAGCTGGCAGTGGATCTTCTTCGTCAACGTCCCCATCGGAATTGCCGCACTAATCGCCACCTTCGCGATCATCCCCGACATCCGGCCGGGCCGCCGCCACGGCTGGGACATCATGGGCGTGATCCTCGCGACAGCGGGCCTGTTCGCGGTTGTCTTTGGGCTCATCGAGGGGCAGCGCTACAACTGGGGCGAGATCGGCTCTTACGGAATCACCATCCCGGAAGTGATCATCGCCGGCGTCGCCATCCTGGCGGTTTTCCTCGTATGGGAACGCTTCCAGTCCGAGCCGCTGCTGCCCCTATCGCTCTTCCGTGACCGTAACTTTGCGGTCGCCAACTGGGTCGCAGCCGCGATCAGCTTCGGCATGCTCAGCCTGTTCTTGCCGATCGTGATCTACCTGCAATCGGTCCGCGGTTTCTCCGCGTTGACGGCCGGACTGACGTTTGCGCCGATGTCGCTCACATCGATGTTCGTGGCGCCCTTCGCCGGACGATTTGCCGACAAAGTGGGCGGCAAGTACATCCTGCTCGCCGGCATCTCACTCTTCACGGTTGGCTTCGGTCTGGTCACTTTCGTGGCCGGCCCTGACTCCACCTGGATCAACTTCCTCGTGCCGGCGATCATTGCCGGCGCTGGCATGGGCATGACGTTCGCGCCCATGACCACCATTGCGATGCGCAACATCTCCCCACAGATGTCGGGTGCGGCATCGGGCATCCTCAACACCACCCGCCAGCTTGGCGCCGCGATTGGCAGCGCGGTCGTGGGCGCATTGCTCCAGAACCAGCTGGCGACGACCTTGCACAACCAGGCGGTGAGCCACGCGAGCGCACTGCCGGCGGCTTTCCGCGACAAGTTCGTTGCCGCGTTCAGCTCGGTCTCGAGCAATGGCTTCGAGATCGGCACCGGGCAGAATGGGGCCAAGCTGCCGTCGGATCTGCCGCCCGCGGTTGCGCATCAGATCGCAGCCCTTGCGCACGACGTCTTTGTGAGCGCGTACATCGACGCCATGAAGGCGACGCTGGTGGTGCCGATCGCGTTCCTTGCCTTCACGGCCCTGACGACGCTGCTCATCAAGCGGCGCAAGCGGCCCGTGGCAGCTCAGGGCGAACCGGTCCAGGACCAGGTGGCGGCCGCCGCGGGCTAGGCTAGAGCCGGTGACCGAACCGGCCGACGGATGGCTCGAGCGTGACGGCGTCAGTCTTCATTACGTCGAGTGGACGGGACCTGAAGAGGGCACGCGGGCCGAGGCACCGGTGCTCCTTCTTCACGGCCTAAGCTCCAACGCCCGCTACTGGGACCGGGTTGCTCGCCGCCTCGAAGGCCGGCGCGTAGTCGCGCTCGATCAGCGTGGGCACGGCTTGACCGGCCGGTCCCCTCACGCTCCGAATCCAGAAAGCGGCTATACGATGGGGCAGCTCATCGAGGATGCGGTCTTTGCGAGCGGCGAGCTCGGGCTCGACAAACCGGTCGTAGTCGGACACTCGTGGGGCGCGACCATCGCGCTTGAGCTGGTGGGCACCAGGTCGGAGTTCGCCTCGGCCCTGGTCTTCATCGATGGACCGATCCAGAGCGCGGCCAACATGTTCAGCTGGGAAGAGGCCCAGCGAATGATGCAGCCGCCGCTGCCCCGCTTTGCGCGCCTGGAGGACGCGATGGCCGAATCGCAACGCGACTTCACCGGCGCGTGGGACACCGACCTCGAACCTTTCGTCAGAACGCGAGTGGTCCAGGATGGGAGCGCGTTCGTCCTCACCTTGACGGCGCCGATGCGCCTCGAGCTCCTCCGAGGCCTTTACGATTCCCAGCCCGACGTGCTCTGGCCGCGCGTCGAGGTGCCTGCCGCGGCGCTCCTCGCGCGCGGAGGTCCGGCCGTCATCTCGAGTTGGAAGGAACGCGGCGCCGCGCTGCTGGCCAAGCAGGCACCCCGTGTCGAGATCCGCTGGTTCGATACCCCGCACGACATACCGCTGTTTGCGCCTACCGGGGTTGCTGCGGAGATCGAGCGGGTCAGCTCGGCGGCAGCGGCGAGCCCAGGGTCATAGACGGCCGCCGGACAGGAGCTTCAGCGCGCCCAAAAGAATCGCCGCGCCGACGAACGCAACGACGATGCTGCCCCAAAACCCGACGGGCCCGCCCACGCCGAAGACGTTGTGGAGAAGAAAGCCGCCGATGAACGCGCCCGCGACACCGACGACGATGTCGGCGATGCAGCCGAAGCCACGCCCCGCTACGACTCGCGCGGCAATGGCGCCGGCGATCAGCCCGACGACGATCCACGCGAGCCAATTTCCTGGCTCGAGGGTCAACTTGCGATGCCCTCGATCACGGTTTCAATACCCATTCCGCGATCACGGCGAAGACCTCCTCGTTGTCCAGGTCGTTGAACGGCTCATGGTAGCGCCCCTCCAGCAGCCTCAGCCGGCTTGTCGACGCGCTCAAGCGGTGCAGCTCCTTGCTGCCCCCGCTGTCGATGAGTCGGTCATCGCTCCCGGCCAGGATCAGGAACGGGATTGTGATCTCACCCGCGTGCTCGAAGATGCGTTTGCACGCCGACATCCACTCCGCATACATGCGGCTCGAGATCCTGCTGTGCACCAGGGGATCGGTGCGGTAAGCCTCGACGACCTCCGGCAGCCGCGATATCGTCTTCGGATCGACCTTGTTGTCGAAGGCCAGCCTGGGGACGACCTTGGACGCCACGGAAGCCAGGGCGAGCGTCCATGCCGGCACCGGCACTCTCAGTCGCAGCGCAGGGCTCGAAACGATGAATCGTTTGGTCCTCGGCAGCTTGCCGGCAAGCACTGTGCTCAACAGCGCAGCTCCGCCGAAGGAGTGTCCGACTGGAATCACCTCTCCTCCCGCGATGCCCTCTACGTGCGCCACAAACGCGGCGACGTCGTCTGTCCACTGGTTCCACGAGTCGACGTGCCCACGCCCGCCCGGGCTTTTACCGTGGCCGCGCAGATCAACCGCGAACGTAGCGAAGCCGTGCCGCGCCATACCCAGCGCGAACCGCTCATAGCGCCGCGAGTGATCACCCAGTCCGTGGACGACAGCGAACGAAACCTCTGCGCCGGGGCGCGGCCACGCGCGGTACGAGAGCTTGGTTCCGTCGGCGGACTCGACGGTCCCCTCGCGGGCGAGGGTACCTTCAGCCGCCAAGATGACCGAAGCCTCTCAAGATCTTGAGCGCTTCTTGTTCAGCCTCCAGGAGCGTCGGCGCGTAAGCCCGAATGCCGAACAGGGCATAAGCCCATTCCGGGCTGGGGGGACTCTGCGAGTGAAGTCGAAATGTCGGCGGGTAGAAAAGGATGCGCTCGCCCTGCACCTTCTTGATCACAGGGCGCTTCGCGAGAACCTCCTCCAGCGAGTGGCCGCTTGGCAGCCGGCCATGATCGAATTCCAGGCGGCGCAGCTTCGCGAGCGGATGATCCTCGTCCTTCAATGTGGTCTTGATCCCATACTCGGCGCTGAGGTCGCGCATGAAAATGGCGATGATGAGGGCGTCGGTCTCGTCGCCGGCCATCTTCACAAACCCCGCAGCGCTGGTGTTTGCCACATCCTCGTTCTTCAAATGCCTGAAGTACTCCATCTCGAACAAACCGCGTGAATTTGCGCTGGCCACCCAGGGCCGCTCGCATCGCCACGAACGTGCCGCGCGGAGGGCCTCGAACTGGGCGTGAACCCGCTCGAGCCGTTGCTCGGGAAGCCCGTACAGGCGGTAGTGGAGGACTCTCCGCATGCGTTTTAGCCTACCGGTAATCGGCGGCGGTCGCGCTCTTTCTCTCGCCAGCCGCATTGCGTTCTCCTGCCAGAGGGGCGCCTGGACGCGGAGCTCGAGCCGGTCCGGTCCGGCCAAGAGCAGGAAATCGCCACGCCTGGCCGCTTCCAGAGACACGCGTTGCCTTGGGCTGAGATGAAATGCGCTCTCGAGCTTGGCCGCCTCGCCGGGCCGCTGCGCACCCAGGAAGAGGAGGGCGGGGTTCGAGGCGACGACTGCTCCTTGTTCCGAGCTCAACAAGTCGCCCGGATTCTGGGTCGCGAAGACCAGTGACCCGTCGTATTTGCGAATCCTGCGCGCAAGGCTTACGACGAAGCGGCGAATCGTCGGGTCCTCGAAGAGCAGACCGAGCTCGTCGACGACGAGCATGCGGCGCCGGTCCTTCCGCTTGATGCGAGTCCACAGCGCCTGCGCAAGGAGAAAATGGACAGGCGCCACCATCTCGTCTCGCAGCTCGCGCATGCCAAACACGACGATTGGGGCTTCGATATCGATGTTGGTCGGGGCGCTGAACATCTGGCCAAGGCTGCCGTGCACCCATCGACGCAGGATTACGGCCACCCGAGCGACATCTGGGAGGAATGACGCGACGTCGCGCAGCAGAGGCTGCTCGACCGACCGGTACGCGGCGCGAACCGCCGCCTCTACCAGTGCCCGCTCGGACTCATCCATGCCCCCGCAGAGGGTCGCGCACAGGTCGACCGCATCGGCGGTGGCAGCCCCGAGCCATGACTCGTCGCGACGATCGGAAGGTCTCAGCTCGAGCACGTTCAGCGAATGGCCCGAACCCAGCGCGAGCTGCACATCGACTCCGCCCAGGTCGCGCGCAAGGCTCCCGTACTCGTGCTCTGGATCGATGACGAAAACCTGCGTGCCGCGACCGAGCGACCCCATCAAAAGCGTCGACATGAGGTAGGTCTTGCCCGCGCCCGAGTATCCGAACACTCCGATATTCGCGTTGGCGTAACGCTGCTGATCGAATGGGTCGACGAGCACGGCGGCGCCGGTCGCACGGTTTCGGCCCACGACAAGACCGCCCGCCTGTCGGATCTCGGAATGTGCCCACGGAAACAATGTGACCAGTGCACTGGTGTCGAGGACCCGCTTGCGCCCAAGACGATCGGTGCAAGCCGGCAACGTCGCAAGGTGCCCATCGAGCATGCGGAAGGTGCAAGGCTGCAGGTCGCACAGGATCGCGCGGGCGGCGGAGCGGATCTGCTCAGATCCCTGTTCGAGGCTCTGCGTTGTCGCCGCGATCAACGTGAGATAGACCGAGACGTGGAACGCCTTCTCCTGGCTGGAGGCAAGGCGTCGCTGCAGTTCCTCGGTGTTGGGCAGGGCTCCGGCGAGCATGGGATCGTTGGTGCCTTTGCTCAGCTCCTGCATTCGGGAGGCTCTCATGTTGGTGAGCTGGCGCTGCAGGTATTCGACGATCCACGCTGCCGGGAGAGGATCCGCATGCCATGAAACGCGCACTTTCAAGCCGGGCGGGATCAGCCGAAACAGCCATCCGGCTTCCAGCTCGGTGCCAGGCATGCGTTCGACGTACCAGGTCCGGCTCCATCCCTCAGGGATCGCAAGATGGTGTGGTCGTTCTTCCCCGAAAGGCGGCCTGCCGCGTTGGGCCGCCGCCGAGAAGCCGACGCCCATCTCGCCTAAGGGGCCCTCAAGGCGTGGTGCGTGCGCCTTCGAGATCACGATCGATGTCCGGCGGCGATGCGCCGAGGGCGATTCGTCCAACTGCTCGACGAACCACATGTCCGCGCTTCTCATCTCGTCGAAGTCGTTCGGTGTCGGAGGGTGTGCAATTTCGTCAGCTCCGCAGCCGGGTTCGGTTTCGATGAGGACCTGCAGCGGCGCATCCAGCCCATCCAACAGTCGCCTGAAAG
>MNES01000095.1 GCA_001917815.1 Chloroflexi bacterium 13_1_40CM_65_17 | reverse complement strand
CGCTGCTCCTGGGCGTCTTCCCGGTGGCCTTTGGCGTGATGGTCGGTCAGCCGGGTGCCTTGGTCGCGGCGGCGGTCGCCACGATGTGGTGGCTTCTGCGCCACGACCACCCGGTGTGGGCCGGGCTGGCGTTGAGCCTGCTGGTTCTCAAGCCGCAGCTGGCGCTCCTGGTGCCGGTGTGCCTGCTGGTGTCAGGCCACGCCCGGACGTTCGGCGCCTGGTTGGTGGCTTCCATCCTGATCGGTTTGGTGGCGCTCGCACTGCTCGGTCCGGACGGCCTGGCGCGGTACCGCGACGTGCTCGCGCAAACGCAGACGCCCGCCTGGGACATCACCCGGCGCTACTCCATCTCGGGTCCCCTGGGGCTCGGCCCGGTTCTCAACGTGGCGCAGGTTGGGGTTGTCGCGGTGACGCTCTTCACGGCGTGGCGTCACCGAGGACAGGGCCCGGAGATTCCGATGGCGGCCGGGATCGTCGGCTCGCTTCTCGTCACTCCTTACCTGGGCTTCCAGGATTTCGTGATGCTGATCGTTGCGGGCTGGCTTGTCCTCCGCGCCGGCGCGACGTCGTTCCAGGTTGGGCTAATGGTCGTGGGTTACGCCTTGCTGCAGCTAGCCCTGGTCGTGCTCGCGATTCCCATCCTGGCGGCGGAGGGATTGTTCCTTCTGTCACTGGGTTGGAGCCGACGGTGAGATTCGAACTCACGACCTGCCACTTACGAGGCGGCTGCTCTGCCAGCTGAGCTACGTCGGCATTTTCAGTGCAGAAATTTCTTTTTTGAGTGAGCGCCTAGGCTACCATCGAGACGATGAGGACACTCGACGTGGAACGCTTGGCCGACGGCGAGTACGACGTCATCAAACCCCTGCTTGTCGAGCTGCACATGGGTGAGCAGGTCCACTATTCCGACCATCCCCAGCTCCGACGCGATGAGATCGAAGACCACCTCGCGACGGTGCAGGCAAGCTTCCGTGGCGAGAACGTCGTCTTCGCCGTGCGTGACGAGGTCGGCGAGGTCATCGGCTTCTGCTGGATCGTCCTGTACGACCCCGGCACGGGCCTGGAGGGCGAGGTCGCCGAGGTATATGTGTCCCCGGAGCACCGCGGCCGCGGCGTCAGCAAGATGCTCATGGAGCAGGCTGTCCGGCTGTTCCGGGAGCGCCGTGTGACTCTCGGCTACGTCTGGACGCGGCCGGACAACGAGGCGGCAGTGCGCCTCTACCGCTCGGCCGGCTTCGAGCCGAACAGGCAGCTCGTCCTGACCTGGTATCCGACCGAGTCACAGTAGGTCGATTCCTCCCGAAACCTAAACTCGGAGGGTGCGGCCACAGATCCAGACGCCGGGCGACGCGCGCCCGACAGATTCGAACGTGCTCGAGAAGGGCGAACAGCCGGCCGGCCGAGGGCGCTGGAGGCCGGTCATGCTCGTGGCAGCCGTAGTAGTGCTCGCAGCTCTGGTCGCGGGCGGGGTCACGCTCGGTGTGCTCCAGCTGCAGTCACGCACCAACCCGCAGTCGGTGAACCTGCGGTCCGGCGTCACCATCACGGAGGATTCCGCCATCGTCCAGGCCGCCGCCAGGGCCAAGCCGGCGGTGGTGAGCGTGGTCACGCAGGTGGAGCCCTCCGTCAGCGCCGGGTCTGGGTATCTCGCGACCAGTGACGGCTTCATCGTCACCAACGTCCAGGTGATCGCCCACTCCAGCACGCTGACCGTGCTGCTGGTCGGAGACGCCAAGTCGCACAAGGCCCGCCTCGTCGATTACGACTGCCAGACCGGGGTTGCAGTGCTCAAAATCGACCAGGTCAGCGGCCTGCCCACCCTTGCCTTCGCCGACCCGACCTCACTCGTCCAGGGCCAGGTCCTGGTGGCGGTGGGCGGCCCGCTCAAGGGGTCTGCATTGCCAGGGCACATCAGCGCGCTGCACCGGCCCGTCACCGTCACCGACCCGGTCGCCTCTGACCAGAGCCTTGAGATCGGCGACACGATCCAGACCGATGCGGTCATCGACCAAGCCACCGCCGGAGGGCCGCTGCTCAATGTAGGCGGGCAGGTGATCGGCGTGTCGATGGCCGCGCAAGGGTCGGGCGGCGGTTTCGGCCTCAACACAGCAGACATCCAGGACGACGTACAGCAGATCCTGTCGAACGGACAGCTGGTCGTCGCCTCGCTCGGCGCGTCGAGCACGGTGCTGACGCAGCAGTCGGCTGCGCTGGCCGGGACGCCTGAGGGCAGCCGGCTGAAAGTCATCGACAAGGCCGGGCCTGCCGCCACCGCAGGGCTTCGGGCCGGCGACGTCATCACCCAGCTCGACGACGTCACCGTCGACGCGGCGCACCCGCTGCCCCTCCTGCTGCGGTCGCGCTTCCATCCCAACCAGCGCGTCACGGTGACCTATTCGAGGGACAACACCTCGACCCAGGTGCAGCTGACGCTGGTCGGGGCGCACCCGGCCTGCTGATGACCGAAACATCGGTCATGGGGATTCGCAGCCGCATCGGCGAGGCCCTTATCGACGCCATCCGCAACCTTGGGGTCGAAGGAGATCTCCCCGACCTCGAGCTGGGGCGGGCCAAAGGCCCGGACCACGGAGACTATGCGAGCCCGGTGGGCATGAAGTTGGCGCGAGTGCTGCGCCAGCCGCCGGCCCAGATCGCCTCGCGCATCGCGGAAACGATCGATGTACCAGATGGAGCGGCCACCGCGGAGGCTGTCGGCGGCTATGTGAACTTCCGCCTGACAGCCGAATGGCTGCAGCGGTTGGTCGCCCAGGTTGATGCGCGCGGCCAGGGTTATGGGGCTACCGACCTCGGGCATGGCGAGCGCATGCAGGTTGAGTTCGGGAGCATCAACCCCACCGGACCGATGCACATCGGCCACGGCCGCGGTGTGGTCCTGGGCGATTCCATGTGCCGGCTGCTCGAGTTCACAGGCCATGCCGTCCAACGCGAGTACTACGTCAACGATCAGAACACCCAGGCGCGCCGGTTCGGGTTGTCGGTGATGGCGCGAATGCGCGGAGAGGAACCTCCCGAGGGAGGCTATACAGGCGCCTACGTGACCGAGCTCGCGGAGCTGGCACGAGGCGAGCTGGGAGACATCGGTTCCCTGCCGAGTGATGAAGCGGAGGCGAAGGTGCGCCAGTTCGCGATCGGCGTGATGGTGGAGCGGATTCGAGCCAGCGTCGCCCGGCTGAACGTGCCCTATGACGAGTGGTTCCCCGAGTCACGCCTGTGGCTGGAGGGGCTGCCGCAGCTCGCGATCGAGAGGTTGCGCGAATCCGGACACCTCGAGGAGCGCGACGGCGCCCTGTGGTTTGGAGAAGGGGATGAGGAGGAGGACCGCGTCGTGATCCGGTCCACCGGAGAGCCCACATATTTCGCGTCAGACCTCGGCTACCTCTTGAGCCGGTTCGAGCGCCGGCACTTCAACCGCGTGGTCGAGGTGTGGGCGGCCGATCACCACGGCTATGTGAACCGGATGAAATCTGCCGCCGCGGCGCTTGGCATCGATCCCGAGCGGCTCGTGATCATCCTTCACCAGCTGGTCAACCTCAAGGAAGGCAAGATGTCGAAGCGTGCGGGTCGTTTCGTCGAGCTCGACGAGCTGATCGACAGAGTGGGCAAGGACGCGGTTCGCTATTTCTACCTCCTCCGCTCACCGGACACGGCGATCGAGTTTGACCTCGAGCTCGCGCTCACGCAGGGCAACGAGAACCCTGTCTTCTACGCGCAGTACGCGCACGCTCGGCTCGTGAACGTGGAGGTGACCGCGGGCGAGCGTCATGCGACGCTGCCGGAGCGCGCCGACGTTTCACTCTTGGTCCAACCGTGGGAGCTCGACGTCGCGCGCCAGCTCGCGTTCTGGCCGGAGGTGGTGGAGGACTCGACGAAGCTGCTCGAACCTCATCGCATTCCTTATTACGTGCACGACTTGGCGACCGCGGTGCATCGCTTCTATCACGCGGGCAACGAGACGAGCGAGTATCGCGTCGTCGTCGACGACCCGGAGCTGACCCGGGCGCGCCTCGAGCTGTGTCGCGCTTCGCGTCACACTTTGAAGGCAGCGCTCGAACTGATCGGTGTCACCGCCCCAGAAAGAATGTAGTCAAGGAGAGGGATTTGGACGTCACGTGGCTCGGACATGGCTGCTTCCGGTTGCGCGGGCGCAACGCGGCCGTCGTCACCGACCCCTATCCGCCCGCGATCGGCCTCAAGCTGCAGCGGCTCGACGCAGACCTGGTGACGATCAGCCACGGGCACGACAATCACAGCTACGCGCAGGCGGTGCGCGAGGCATACGAGATCCGTGGACCTGGTGAGTACGAGGTGGCCGGGGTGGCCGTCGTCGGCGTTCCGACCTACCACGACACCGAGAAAGGCGCCAAGCACGGGCGGAACACCGTCTTCCTCATCGAGATCGACGACGTACGCGTCTGCCACCTGGGCGACCTCGGGCACCGTCTGGACGATGCCGAGGCCGAGACCCTTTCCTCCGCGGACGTTCTGCTCGTCCCAGTCGGCGGGCATTCGGTGATCAACGCCTCGCAAGCGGCGGAGGTGGTGCGGCAGCTCGAGCCGCGCTACGTGGTGCCCATGCATTACGCCATCCCGGGTCTCAAGCTCCAGCTCGAGCCGATCGACAGGTTCCTGAAGGAGATGGGACTGACCGCCGGGGAGCCCCAGCCGAAGCTTTCGGTCCAGGCATCCTCGGGCGAGTACGAGACCAAGCTGGTGGTGCTGGAGCCAAAGGCCGAACCAAAAGCGTAGGGGCGAGCGGCGCTGATGTTTACCGGATCGTCCGACCCGGTAAGATTTGAAAAACCGCCCTGGAGGTCGTCAATGTCGAAGTACGTTTTCGTGACCGGGGGTGTCGTCTCCTCGCTCGGCAAGGGGATCACCGCGGCGTCCATCGGGAACATCCTGAAGGCCCGCCACCTCACCGTCTCCCTGCAGAAGCTGGACCCTTACCTCAACGTCGACCCCGGGACCATGAGCCCCTACCAGCACGGCGAGGTGTTCGTCACCGACGACGGCGCGGAAACCGACCTCGACCTCGGCCACTACGAGCGCTTCGTTGACGAAAACCTGACTGTCACCTCCAACGTGACCACCGGCAAGATCTACCAGGAGGTCATCGCGCGCGAGCGGCGCGGCGACTACCTCGGGGCCACGGTGCAGGTCATCCCTCACGTGACCAACGTGATAAAGGAGAAGATCCTCCGAGCCTCTCGCGACCCACAGGCCGATGCTGTGGTCGTCGAGGTGGGCGGGACCGTAGGCGACATCGAGAGCCTGCCCTTCCTGGAGGCGATCCGCCAGCTCAAGAACGACCTTGGCCGCCAGAACGTCTTCTACATCCATTGCTCGCTGGTGCCTGTGGTGCGGGGCCAGGAGATGAAGACCAAACCGACCCAGCATTCGGTGCAGGCGCTGCGCGCCATCGGTATCCAGCCCGATGCGATCATCTGCCGCTCTGAGCTGCCGATCGATGCGGACCTCAAGGAGAAGATCGCACTCTTCACCGACGTGCCGCGAGAGGCGGTCGTCTCGGTGCCGGATGTCGACTCGATATACGAAGTGCCGCTGATGCTCGAGGCTTCAGGCCTCGGCAAGGTGATGGCCAGGCATTTCGAGCTCGACGAGGCTGTCCACGCGCCTGAATCCGGCCCCTGGATACAGCTCGTCGATCGGATCAAGCACCCGAGGGCGACGGTTCCGATCGCGGTCGTCGGCAAGTATGTGGCGCTGCCCGACGCATACCTCAGCGTCATCGAGTCGCTGAAGCACGCCGGCATCCACCACGGCCTGGCGATCGACATTCGATGGGTTTCATCCGAGAAGCTGGACGCCGGGGACACTTCCGCGCTGATCGGCGTGGCCGGCATCGTCGTTCCTGGCGGGTTCGGATATCGCGGCATCGAGGGCAAGGTGCAGGCGTCGCGGTATGCGCGGCACAACCGCATCCCATACCTCGGCCTGTGCCTCGGTATGCAGTGCGCCGTGATCGACTTTGCGCGCGAGGTCCTGGACGCGCCGGACGCCAACTCGACGGAGTTCGCCGCCTTCACATCGACGCCGGTGATCGACCTCATGCCCGAGCAGAGGAACGTGGACCAGATGGGTGGCTCGATGCGGCTCGGTCTGTATCCATGCAAGCTGGTCCCCGGGTCGCTCGCGCACAAGGCTTACGGTGAAGAGGTCGTGTACGAGCGCCACCGTCACCGCTTCGAGTTCAACAACGAGTACCGCGAATCCCTCGGCGAGGCGGGGATGGTGTTCAGCGGCGTTTCGCCGAACGGGCGGCTGGTGGAGATCATCGAGCTGGCCGATCATCCATGGTTCGTCGCGACGCAGTTCCACCCCGAGTTCCGATCGCGGCCCAACCGCGCCCACCCACTGTTCAGGGATTTCGTGCGCGCGGCGTTCCTGCAGAGCGGCATCGACCAGATGGAGCTGCGCCCGGCAGAGTTGCTCGAAGAGCCGGAACCCGACTAGCAAAGCAGGGAATCTCAGACCATGCAGGACCCATCCCGGAGCTACATCGACGTGCGTCGCGAGCTCGCGCTGCAGCTCGTTCACGCGACCGAATCGGCGGCCTTGGCGGCCGCGCGTCTGCTCGGTCGTGGCGATGCGGATCGCGTCCATGAGGCAGCCAGTGAGGCGATGCGGCGGGCGCTGGAAGACTCGGGGCTCTCAGGCTCCGTCGAGCTGGGTTCACGAAGCGATCCCATCCTGCCGCCGGGCACTTCCCTGCAAGGCGGTGAGCCTCGCGTGGATTTCGGCGCCTTTCCGGTCGAAGGCGCGGGCCAGGTTGCCGGCGGCTACGCCAATGCGGTTTCCATCGTGGCCGCGGTCGACCCGGGCGGCTTCGCTCAGCTGCCGGCGGTGTGGTACGCGGAGAAGATCGTGGCCGGCCCGGCAGCCCGCGGAGCCGTTGATCTCGACGACCCGATCGCCGACAACCTACGGCGCATCGCTTTCGCGCGCGATGCGCGGGTGCAGGACCTGACGGTCGCCATCCTCGACCGCCCGCGCCACCAGGAGCTCAGCGCTGAGGTGGCCGCCGCAGGCGCGCGGATCATGACCCTGGAGGAGGGAGACATCGCGGGCGCCGTCATGGCCGCGATGCCCGGCACCGGCGTCGACGCGGCGATCGGGATCGGAGGGCTGCACGCGACGCTGGTGGCGGCATGCGCGGTCCGCTGTCTCGGCGGTGCGCTGCAGGCGAGGCTGTGGCCGCGAAACGACGAGGAGCGGGCGCTGGTCGGGGAGTCTGCTTCGCGCGTATACGGCGTCGCCGACCTCGTGCCGGCGCTGGAGGTGGCGGTTGCAATCACGGGGATCACCGGCGGCCAGCTGCTGGCCGGGGTCGTATTCGGGAGTGGGTACGCCGAATCGTCCTCGCTCTTGATGTCCAGCCGCCAGGCTACCTTGCGTCGGGTCACCACCCGCCACCACACGATCGGCGCATCGAGCTAGGAGGCGAGGCTAAAGCCCGGATTAGGCCGCAACCGGCCGGGGTATCACATAGGGAGAGATGGAAGAGAGGAACCAGCTGCCGCCGCCGCCCCCGACTTACCCGGTGACGGCCGACATCCCGCCGCAGTCGCCCTACCACCGATCACCCGCGCCTTCTTCGAGGCGGAATGGGGGGATTCTCGGTGGCCTCGCGGCTGCCGCCGCGGCTGCATTCGCCTACGGGAAATGGGCGCTCCTGCTCATCTTCAAGATCCCGGCCGCCGGGACGCTGATCTCTCTTGTCGTCAGCTTTGGCGGCTACGCGCTGTTCTACGGTCCCTGGTTTGCGGTAGCCCTCCTGACGATGATCTTCGTCCACGAGATGGGCCATGTCATCGAGATCCGGCGGCAGGGCATGCAGGCCACGGCGCCGATCTTCATCCCGTTCCTGGGCGCTGCCATCTTCCAGCGCTCGCACCCGACCGACGCCCTCAAGCAGGCCCAGATCGGAATTGCCGGACCCATCGCCGGCACGATCGGCGCGACGGTCGCCTTCGCCCTATACGGAACCCTGCACAGCCCGGTGCTCCTGTTGGCTGCGCTGATCGGCTTCTACATCAACCTTTTCAACCTGATCCCGATTTGGCAGCTGGATGGTTCGTGGATCCTGGCCCCGGTCTCGAAGTGGTTCATGGTCGCCGGCTACGCGGTCCTGGCGGTCGGTGCCCTGTTCTTCCACTTCCTGCTCAACCCGTTGGTCATCATCATCGCGGTGCTCGGCATCCCGAGCCTGATCGAGCGCTTCCGGAGCGCGAACAACCCGTACTACACCTCGGTTCCAGTAAGGGCCCGCTGGGCCATGGGAGCCGCCTGGCTGGCCCTCGTCATTTTCCTTGGGGTGGCCAGCCTGCAGGCAAGCAGCCTGCTCAGCACCTTCGCCCACTAAACTTAAGCGCCTGGAGGCAATACGTTGAAAGCACAGATTCATCCCACCTACTACGAGGACGCGGTCGTCACCTGCGTGTGCGGGAACACGTTCACGACCGGTTCGACTCGAAAAGAGCTCAAGACTGAGATCTGCTCGGTGTGCCATCCGTTCTTCACTGGAACTCAAAGGATCGTGGACACGGGCGGTCAGGTCGAGCGCTTCCGCAAGCGGGCGGCTAAGACCCGCAGCAACTAGATGCCATTGCCGGAGGACGTCGGGACTCCGGTCGACTTCCCCGAGGCTGAAGTAAGGATTCCACCTAAAAAGGAGCCCTTCTTCTACGGGGGTCAAGCCGTCATAGAGGGCGTGATGATGCGCGGCAAGAGCCATTACGCCGTCGCCGTGCGCCTTCCGAACACGAAGCAAATCGCCGTCGACCGCGGTGAGCTGAAAGCGGCGATCTACGTCAATCCGATCTGGAAGCTGCCGTTCGTGCGCGGGCTCGCTCTGATCGGCGAGCAGCTGCACCTGGGCATGAAGGCCCTGATGTGGTCGGCGAACATGAACGCGGGCGGTCACGGCGTGGAGATCGGAAAGAAAGAGATCCGCAGCTCCGTGGCGGTGGCCGGCGTTTTTGCCCTGCTCCTCTTCATCGGCCTGCCGTTGCTGCTCGCCAGCCTGGCGGTGCACCGCAGCGGGAGCTTCGGCTTCGTCGTGGTCGAAGGCGTCATCCGGGTTGGCCTCGTGCTGGGCTACCTGTCGGTGATCGCCTTGCTGCCCGACGTGCGCCGCGTTTTCCAGTACCACGGCGCTGAGCACAAGACCATCAACGCGTTCGAATCAGGATGGCCCCTCGAGGTGTCCTCGGTTCGGCGAGCGAGCCTCCTCCACCCGCGCTGCGGCACGGGGTTTCTGCTCGTCGTCCTCGTTGTCAGCGTAATCGTCTTCTCCATCGTGGCGCTGTTCCACCCGAACTGGTTCTGGCTGATCATGAGCCGTGTCCTGGCGATTCCCGTCATCGCCGGTGCCGGCTTCGAGCTCATCCGCTACATGGCCCGCCACCGGACCAACCCGGTCGTGAAGGTTCTGCTGCTGCCGGTCCTTGGAACGCAGAAGTTCACGACCCGCGAACCCACCGACGACATGCTCGAGGTCGCGATCGTCGCCTTCAACAGCGCCCGCGAGGGCGAGGAGGACACGGCCGGAGCGGCCGCGTGAAAGCGCAAGTGGGGAGGCTCTCCCGCGACTTCGTCGCGGGGGCCCCAGCGGACGCTGCGCCTTCTGGTTCGCTATATGAGCGCCTGGAGTTTTGGGCGTGATTGACCGACTGGAGGCGATCGCTCGCCGCTATCACGAGATCGAGTCGCAGATGGGCCGACCCGAAGTAGCGTCCGACCACGCCCAGATGACCAAGCTCGCGCGGGAGCAGCGGACGCTGCGCGAGACGGTCGAGGCATACGACGCGTACCGACACGCGCGCAAGGAGATGGAATCCGCGCGCGAGATGCTCAAGCACGAGAAGGACGCGGACATGCAGGAGTACCTGCGATCCGAGGAGCGCCGAGCCGCCGCTCAGGTCGCCGAGCTGGAAGAGAAGCTGAAGGTCCTGTTGCTGCCCAAGGATCCCAACGATGAGAAGGACGTGGTCGTCGAGATCCAGGGAGCCGAGGGCGGGGATGAGGCCGCGCTGTTCGCGGCCGACCTCTTCCGCATGTACGCCAAGTGGGCCGAGAAGAAAGGCTGGAAGGTGGAAGTGGTGGACTCCTCGCCGACGGGTATGGGCGGCTTCGACAAGATCGTGTTCGAGGTCCACGGCCACGGCGCCTATTCGCAGCTGAAGTACGAGGGCGGCGTGCACCGCGTGCAGCGCGTTCCCAAGACCGAGGCGCAGGGCCGCATCCACACGTCGGCGGCGACGGTCGCGGTGATGCCGGAAGCAGACCCCGTTGAGGTGGAGATCAAGCCGGAGGATCTCGACATCAAGACGTCGACCTCCACCGGACCCGGCGGGCAGAGCGTGAACACGACCTACTCCGCGATCCGCATGACGCACAAGCCCACAGGCCTGGTGGTGAGCATGCAGGACGAGAAGTCGCAGCTTCAAAACAGGGAGAAAGCGCTGCGGGTCCTGCGAGCTCGCCTGTATGACCTGAAGCTCGCCGAGCAGCAGGCGGCGATCGGCGCCCAGCGTCGAGGAATGGTCGGGAGCGGCAACCGTTCCGAGAAGATTCGGACGTACAACTTCAAGGAGAACCGCGTCACCGACCACCGCATCAGGCTGACGCTGCACAAGCTCGACCAGGTGATGGCCGGCGACCTCGACGAGCTCGTTTCGGCGCTCATCGGCGCCGAGCGCGCGGCGCAGCTCAACGGCGGGAATGCGTCGGACAATTGACGGTCATCGAGGTTCTGAAGGCGGCCTCAGGGCATCTGCAAAAGCACAGCTCTGACTCAGCGCGACTCGATGCCGAAGTGCTGCTCGCGCAGGCTCTGGGGATGCGGAGGCTCGACCTCTACCTCCAGTTCGACAGGCCCCTGACCGATGACGAGCTGACCAAATACCGCGGGCTTATCAAGAGGCGCGCGCACGGCGACCCGGTGGCATACCTCGTCGGACACAAAGAGTTCATGGCCCTCGACTTCGAGGTCACGCCCGCAGTGCTGGTGCCCAATCCGGACACCGAGGTCTTGGTCCAGCGCGCGGTCGCGATCGCGCGGCAGGCGCCTCAAACGCTGCGAATGGCCGACATCGGCACGGGCAGCGGCTGCATCGCCATCGCCATCGCGCACTACGCCTCCGACGTCGAGATTTGGGCCACCGACTCTAGCCGAGAGGCGCTCGAAGTCGCCGCTCGGAACGTCGCCCGGCATCGCGTGACCCGCCAGGTCCACCTGGCGTTTGGCGACCTTCTCGATCCGCTCGAGGGAAGCTTCGATCTGATTTGCGCCAACCTGCCTTATGTCGCGCCAGGCACAGTTCTCCCGCCGGAGGTGACTGCCCAGCCCGCGGGCGCTCTCTACGCGGAACGGGGCGGGGCTGCGCTTGTGCTGCGATTGCTCGAGGCCGCCCCCGCGCGCCTCAAATCAGGAGGCAGGGTGCTGGCGGAGATCGACCCCCAGATCGTTCCGGCGGTCGGTGAGGCAGCGCGCCGAGCGTTCCCCAATCACATCTTCCTGCGGGATCTCGGCGGCCGCGAGCGGGTGGTCGAAGCATGGTCCTGAAACCGACACGTGCCGGGCTCACCCGGGCCGCGAACCTGCTTCGAAGCGGGGGTGTGGTCGCGTTTCCCACGGATACGGTCTATGGGCTCGCCGCCGCAGCCGACGATGAGGTGGCCCGGCGACGCATCTACGCCATCAAGGGCCGGCCGGTCGGGCTGCCGCTCATCCTCATGGCCGCGGCCGAGTCTCAGCTCGAAGGCTGGGTGCATGTTGACAGTCGCGCCGAAGACATCATCCGGCGGTGGTGGCCGGGTCCCCTCACTGTGATCCTTCATGCGAAGGGGGGCGGCACGCTTGGCGTGCGCATTCCCAAGCACGAGGTCGCCCTGGAGCTCTTGCGCGCCGCGGGGCCGCTGATGACCACCAGCGCGAACCTTCATGGCAAGGAACCAGCCATGACCGCGGCCGAAGCGGGCTCGCTCAGCGGGGTCGCGGCGGTCCTCGATGGCGGCGCCGCGCCTGGAGGTGTGGCCTCCAGCGTGCTCGACCTAACCGGCCCCGAGCCGCACGTCCTGCGCGAGGGGGCGATCCCTACCGAGCAGCTCTTGGGCCCGCCGCCACCCCTCGCTGGCTGAGCCTTAGGATTCGGAAGATGGCCGCACCCATCGTCACGATGTCCTTCCGCGCGCTCGACCGCGAGGATCCCGACGTCGCCGACCTCATCCGCAAGGAATACCGGCGGCAATCCGAGACGCTGGAGCTGATCGCTTCCGAGAACCTGGCGAGCCCCGCCATCCTCGAGGCGCTCGGGACCCTCCTCACCAACAAATACGCAGAGGGTTATCCCGGCCGCCGTTACTACGGGGGCACGGGAGAGGTGATCGACAAGATCGAATCCCTCGCCGTCGATCGCGCGCGCCGGCTGTTTGGCGCCGAGTACGTGAACGTGCAGCCGCATTCCGGGTCGCAGGCCAACGCCGCCGTCTACATGGCGGTGTGCCAGGTGGGTGACAAGGTCATGGGAATGGACCTGTCCGCCGGCGGCCACCTTTCGCACGGAAGCCCGGCCAACTTCAGCGGCAAGTTCTACGAGATCCACTCGTATGGAGTCAGCCGCGAGACCGAGCTCATCGACTACGACGCGATGGAAAAGCTGGCGGAACAGGTGCGGCCGAAGATGATCATCGGCGGCTTCTCCGCCTACTCCCGGATCGTGGATTGGGCGCGCATGCGGCAGATCGCGGACTCCGTCGGCGCGACATTCGTGGTCGACATGGCCCACGTTGCGGGCCTGGTGGCGGGTGGCGTGTACCCGTCGCCCATCCCGCATGCGCCCATCATCACGACCACGACTCAGAAGACGCTGCGAGGCGCTTGGGGCGCGATCATCCTGTGCGACAACGCGCACCAGAAGGCAATCGACTCCGCCGTCTTTCCCGGCATCCAGGGTGGTCCGCTGATGCACGCGATCGCCGCCAAGGCCGTGTGCTTTGGCGAGGCGCTCAGGCCAGACTTCAAGGTGTACGCGAAGCAGGTGGTCGTGAACGCCAAGGCGCTGGCCGCCCGATTGATGGAACGAGGGTTGAGGCTGGTGAGCGGCGGAACCGACAACCATCTGATGCTCGTCGACCTCCGCCCGCAGAAGCGCACCGGCAAGCAGGTTCAGGATGTGGCCGACACCGTCGGCATAACGCTGAACCGGAACTCGATCCCTTACGACGAGGCATCGAAGTTCAACCCGAGCGGTGTTCGCGTGGGCACTCCGCTGGTGACCACGCGCGGCATGCGCGAACCGGAGATGGTTTTGATCGCCGACTGCCTCGCCGACCTGGTCGAGCGCATCGACGATCCGGCTGTACTCGACTCGGTTCACGAGCGCGCTCTAGAGCTGTGCCGAAAGTTCCCGCTCCCCTACGCCTTCGAGTGACCGACTTCTTTGGCGGCGACGCCCTCGTCAACCTGCGCGACCACCTGCTGCCTGGGTTGTGGCCGCTGCTGGTCGCCTTTGCCGCGTGTGTCGCTCTGGTCCCGCTGGCGATCCGCGTCGCACGCCGCACCGGGCTCATGGCCGAGCCTGGTGGGCACCACTCTCACGCCAAGCCGACGCCGCTCCTCGGCGGCCTGGCCATGTACGCCGGATTTGCGATCGCGGTCCTCATCTTCGCGCCGCACAACCAGGCTATGACAGGCGTCCTCGTGGTTTCGGGCCTGGCGGCGGTCCTGCTCATCGCGGACGACCGGTGGCCGGTGAGCCCCGGAATCAAGCTCGCGCTGCAAGTCCTGGTGGCCCTGGTGGCGGTGGCCGTCTTCGGCTTCATCATCACCTTCGTCGGCCTGCCAGGCCTAGGGGGCCGTCCCCACATCATCGAGCTGGGCTGGCTCGCCATACCCATCAGCCTGTTCTGGCTCCTCGGCATGCAGAACACGGTGAACTTTCTCGATGGCGTGGACGGGCTCGCTGCCGGGGTCGTCTTCATCGTCGCCCTCACGCTGCTTCTCGCCGCCGCCAGCACGAACCAGCCCACGGTGGTGCAGCTCAGCGGCGCCCTGGCTGGAGCGGCTGCGGGTTTTCTGCTCTTCAACTTCTATCCCGCGCGCATCTTCATGGGCGACTCGGGCTCGCACTTTCTGGGCGCGGCGCTCGCGATCATCTCCATCCTCGGGGTCGCGAAGGTCGCCGTCGCGTTCGCTCTGGCCCTACCCATCCTGGCGCTTGCGCTGCCCATCGGGGACACCGCCTGGGCGATCCTGAGGCGGGGGCGCGTGCGTCAGTCGGTTGCACGCCCGGACACGGAGCACCTCCACCATCGCCTCCAGGCATTTGGGCTGGACGCGCGGCAGACGTCCTACGTCTTTTATGCCGCCACCGCGTTGCTCGGCGCCCTGGGGCTGACCATATTCGGCCACGGCCGGATCCTTGCAGTGGTGCTGGTGACGTCGGCAGCACTGGCTTCGACAGTCGTCGCCGACCTGCTGCAGCGGAGTGGCTGGCGCATCCCCGCGCCTTTCCTGCGTCGCCTTCTGGCCGATCCCGGCACCCGGTAGGATTAGCTCGGGCATGGCGGGCCCTTCGAAATCCGGTCCGACAGGGGCCGACATGGCCGGAATCGGGCTTTATTTCGCGGGCTCGGTCCTGCTTCCGCTGCTCGCTGGAGTCGGGCTCGACAGTTGGTTGCATACGGGTCCGGTTTTCGTGCTCATCGGGTTGTTCGTCGGCCTGGTTTCGGGCGGTGTCGCGATCTGGTTGAAGGTGAGGGAGTTCACGAAATGACGGGCAGACCGGGCGCTCGCGCAGCGCACTCCAGCATCCTCCGCGAGACGGCGGTCGTGTGCGCGTTGCTGGGCTTGGCCGCCTCAGGTGTGGCAGGCGTGGTGGGCCATACCTCGGTTGGCATCGGCGTCGCAATCGGACTGTTGCTCGGCTCGACCAACGGATACCTGATCGTCGCATTGCTCGACCAGAGCTCCTCTTTCCTTTTCGCCAGCCTTATGCGGCTGTCAATCCTCAGCGCGGTTGCCTTTGGGGCGGCCTTTCTGTTGCAAAGCTCCACGTGGTCCGTTCTCCTCGGTGTCGGGGGGGCACAGCTGGTCATGGTCGCGGCCGCTGTTCGGCAGGGCCTCCGCGCATGATCCGCCTGGAGGCGGCGCCGGGAACGCACCCCACCATCGACCTTGGGTGCGGGACTCTCTGCACACTCAATTACGACAGCGTCATATCGAGCGCACTCGCGGCCTTGGTCACATTGGGTGTGGCGTTCTGGCTTCGTTCTCAACTGCGGGAGGGCGAGCCAACAAAGGCGCAGGCCATCTTCGAATGGGGCTACGACCAGCTGCGCTCGCTCATCCGGACCAACGTCTCCGAAGACGCCCTGTTCATCATCCCGCTCGCGATGACGCTCTTCCTCTTCATCCTGGTGGCCAACTGGATCGAGATCTTTCCGCTGGCGATCTTCCCCTTTCTTCACGGCGCCAATGCCGATCTCAACCAGACGCTGGCGATGGCGTTGGTCGTGATCGCGGTGGTGCAGTGGTACAGCGTACGGACGCTGGGTTGGCGCGGCTACCTTCGACGCTTCACCAAACCCTTCGAGCTGCCTGTGCCTGTGCGGATCATCTTCACGCCGCTCAACATTCTCGAAGAGACCGTCAAGCCCCTGACCCTCTCGCTACGTCTCTTCGGCAACATCTTCGCGGGTGCGGTCATGATCGGATTGATCGCGAGCCTCTCCGCTCTTCAGCTGCCCGTGGTGGGCACCATCGGCGCCACAATCATCGGTTCATTGGTCCTCGTCATATGGAAGAGCTTTGACGTGATCTTCATCGGGTTCATTCAGGCGTTCATCTTCATGCTCTTGACGGTCATCTACTTTGGCGCGGCCCGCGAGGGCCTCGAACATGAACACCACTAGGAGGGGACATGACTGACCACGGAATAACACTTGCTGGAGCGCTCGTCGGCTTCGGCCTCGCCCTCGGGTTGGGCGCCATTGGCGCCGCCGTCGGTGACGGCCTGGCCGGCAACGCATTCATCAGCGGCGTCGCCCGCCAGCCCGAGGCCCAAGGCCGCATGATCCCCTGGCTCTTCACGATCGTCGGCCTCGTCGAAGCGATGTACTTCATCAACCTTGCCTTCGGGTTCGTGTTCATAAGCCAGGTCGCCCCCAAGTAAATGGTGTTTCTCGCAGGCACCGCCGGCGTAATCGACATCAACGGGACGGTGATCGTCGAGGTGATCACGTTCCTGCTCATGACCGCCATCCTTGCCCGCTACGTATATCCGGAGATCGTGAGGCTGGCGGAGGCGCGGCAGCGCCAGGTTGCCGACCAGTTGAAGGAGGCAGAGAGAGAACGCGCCGCGGCCGAGGCGAGGCTCAAAGAAGCCGAGGCCAAGCTGGACGACGCGCGAAAGACCGCCCAGGGCGTCATCGAGGCCGCAACCAAATCGGCGGAGCAGCTCCGCCAGGAGCTCAAGCAGAAGGCGGAGGACGAGGCCCGGCGGCTACTCGAAACCGCGCGCAAGGAGATCGAGGCAGAGCGCCTCAAAGCCATCCAGTCGGTGCAGGGAGAGGTGGCGGGGCTCGTGGTCGCCGCCACGGAGAAGGTCATCGGCGAGACGCTCGATGTGGCGAAGCACAAGCAGCTGATCGAGAGGGCAATCGAGGAGATCGCGAGTGGCAACGGCAGCCGCTAAACGGTATGCGAGCGCCGTGTTCGAGCTGGCCACGGAGGAGGGCCGCATCGAGGACTGGCGGCGCCACCTGACTGCCTTGAGCAACCTCGTGAGTGATCCTTCGGTAACGGCCGTGCTCGAAAACCCGACCATCCCGGCTGTGCAGCGCGTGGAACTGATCTCCGCACCGAGATTCCTTGACCCCGAAGCGACGAACCTGGCCCGGATGCTGATCGAAGGCGGGCACGTCGATCAGGCAGCCGGCATCCTCGACGAGTTCGAACAGCTCGCCGACGAAGCCGCCGGGAGGGTGCGCGCCACAGTGACGACCGCCGTCGAGATGTCGAGCGATGACCGCGCTCGCCTCAGCCAGCAGCTGTCCAGGCGCCTCGGCAAGGAAGTGCGGGTTACGGCGGCCGTCGATCGCGGCATCATCGGCGGGCTCAAGCTTCAGTACGGCGATCACCTGATCGACGCCAGCCTCGCCACCCGATTGCAGCAGCTGCGCCGCCGCCTGGCGGACGCGTCTTAGGAGAGAAAAGTAGAGTGGGCATCAGCGCCAAAGAGATCTCCGAGGTCATCAAGGAGCGCCTGAAAGACTTCGACGCCACGCTCGTGGCGACCGACACCGGCCGCATCGTCGCCACCGGCGACGGCATCGCGCAGGTCTACGGGCTGCAGAACGCCATGGCGGGCGAGCTGCTGGAATTCCCTGGCGACACGTACGGCCTGGCCCTCAACCTCGAAGAGGACCAGGTGCGCGCCGTCATCCTGGGTGAGTTCGGGCATCTGCACGAGGGCGATGAGGTCCACACGACGGGACGGCTGCTCGAGGTGCCCGTCGGCGAGGAGCTGATCGGGCGTGTCGTCAACCCTCTGGGCCAACCAATCGACGGCAAGGGCCCGATCAAGACGACCAAGACGCTGCCACTCGAGAAGATCGCGCCCGGAGTCATCACGCGACAGCGGGTCGACAGCCCGGTGCAAAGCGGGATCAAGGCCATCGACACGATGATCCCGATCGGCCGCGGCCAGCGCGAGCTGATCATCGGCGACCGCTTCACCGGCAAGACGACGGTCTTGCTGGACACGATCATCAACCAGCAGGGCAAGGATCTGATCTGCGTCTACGTCGCGATCGGGCAGAACGCAGCATCGATCGCCCGCGTCGCCGCCACGCTGGAAGAGAACGGCGCGATGGCTTACACGATCATCGTCGCCGCGACGGCATCCCAGCCCGCCTCGCTCAACTACATCGCCCCCTATGCCGGGTGCGCCATGGGCGAGTACTTCATGGAGCAGGGGAAAGACGCGCTCTGCTGCTATGACGACCTCACCAAGCAGGCGTGGGCGTACCGCGAGCTGTCGCTGACGCTGCGGCGGCCGCCTGGCCGTGAGGCCTACCCCGGCGACGTGTTCTACCTCCACTCACGGCTGCTCGAGCGCGCGGCGAAGATGAACAAGGCGCATGGTGGCGGCTCGCTCACGGCACTGCCGGTCATCGAGACGCAGGCCAACGACGTGTCGGCCTTCATCCCGACCAACGTGATCTCGATCACCGACGGCCAGATCTATCTCCAGTCGGACCTGTTCAACGCGGGCCAACGCCCCGCGCTGAACGTCGGCATCAGCGTTTCGCGCGTCGGCGGCGACGCGCAGACCAAAGCGATGCGACAGGTCGCAGGCCAGCTCCGACTGGACCTCGCGCAGTACCGGGAGCTGGCTGCGTTTGCGCAGTTCGCCTCCGACCTCGACACCCAGACTCGCAACCAGCTCGAGCGTGGCGCGCGACTGACCGAGCTCCTGAAGCAGGACAAGTACCAGCCGGTCCCGCTGGCCGAGCAGGTGGCGGCGATCTACGCGGGCACCCAGGGATTCGTCGACAAGGTGCCCGTCGCGCGAGTCAGGGAGTGGGAGGCCGCGTTCGTGCGCTTCATGCGAAGCGAGCGGCCCGGCGTGCTGGAGGCGATCGACAAGCAGAAGGCGCTGGACGACACACTGTTCGAGCGGTTGAAGGCGGCGATCTCCACCTTCAACCACCAGTTCGGGGTCGAGGGGTACAGCGAGGTGCCGGATCCGGCTCCCAAAACAAGCACGCCACCCCCCACCCCCGAGGGGCCCTCCGGGCCCGTCGGGACCTCCCCACGGGGTGGGGAGGGTGGGGAGGTGAAGAAACCTCGGAAGAAGGCCGCGAAGTAACTGATGCCCGCGTACAGAGACATCGTCCGCAGGATCGACAGCATCAAGAACACGCAGAAGATCACCAAGGCCATGCAGGTGGTTGCGGCGACGCGGCTGCGCCGCGCGCAAGCCGCGGTGCAGGCGACGCGGCCGTATGCGGAGAAGATGCTCGAGGTCCTGCAGACAGCGGGCGAGCGGGCCACGGAGTACAAGCACCCTTTCCTCGTGAGGCGCGAGGGCACGCGGGCGGTGATGATCCTGGTCACGACCGACAAAGGCCTGACCGGCGCGCTCAACGTCAACAACATCCGCGCCGGCACGCGCTACATGACGGAGCACTACCCGGACCAGCAGAAATACGTCACGCTGGGGCGCAAGGGTCGAGATTTCCTGGTGCGCTTTCGCCGGAACGTGATCGCGGATTCGAGCGGCCTTCCCGACCGTCCGTCCATTGCCAGGATCCTCTCCGGCGTGGCAGTCGCCCTCGAGGAATACACCCGTGGTGACGTCGATGCGGTCCTGCTCTGCTACGCAAAGTGGATCTCGACTCTCAAGCAGGAACCTGTCGTCCGCACCCTCATTCCCGCTGAGATTCCCGAGCGTGAGAAAGACGCCGGGCCGCGCGCGGACTACATCTACGAGCCCGACCCGGAGTCAGTCCTCGACGCGCTGCTTCCGCGCTACGTGGAGACCCAGGTCTACCAGGCGGTCCTGGAGAACAAGGCCAGCGAGTACTCGGCAAAGATGATCGCCATGCAAAACGCGACCAAAGCAGCCGGTGACTTCATCGACTCCCTGACCCTCTTCGCCAACAAGGTCCGCCAGGCGGGCATCACCACCGAGCTGATGGAGATCGTCACTGGCGCCGAAGCGCTGCGCACCGCCGGCTGACAAGCACATGAAGGAGACGCATGGCTGACACGAAAAAGAAGACACGCGAAGGCAAGGTGAGCCAGGTCATCGGCGCAGTCGTGGACGTCGCCTTTTCGCCCGGCGACCAGCCTGAGCTGTTCGAGGCATTGGAGGTCCACACGGAACAGGGCAAAACCGTGGTGCTCGAGGTCGCGAACGCGATCGGCAACAACATCGTGCGGTGCATCGCGATGGACTCCACCGATGGCTTTCGCCGAGGAGACAAGGTGATCGCGACGGGCGGTCCGATCTCGGTGCCTGTCGGTGTCGAAACCCTCGGGCGCCTGTTCAACGTGATCGGCGCGCCCATCGACGACGAGCCCGCACCCGAAGGCGTCACGCGCTGGCCGATCCACCGAGAGGCCCCGCCCGTTTCGGAGCAGCAGGCGAAAGTCGAGATCCTGGAGACCGGGATCAAAGTCATCGACCTCATCTGCACGTTCGCCAAGGGCTCGAAGATTGGACTGTTCGGAGGCGCCGGCACCGGCAAGACGGTCATCGTGCAGGAGCTCATCCGCAACATCGCCTACCACCACAAAGGCCGTTCGGTCTTCGCCGGCGTGGGGGAGAGGACGCGCGAGGGCAACGACATGTACCGCGAGATGGAGGACGCCGGCGTGCTGCCCCAGACCGCGCTCGTGTTCGGCCAGATGAATGAACCGCCGGGCGCCCGGGCGCGGGTCGGGCTGACCGGGCTGACGATGGCCGAGTACTTTCGCGACGAGGAGGGGGCGGACGTCCTCCTGTTCGTGGACAACATATTCCGCTACCTGCTCGCCGGGGCCGAGGTGTCGGCGCTGCTCGGGCGCATGCCGTCCGCCGTCGGCTACCAGCCGACCCTGGCGACCGAGATGGGCGAGCTGCAGGAGCGCATCACGTCGACGGGCAAGGGTTCGATCACTTCGGTGCAGGCCGTCTACGTGCCGGCCGACGACTACACGGATCCCGCGATCCAAACCGTGTTCGCGCACCTGGGCGCCACCGTGCGGCTGGAGCGGTCGCTGGTCGAGATCGGCATCTATCCCGCCATCGATCCGTTGGGATCCTCGAGCCGTTTCGTCGAGCCCTCGGTCGTCGGGCAGGAGCACTACGACGCCGCGCAGGGCGTGAAGAAAACGATGCAGCGCTACAAGGACCTTCAGGACATCATCGCCATCCTCGGCATGGAAGAGCTCTCGGAGGACGACAAGCTGGCTGTGTCTCGCGCGCGCAAGATCCAACGCTTCCTCTCCCAGCCGTTCAGCGTCGCGCAGCGTTTCACGGGCCGCGAGGGCAAGTACGTGAAGGTGAGCGAGACGGTTCGGGGTTTCACGGAGATCCTCGATGGCAAGCACGACGATCTTCCCGAGCAGGCCTTCTACATGGTGGGAACTATCGACGAGGCGCGCGAGCAGGGTGAACGGATGAAGACGAAGGCCGCGTCGTAAGTTGAAATACCCACTGAGGGTGGTTAGCGTCGAGCGAAGCCTCTACGAGGGCGAGGTCGAGTTCATCATCGCCAACGGGGCCGACGGAGAGCTCGGCGTGATGGCTCGGCACGCTCCCCTGATGACCGTGCTCAAGCCCGGCCCGCTCCGCATCCAGGAGACGATGGGTGGCAGCGAGGAGCTCCTTTTCGTTGGCGGCGGGTTCCTCGAGGTGCTGCCCGAACGTGTGACGGTGCTGGCGGACGTGGCGGAGCACGCCGACGAGATCTCCCTCGAGCGAGCCGAGGAGGCGCGCCGCCGAGCCCAGGAGATGCTGGCTGGAACGAGGACCCTCACGCCGGCCGAGGAAGTCGAGTTCCAGACCGCCCTCGCGATCGCGGAGGCGCGGCTTCGCCTGGCTCGGTTGCGCCGGAGCTGACAGAAGTTTCCAGCGCCGGTCTGTACCGTAACGGCTGATGAAGGGATCAGCTTCGCGTCGCGACGGCGCCCTGCGCATCAGAGGCGGCTCTGAGCTGGCGGGCGAGCTGTGCGTCAGCGGCTCCAAAAACGCGGCTCTGCCGGAGATGGCCGCCGCGCTGCTCACAGCCGAGCCGGTTCGCCTGACGAACGTTCCCAAGGTCACCGACACGGCGGTGATGGCGCAGATCCTTACCGGGTTGGGCGGGCGAACCGAGGGTGAAGGTTCGCTGGTCCTGCGGATGGGGCATGCGCGCGGAACCGACGTGCCCGATGAGCTCGGCCGGCGCATGCGCGCCACCATCGTTCTGTTGGGCGCGCTGCTGGGCCGCTTCGGCCAGGCGCGATTGCCGCGTCCCGGCGGAGACGACATCGGGGCTCGGCGCGTCGAGCAGCACCTGCGCGGTCTGCGTCAGATGGGCGCACGCATAGAGGAGACCGCGACCGAGATCGTGGCCGAGGTCGATCGGCTGCGCGGCGTGCGCATCGTGTTCGACCTACCGACCGTGACCGGCACCGAGAACATTCTGCTCGCTGCGGTGCTCGCGGAAGGCCGAACGGAAATCTTCAACGCCGCGCGCGAGCCGCACGTGCAGGATCTCTGCCTTTTGCTCGCCAAGATGGGCGCGCGGATCGAGGGCATCGGCACAGAACGGCTGGTGGTGGACGGCGTGCGCGAGCTGGGAGGCGCCGACCACACCGTCGTCGCGGACTACTTGGAGGCGGGCACGTACGCGATCGCAGTCGCAGCCGCCGGCGGTGAGCTGCGCATCGAGTGCAGCCGGCCGGAAGACCTGAGCGTCGTGCTGCTCAAGCTCGAGCTGGCGGGCGCGCACGTGCAGACAGGCGACGGGTGGTTTCAGGTCGGCCGGCGGCCTCGCACGCACATCAAGCCGATCGACATGTCCACATGGACCTTTCCCGGTTTCCCGACCGATCTGCAGGCGCAGTACATGGCGCTGATGACGCAGGCTGACGGCGAAACCGTCATCTCCGAGTACGTTCACGAAAATCGGTTCCAGCACGTCAACCAGCTCGCGAAAATGGGTGCCGGGATCACCGTCGAGGGGCGCCTGCATGCGGTCGTCCACGGTCCTTGCCGGCTGCGCGGCACCGAGCTGACGATTCCCGACATCCGCTCGGGTGCGGCCCTGGTCATCGCAAGCCTCTGCGCGGAGGGCGAGAGTGTGCTCAAGAACGCGTGGCACGTCGAGCGCGGCTACGAGGACATGGCCGGCAAGCTGGCCTCGGTCGGGGCGCAGATTGAGCGGATTCCGATCGATACCGAAATCAAACTCTCCGACCATACGTACGAGTGAGCCTGGGCAAGAAGATCGGAATCGACCTGGGCACCTCGACGGTGCTCATCTTCGTCAAGGGCGAGGGGATAGTCATCAACGAACCCTCACTGGTAGCCGTGAACCGCGACGGCACCCGGATCCTCGCGGTGGGAAGGCAGGCTCTCGAGATGGTCGGCCGCGCGCCAGACACCATCAAGGTGGTCCGGCCGATGCGCGAAGGAGTGATCGCCGACTTCGTCGTGACCGAGGGGATGCTGCATCACTTCATCGGCAAGGTCCAGGGCCGGCAGCGCATCTTCAAGCCCGAGATCATGATCTGCGTTCCTTCGGGCGTGACCTCCGTGGAGCGGCGGGCGGTCACTGAAGCCGCCATCTCTGCCGGCGCCCGCCAGGCGTGGCTCATCGACGAGCCGCTCGCGGCCGCCATCGGCGCAGGGCTTCCAATCTCCGAGCCGCGAGGCAACGCCATCTGCGATATCGGCGGCGGCACCACCGAGATCGCGGTGATCTCGCTTTCCGGGATGGTGGTCGCCCACTCGATCCGCGTGGGCGGCAACAGGATCGACGACGCGATCGCGGTCCACCTGAAGCGCCGGCACAATCTCCTGATCGGCGAGCGCACCGCGGAGGAGGTCAAGATCGCGGTTGGATCGGCAGTCCAGATGAAGGATCCGCTGCGACTCGACGTGCGTGGCCGCGACCTCGTTTCCGGGCTGCCCCGAAGCCTCGAGGTGTCCTCCAACGACGTGACGGAGGCCATCCAGGAGCCGCTCCGCCTGATCGTCGGCGCGCTGCGCAGCGTGCTCGAGGAAACGCCTCCGGAGCTGGCGGCGGACATTTTCGACCGCGGCATCGTGCTGTCGGGTGGCGGCGCGCAGCTGCGAGGGCTCGATCGATTTCTCTCCATGCACACGGGGATACCGGCTGTGATCGCCGACGATCCCCAGACGACCGTCGTTCGCGGCACCGGTCTGGCTCTGGAACACTTCGAGGTTCTAAAGCGGAACCAGTCGTATTTGCGTTAGTGCGAACCCCCCTCCCTGACCCTCCCCACAAGTGGGGAGGTCAAACAGCCCGGTAATGACGGGGCTGCACGTTGCGGTGGATGGAGTCGGCCTGGCCAGGCCGCGGGCGGGCGTCGGCGTCTACACCACCGAGATCCTGAAGGCGATGGCCGTCGACCGTCCCGACTGCCGCTTCACCGTGTACGTGCCGCCGGGAGTGTCTATCCAAGGTCCATCCTCGGCCTCATATCGGAGTTTGCCGCAGGTTCCATTTCTCGGGCGCCACGTGCAGTGGCCCGGACGGCTGCGCAGGCTTGCACCCGATGTCTTCTTCGGCGCTGCAGGCGCGCTGCCCCTCATGGATGTCGGCTCGCCCTCCGTCATCACGATTCACGACCTGGCCATCTATCGCAACGCCGGTTGGTTTCCGCAGCGACAGCCGCTCAGCACGCGATGGGTGATACCAAGCTCGTTGAGGCGCGCCAACATGGTGATCGCGGTCTCGAGCAACACGGCTCGCGACGCCGAGGACCTGTTCGGTGTCCCCCAGTCGAAGATCGTGGTCGTACCGCACGGAGTATCGCGGGGGCTGCGGCCCATGAGCGGGGAGGAGCGAACTTCCGCACGTGAGCGTCTCCACCTGCCGGAACGATTCATCCTCTTCGTGGGCACCATCGAGCCGCGCAAAAACCTGCTGACGCTGCTGGAGGCGTGGGCGATGATGCGCGACCGGCCTGACCTGGTCATCGTCGGTGGTTGGGGATGGAACTACGAGCCGATCAGGGAGCGAATCAGCCGCCTGGGTGATCGCGTGCACCATCTCGACTCGCTCGAGCCCGGAGAGCTGCCGGCCATCTACAACCTTGCCCAGGTCCTCGCGCACCCGGCGTGGTACGAGGGTTTCGGGCTGCCGCCCCTCGAAGCCATGGCGTGTGGAACGCCCGTCGTGGTTTCCGACAGCTCCAGCCTCCCTGAAGTCGTCGATGAAGCTGGGCTGGTGGTCCCGGCCGGGGACGCCAACGCCTGGCGTAAGGCCCTGGAGAGAGTGCTCGGCGACACCGAGCTGGCGGCCGACCTGAGACGGCGAGGGATCCTCCGGGCGGCAGAGTTCAGCTGGAGTCGGAGCGCCGAAATGACGTGGCAAGTAATCGACGAGACGCTACGCGAGTAGTTCACGCACCACGTCCGCGACGCCAGCGGCCGAGCGTTCCCACGTAAACCCAGCCGCTCGCTCATGCGCCGCTTTGTGCAGCAGCGCGCGCACTTTGCGATCGCCGATCCCCTTCTCGAGCACCGCCGCGAGCGCGGCGGGGTCGTTGGGATCGTCAACGTAGAGCGCCGCATCGCCGCCCACCTCCGGCAGCGAGGAGTTGCGCGCCGCCACGACGACCTGGCCGCGTGCCATCGCCTCCAGGACCGGCAGGCCGAAACCCTCGTAGAGGCTGGGCACCACGACCGCCTTGGCGCGTCGATATAGCAGCTCGAGGGTCGGCGCATCCACTCTACCCAGGACCCGGGCGCGGGACGAAGCCCGAAGCTTGGCCGCCAGGGCACGGTCGCGTTCGGGGCCGGCCACGGCCAGGGTGATGCCTTCCAGGCGCTCGATCGCCGCCAGCGCCGCGCCCTGGTTCTTGCGCGTCTCGATGCGGCCGACCTGAAGCACGAATGGTCCCTCGAGTCCCATCTCGGCGAGCTTCCTCGTGGGCGCGACCGCGCGTTCCACCTGCTCGCCACCGCCGTTCGGTACGACGCGGATCCGCTCCGGCGCGACGTGATAGAGGTCGACCAGGTCCTGCCGGGTGGATTCCGAGGGCGTGATCACGAGTGGGCATCGCAAAGCAGCCCATCGCGTGGTCAGCTGAAGGTACGAGCGCTCGCTCAACGAATAGGCTTCCGGGTGGCGCTCGAAAGCCAGGTCGTGGACGACTGTGAGGGACTTGCCCGGCCAGCCGAACGGAATCGCGTGGGCCGGCACGAAAAGCAGGTCAGGGTGGGCGCGGCCGAGCGCCAGCGGCAAGCGCAGCTGAGACCACAGGCGGGCCATCGGCACGACCATGACGTCCACGCCAAGGCCAGGTCGTGCCCGCGACGCGAAGAAGAGCCAGCGCAGCTCGGGCGCCGCGGCGGGCAGGCGCGAGCCCACCTCGCGGGTGTAGATCTCGGTCCCGGTCGCCACCTCGCGAGTCGCGGGATTGAGGTCGACCGCGACCTTCTTCACCGAACCCACGGCGCTTAAGCTAAGGCCCGTGCACGTTCGTGGGGTTTTTATGCTGCGAAGGGGAGGGGCAGCGGTGGCCTTCCTGGCCGCCTGCGTCGCCATGCTGCAGGTGGGCGATTTCCCCCAGGTCTCGCAGGCGTCCGCATCCTCGCCGGCCGAGTCGGAAACTTCGACCCTGCTCCGCGCCCAGGCCCCGTTCGGGATGGCGCCGGAACGCGCGATCACGGTTCATCACACGATGTTGATTCCGTTCGGCCGCCGCTCGATCAGCGTCCCCATCCTCATGTACCACTACATCCGCCCCGTGCCCTCGGCGAACCGCGATTGGATGGGTTACAGGCTCTCGGTCAGCCCGGCGAATTTTCACGAACAGATGGACTGGCTCGCCACCAACGGGTACCACGCGGTCGATTTCAACGACCTGCGCGCCTACTTTGCGGGCAGCAGGGTCTTGCCGGACAAGCCGGTCGTGATCACCCTCGACGACGGTTACATCGACCTCTACACGACCGCCTACCCGACTCTGAGGTCGTACAACTTCAAGGCGGTCGCCTACATCGTCACCAGCTTCGTCGGCGAGTCGAGGTACGTGACGGCCGATCAGGTCGTTCAGATGGACCGCGACGGAATCCAGATCGCGTCGCACACCTTGAATCACGCCGACCTTGCCCGCACGTCGCCGTACTGGGTGACCTACCAGCTCGCCACCTCGAAGGTGTGGCTGGAGCGCCTGGTGGGCCACCCCGTCGTCGACTTCGCATACCCATCGGGAAAGTTCAACTCCCAGGTGGTCTACGCACTCCAGACCACTGGATACGACACGGCGGTGACCGAGATGCCCGGGACCGTCCACAGCCGTGACGACCGCTATACGTGGACTCGCGTACGGGTTGGCGGTGGCGAATCGATGGCGGATTTCGCGGTCAGACTCGGCTCGGAGGAGTCCCCTCTGGTCCTGACCACGATCAACACGGGGCCTGGGGATTAGCGCCACCCGGGTGCTCGGCGTGCGGGTGGACTGCGTCGACATGGACGCGGCCGTCGCCCAAATCGAGGGCTTCGTCGGCGCCGGGGGCCGCCACCTCGTCGCCACCGTGAATCCCGAGTTTGTGATGCGCGCCGGCGACGATGGTGAGTTCGCGCGTGTGCTCGAGTCGGCGGCTCTGTGCCTCGCCGACGGCAGCGGGGTGGTTTGGGCCGCGAGGAGGCAGGGCTGCCGGCTGGCGGAACCCGTCACGGGCGTCGACCTGATCCCTCGCATAGCTGCGCTCTGCGCCCTACGCAAGTTCCGCCTCTTCCTGCTCGGGGCCGCGCCAGGCGTCGCCGACGAGCTGGCCCGGCGGCTGAGAGACCAGAATCCTGGGCTGGAGGTTGCGGCCCACTCGGGCTCGCCCGATCCAGCCGACGACGGAGAGACTCTGCGCGCGATCGAGGCCGCACGGCCGCAGGTGCTCCTGGTCGCCTATGGCGCGCCGAGGCAGGAGCTGTGGATCGACCGGTTGGGCGACCGCCTCACAGATGTCGCCGTCGCGATCGGCGTCGGCGGAGCCTTCGACTACCTCACCGGTCGAGTTCCGAGGGCGCCGCTGTGGCTGCGCCGCGTGGGCATGGAGTGGCTGTTCAGGCTCGCGCGCCAGCCCTGGCGGATTCGCCGGATGGCCGTCCTGCCGATCTATGCGTTGAGAGTTTTGGCAGGCCGTCCATAGGAAGGTGTGATCCCGCGCCCTTACGATGGGGCGCCGTGGCCGCCCGGGCGCCGAAACTGACCGTGGTCATCCCCTGCTTCAACGAGGAGCAGAGGCTGCCTCGCACCATCGAACGCATCGAGGCTTACCTCGGCTCACGCGGCGACTCATACGAGCTGATCCTCGTCGACGATGGAAGCTCAGACAGCACTCGCAAGGTGATGGACCAGGCGGCGGCGGGGAACGCGGCGGTTTGCATCGTGGCGCTGCCCAGGAATCGCGGCAAGGGGCGCGCGCTGGCCGAGGGTGTGCGAGCGTCGCGTGGCGATTTGGTGCTCGTCACCGACGCGGATCTGTCGACACCAATCGAAGAGCTCGTGAAGCTGGACGGCGCCTTGGTAGGCGGGGCAGGGGTGGCGATCGGATCCCGCTCGATCAAGGGCTCGCGCGTCGAGCTCTCCCAACCCATTTACCGCGTGGCGATGGGTAAGGCCTTCAACGTCCTGGTCCAGATCGTCCTGCTGCCGGGCATCTGGGACACGCAGTGCGGGTTCAAGCTGTTCCGCGGCGACATCGCCCGCGATGTGTTCGAAGGCCTGACCACGGATGGTTTCGGTTACGACCCCGAGGTCCTGTACCTCGCCAAGAAGAAGGGAGTGAGAATCGCCGAGGTGCCGGTCAGATGGCGAAACTCGGCGCCGACCAAGGTGATGGCCATCCGGAGCTCCGTCGACATGTTCTGGCATGTCCTGAGAATCAGATTCAGCCGCCGGTGAAGAGTGGCGTGCTCGTCGTCCTGCCCACGTTCAATGAGGTGCAGAACCTCGAACGGGTCGTGGATGGCGTTCGCCGGCTCGGCCACGACGTCCTGATCGTCGACGACGCCTCGCCGGACGGCACGGGAGACCTGGCAGATCGCCTGGCGGCCGCGGATAAGGGGGTTCGGGTTCTGCACCGCGCGCGCAAGCTTGGACTGGGCAGTGCGTATCAAGACGGGTTCCGAATCGGACTTACCGATGGCGCCGCGCTCCTGGTCGAGATGGACGCTGACGGTTCACATCTGGCCAAGGACCTCGACGGGATCGTGGATGCCGCACGGCGTTCAGGCGGGCTGGCCATCGGCTCGCGATACATTCGCGGCGGCTCGATCGAGGGCTGGCCCTTCCATCGGTGGCTGCTGTCGTGGGGCGCGAACGTCTACTGCCGCACCCTCCTCGGCCTGCCGACGCACGACTGCACGTCTGGCTACCGGTGCTACACGAGAGAGCTGCTCGAGCGCATCGGGCTCGACGAGGTGGTCTCGCAGGGCTATTCATTCCAGATCGAGATGGTCTGGCGCAGCCGCCGGCTGGGGTACCCCGTGGTCGAGGTCCCCATCCGTTTCGAGGAC
The DNA here is from genome assembly GCA_001917815.1 of Chloroflexi bacterium 13_1_40CM_65_17. GTDB lineage: Bacteria > Chloroflexota > Dormibacteria > Dormibacterales > Dormibacteraceae > UBA10449. The sequence goes on along the minus strand of MNES01000095.1, from coordinate 26,189 downwards.
CGCGTCGCCGGCGCATCGAAGGTTTCGCGAGGCGAGATGCACCGCGGTTTGTGGACCGTCCTGCGGCTGAGCCTGGGCCGATGGAAGCGGTAACTCCCTCAGCACGCATCAACGAGCAGGCCGCCAGCCGAGGCCTCGGGGGCTGGCGGCTTCCGCTGCTGACCGGTCTTGCGCTCGCGATCGTCACGGCGGTGCCATACGCCTACGCGTATGTGGTCCAGCCCCACGGCCAGGTGTTCATGGGCTTCTTCTTCCTCGGCGACGACGCCAATACATATCTCGCCAAGATGCGTCAGGGCTGGGAAGGGGCATGGGCTTGGCAGAACCGCTACACCACCGAAGTCAGCCCGCCCGCATACCTATTCATGTTCTGGATCATGCTCGGTCATCTCTCGGCGCTCCTGCACCTGCCGCTGATCGCGACCTTTCATCTGGCGAGGATCGCGGCGGCGTTTGCTCTCATGGGCTCGGCATGGCTCTTCATCTCGCACTTCATCGAGGACCGATCGGCTCGGCGCTTTGCCTTCTTCTTCGTGGCGATCGGGCTCGGGCTGGGCTACGTGATCCAGTTCTTGCACCACCCGGTGGTGTTCGGAAATCAGACAGACACCCTCGACTGGCGCATGCCCGAGCTCACCGCCTTCTACTCGGTGCTCGCCCTCCCCCACTTCGCCTGGTCGGGGGTTTTCGCCGGTGTTGGGGTCGCCCTCACCTTGAAAGCGATCCAGCGCGGGAGCCTCGGCCTCGCCGCGCTGGCGGGAGCGGCTTGGCTCGGCCAGGCGTCCATCCATCCGCAGATGCCGATCCTCATGGGCGGAGCCACAGCGGTGGCGTTGCTGCTGCGCCCGGCCTCGCGGCGCGGCTGGGTCGCGGCGGCGCTGGCATTCGCCATTCCCGCCCCGTACATCCTCTATTCGTACCTGGCGTTCGTGGGCAACCCCGAAGTTCAGCGCTGGACGTTTCACTCGAAGAACGCCCTTCCCCCGGAGACCATCAGCCTGCTTTTCGCCCTCGCGCCGCAGCTGCTGCTTGCATTCGTCGGCATCCCCGGAGCGCTGCGCCGGCGCAGCCGCGAGGACCTATTCCTGATCGCCTGGCTGGTCCTGCTGGCGGCGATCCTCTATCTGCCCAACCCGGCCGGCGACCTCCGGCGCCGCTTCCTGGATGCGATCTACCTGCCGCTGGTCGTGCTTGGGGCGCGGGGCATGTACGAGGTGATCCTGCCGCGGCTGCGAAGCGTGAGGGCGCGAGCCCTCGTGCCGTTCTCGTACATCGCGTTTTCCGCCGTCGGCAGCGCGTTCCTAGTGCTCGCCCCGCTGGCCTTCGCCACGTATCCGATGTATTCGGTCAGCCAGGGCGAGTACGACGGCCTCGTCTGGCTGGGGAACCAGCCCGCCGGGACCGTCCTGTGCATGCCGGGCGTCGGCCTTTACGTCCCTGCGTACAGCCCCGACACCGTGTACGTCGGCCACTACGACGAGACGTTCGGCTACTTCGACAAGTCTCAGCATGCGTTCGACCTGCTCACGGGCAAGGGCGACCTCGCCGACTTCATCCACGTCGATCACATCCGCTACGTCATCTGGACGGTGGACCTGCAGTCCACGCCCCCGGATTCGCTGGGACCGCCGTCGTACGATTCGCCGAACTTCAAGATTTACCGGGTCTACTGATTAGAACCCTCCCCCTCGGGGAGAGGGGTCGGGGAGAGCGGCGTGAATATGTCTACCTCTTTACCGCGGAAGCAGAAACGCTACGACAGAAGCTTCACCCGCACGTAGATCTGCGCTTCGGAGTCCTCGTAGACGAGCTTCCAGTCAGGTTGCGTCGCCAGCACGTTGGCGAGCGCTTCGCCGCGGTTGTACACGACATAGTCGACCCCATAGCCGTCCAGCAACGTCTTCCAGTTCGACCGCAGGGTCTGGATGGCCTGGTAGTCGTTGAGGAGGCCGTCGCCCATGAGCGCCGCCTCTCCAAAGATGAACACCCTCCGGTTCGGCTGCGGGTAGAAGCGGTAGGCGAGGTACCCGCCCCAGCCGTATTGGTTGTACATCTTGGTTCCCACCTCGGGGTGCGCGGCCAGCCAGTCCGCGGCGGCCACCGGGTAGTTGGACGCGGTGAGGCTCTGCTGGTGGCTCGGGCTCACCTCGCTCGCAATGTGGACGGAGGTGGCAAGCGCGACCACCAGCAAGGCCAGCGCCGTGATGGCGGCGAAAAGACTCCGGGATGGGAGCGCGAGCTTCCAGCCTCGCGCCGCCGAGACCTCCTTCCAGTATCCCGAGTAGGTCCTGATCAGAACTGGCGTGGCTGCGGCGACGAACAGCGCGACGTTGCGAACCGACTGCAAGGACAGCCCCAGCGCGACCAGCGACAGGAGCAGGTCGTAAACGGTGGGCCGCCGCAGCGCGAAGCCGGCGACCAGGAGAAAGACCATGACCTCGAACGGGCGCAGGAAGGGTTGGTGGAAGTCGGGCGAGAACCATTCGACGATCAGCCTTTCCTGGGCCGCGCTGGCCACGGTCTGGAATGGATAGAGGTAGAGGCTGAAGCCGTGAGGCGTGGCCAGAACCGCCACGGCGCAGGCTGCGCTGATTATGGCGAGGAACCGTACATGCACGCGATGGGCGGGGTTGGAAGGGTTCCATGCCCAGCCGATGAGCTCGGCTACCAGGGCCACACCGAGCCACACGAAACCGATGACCCAGCCGCCGTGCAGGTTCGCCCACAGGGCAATGACGAGCGGAAACCACTGGAGCGCCCGGCTGCGGCCGCTCAGGTAGCCCTGGAGCCAGTACAGCTCGAGGCAGGTGAGCGCGAAGGTGATCATCTGCGCGCGAGGACCCCAGATGGGAGCCCCCGCCACGGCCCCGACAGCCAGGCCCACGCCGACGATCACGAAGGGCTCTCGGCGCACCTGCCTGTACATGAGATAGAAGCCCGCGTACGTGATGACGCCGAAGAAAATCGCGATGCCGATCGCGCCCGCCGTCGAGTAGATGAGCCACATCAGGACCTCTGTGAGGTACTCGTGGTCGGTCCAGACGTGGATCGGGACCGTGTAGGTGAATATGTCGGTCGAAGGCAAGCGGCCGTTCTCCACCATCCAGCGCCCGATCCGGATGTGCCACCAGAAGTCGGGATCCTGAACCGACCCGACGAACAGCGCGGCGATGACGATCATCACGCTGCCCAGGAGCAGCGTGCGCGCGCTCAACCGCTCAGCCAATCGTGTCAGCTGCGGGCCTTGAGCGGGTTGGGCGCGTACCGGGGCACGCGGCGGGCGTACTCGGGATACTCGCCGGGGAATGTGCGCGAAAGCACGCCCTCCTCCCAGCGGATGCGCAAAAGCTCGCAGGCGATGAAGTAGATGATGGCGAGCGTGCCCAGCCAGCCGGCGGTGGCAAGATTGATCCCGACCGCGGTGATCACTTCGCCGAGGTACACGGGGTGGCGGCTGAGAGAATACGGACCACCGGTGACAAGGCGGCGGGCCTCTGGGATGATCGAAAACGACCGCCGCAGGTACGCCAGGCCCCACACGGAGTATGCGAGCCCGATCGTGGCGATGATGTCAGCCGGCAGGACAAGCCAGTCGCGCCGGCCGCCACCGGGCAGGAAACCGGCCAGGATCACGCTGAAGGTCCCGGTGAAGGCGATGAAAACCACCCCCAGCCGCTGGTCGGTGCCCCGCTTGGGGAGGCGGACGCTGTAGAGGACCACCAGCATCGTGAAGTAGGCCAGCGCCAGACACTGCTGCAGCAGAAAGAGGTAGTCGGAAACCGTCCTGGGGGATTGCAGGCCGCCCAACACGAACAGCAGCTGGCGGGCCAGGAAGATGCTGAAGAAGAGGGCGGGGAGGAGGCGGCTGAAGAGCAGGTCCCGCCAGTACGCCGCCGGGCGCTTGCTCACTTTGTCTTCGACGCCGGCGGTGATCATTCCCGGCGAAACGGTAGCAAGTGGTACAGCCTGGTACTGCCCCTAAACGATCCAAGTGGCCTTTTTGCTTAATGAATTGACCTGCTTGGGACCGCCCGAGTAGGATCACCGTCCACGGCGGCAATTGGGCCGCAAGAATCCCTCGGCCGCCTCGTCAATCGAGTTAGCAACCTGCAATTCAGGAAAAAGGAGGTGAAATCGCAGATGTTGAGCCTTTACTGGAAACTTCGCAGCCTTACGTCTCGTCAGGAAGGGCAGGGCATGGTTGAGTACGCCCTGATCCTCGTGCTCGTTTCAATCGTGGTCATCGTCATCCTTCTTACGATGGGCAACCAGATCAAGAACGTGTTCTCGAACGTCGTAGCCGCACTCGGCTAACGAGAACCAAACGTAGTAACACCTTCAAGAGAGAGCCCCGCAAGGGGCTCTCTTCACTTGCGGAGGATGACCCCCGCTAACGGGGGACGATCGCGGTCCCCCTCGCTACAATGGCCCCGTTCCTGAAGATCAGATCCCGGAGGTGACTTAGTTTTGGCCGTCGCACCAGCTCCTGCAAGACCGCGACCAGGCGGTGGACGCTTTCTGATTCTTCTTGGCTTACTACTTGCGATTCTCGCCGGCGCCGGAGTGTTCGTTTGGGGCAACTTCGGTGGTGGCGGCGCGATCGGAGGCGGTCCCACCGAGTCCGTCGTGGTCGCCGCTCAGTCGATACCGATCCGCCACCAGCTCACGGATGCCGACCTGACGACCGCCAAGATCTCCGGTGGTCTGCCCAACACCTATGCGAGGACAGGCGACGCGAAGGGCCTCATTTCCGAGGTCCAGATCAGCAAGGGCGCGCTAATCACGTCTGACATGCTGGCGAGAGACGTCGGCCTGATCCCCGCCGGGTCTGCGCCTGCTTATCTCCCGCTCGCGAGCGGATACGTCGCAATGACCATTCCCACAGGTGAGCAGCAGGGAGTCGCGGGCCACATCACCGTTGGCGACTACATCACCGTCATCGCCTCGGCCAGCATCACGATCCTTGCGCCTACCGGCACGCAGACCGGATCGCCGAAGGTCATCAGCAAGACGATCTTTACCAACGTGCATGTGATCGGACTCGGCCCGGCCGCGGCCAATGTCCAGCCGGCAAGCGGTGCCGCTGCAGGCGGCAGCACCGGAGCTACGAGCGGCGTCACTTCGAGTCTCACGATCGAGGTCACTCAGTGCGACGCCGAGTTCTTCACGTGGTTTCTCGGCAACACGACGGTGCGCTACACGCTGGAGTCGTTCAACGACTATCTGAAGCAGCCACCCAGCGCGCCGGACCCGACGTGCCCGACCGTGCTGTCGGCTCAGGGCGTGAGCCAGAAAGAGGTCGAAGCCAGGTACCATTTCACGAACTTGTGATATTCCTCGAGTCGGCTTCGCCCGCCGCCTGATCAAGCACGGGGCGAAGCCGCTCATGGATAGCTGAAGATGGGTCTACTCGACAGGGTCAAGCAGAACCAGACCGGCGTTCCCGCGCCGGCGGCGCCGGCGACCAACGGTCCCCCTTCGGCTGTCGCGGCGGTGACGGCAATCCCCATGGATCGCCGCCCGGCTCCGGTGGAGTCCGCCGCCCCAAGCCTATCCTCGCGCGCCGCCGCGGTCGCCGTCGGCGGGGAGATGACCCCTGCCTTCACCGCCGCGAAGGTGCAGATCCACTCGAAGCTGATCGAGAAGTACGCCGACCAGATCGACTCCAGCAACAAGCCCGGCGTCCGCGAAAAGATCGTCGAGCTCGCCGAGGAGTACTTCCGCACCACGGCGATGACGATGACCAAGGCCGACAAGGAACGGCTCGTCGAGTCGGTGCTAGACGACGTTCTCGGGCTGGGTCCTCTCGAAGCGCTGCTGGCCGACCCCAGCATCACTGAAATCATGGCCAACCATCCGAAGCAGATCTATGTCGAGAAGAGCGGTGAGCCGACCCTGTCGGCGGTTACGTTCGAATCCGAGCGGCAGATGCGACAGGTCATCGACCGCATCGTGAGCCTTGTCGGGCGACGGGTCGACGAGTCGACGCCGATCTGTGACGCGCGCTTGAAGGACGGCTCACGTGTCAACGTGGTCATCCCCCCGATCGCCCTCAAGGGCCCGTGCCTCACGATTCGAAAATTCGCGAAGGAGAAGTGGGGGCCCGCGGACGTGGTCAACAGATTCAGATCATCGAGTCCTGAGGTGATGACGTTCCTGCGCTCGTGCGTGCGGGCGCGTTTCAACATTCTGGTCTCCGGCGGTACCGGGTCCGGTAAGACCACCCTGCTCAACATCCTGTCGTCCTTCATCCCCGAGACAGAGCGGCTCATCACATGCGAGGACGCTGCCGAGCTACAGCTGCAACAGCCCCACTGGATTCAGCTCGAGTCGCGCCCGCCCAACGTCGAGGGCAAGGGCGCCGTACCGATCCGCGAGCTGGTGAAGAGCTGCCTGCGTATGCGCCCCGATCGCATCATTGTCGGTGAGTGCCGCGGTGGCGAGGCGCTGGACATGCTCCAGGCCATGAACACGGGCCACGATGGCTCGATGTCCACCCTGCACGCCAACAACCCGAAGGAGTGCCTGGTCCGGTTGGAAACGCTGGTGTTGCAGGCCGGGCAGGATCTCCCGTCGCGCGCCATCCGCGAGACGATCGGCTCAGCCATCCACTTGATCGTCCAGCAGTCCCGCCTCCGGGGCGGTGTCCGCAGAATCGTCAGCGTGGCCGAGATCACTGGGGTGAAGGATGGCGACGTCCAGTTCCAGGAGCTCTTCGTGTTCAGACAGATCGGGGTCAACTCCGAAGGCAAGGCCGTCGGCTATCACACCGCCACCGGCATACGACCCATGCGCATGGATCACCTGAGGTCCGAGGGCGAGGACGTCCCGGAAGGGCTGTTCACACCCACCCCTCAGCCCCCGCCGGATAAGCTGTATTAACCCCTTAGGAGGTCTCAGATGCCGATCGGCGCGATATTCGCCCTCATCGCCTTCGCCGGCGTTTTCCTGCTGTTCATCGGACTCAGCCAGATGCGCCGGTCAGCCGGCGGCTCGGAGGATTTTCAGGCGCGGCTGGCCGCATATGGAGTGACAACCGCCGGTGCGCAGACGCTTCCCCCCTCAACTGGCTTGCGCGACACGCTGAACCGCGTCTTTCAGCCGGCGGCGGATCGCGTCGGACGCGGCAACGTGAAGAAGGGCAAGCCGTCGGTCGCCGAGCAGCTGAACCGTGCCGATCTGAAGCTCCGCACCTCCGAGTACTTCATGATTCAGCTCGGCAGCATGGCGCTCTTCATGCTGATCGCGCTGCTCCGATTCGGATTTCCAGGCGGGATCATCCAGATCGCCATAGCCGGCATCATCGGGTACCTCCTGCCGGGCGTATATGTCAAGTACAGAGTTGGGCGGCGCCTGCGGGCGTTCAACGGCCAACTCGGCGACACATTGACTCTGCTCTCCAACGCCCTCAAGGCCGGCTATTCCTTCGCCCAGGCGATCGACACCGTGGCCAAGAATGCAGTGCCTCCTATCTCAGAGGAATTCGCGCGAGCCGTCCGTGAGATGAACCTTGGTGGGTCACCGGATGAGGCTCTTTCCAACATCACCAAGCGCATCGCCAGCGCGGACTTCGACCTGGTGGCAACGGCATATTCGATCCACCGCACGGTCGGTGGCAACCTGGCCGAGATCCTCGACAACATCGCCTACACGATCCGAGAGCGTGTCCGCATCAAAGGCGAGATCGCGACGCTCACCGCGCAGGCTCGCGCGTCGGGCACGCTGATCACGTTTCTGCCGATCGTGCTCGCGACTTTCATGTATTTCGTCACGCCCACGTACTTCCGCCCCATGTTCGAAAGCTTCATTGGCTGGGCGCTGATCGCAATCGGCGTCTTCATGATCTTCATCGGCAACCTGATTATTCGTCGCGTGGTCGCGATCGAGGTATGAGCTGATGATCATCATTTTTGCGCTTGCCGTAGGGCTGGGAATCTTCATCATCTTCCTGGGCCTCGCACGAACTCCGACCGTGGACACGGCCCGGATGGTCCAGCAGCGGCTGCAGGTGTACGGCGCTGGTGGCGAGGCAAGGCCGCTGACGGTTGAGGAGGTCGAGCTACAGAGGCCGTTCACCGAGCGGTTCCTGCGACCGGCCCTCGTGCGACTCGGCAGCATCATGTCCCGATCGACGCCGCAGAAGCAGCGACAGGACCTGCAGAACAAGCTCGACCTTGCCGGCCGGCCGGGCAACCTGACGCCCGAGGACTTTGGCGCGATCAGGATCGTTGGTGCGGCCGTGCTGGCGGCAGTCGGATTGCTGCTGGGCTTTTTGCTTCAGAACACCGTGTACCTCGTCGTCGCGCTCGCTGTGGGCGCGATCCTCGGCTACTTCCTGCCGCAGTTATGGCTCCAGCAGAAGGTGGATGCGCGCCGGACTGAGATCCAGAAGGGCCTACCGGACGCGATGGACCTGCTCGTGATCGCGGTCGACGCCGGGCTTGGCTTCGACGCCGCTCTTGCGCGCGTCACCGACAAGTACAAGAACGCGCTCTCCGAGGAGTTCGCGAAGGTGCTTCGCGAGGTCAACCTTGGCCGCCCTCGCCTCGAGGCGATGGACGAGATGGGCCGCAGCAGCGGGGTCGAGGACCTGCACAACTTCATCCAGGCCGTGATCCAGTCGGAGCAGTTCGGCACCGGCATCGGCAAGATCCTCCGCATCCAGGCCGATGAGATGCGCCGCAAGCGGCGCCAGCGGGCCCAGGAAAAGGCGGCGCAGGCGACACTGAAGATGATGCTGCCCATGGTGGGTTGCATCTTCCCGACGCTTTGGATCGTCCTGCTCGGACCTGCGGCGCTGATCCTGCTCCAGCCGAGGTAACGCACGCCCTCTTTTCTGCAGCTGAGCATCCCGGCGTGGGAGCTCGTCTTGCGTGCGCTCCTCATCTACGCCGGGTTGCTGATAGCGCTCCGGCTCTTCGGCAAGCGCGAGGTGGGCCAGTTTACGCTGTACGACCTCGTGTTCATCCTGCTGGTCGCGAACGCGCTGCAGCCCGCCATCACCGGGCCGGACACATCGCTATCGGCCGGCTTCATCCTGATCGTGACCCTGGTGGCTTTGAACTACGGTGTCGGCATGCTCGACAATCTGCCCCGTTTCCACCGGCTGTTCACTCCGGCGCCGGCGGTGATCGTTCGGGAGGGCAAATATATGACCGATGCGATGAAGCGGGAAGGCGTCGACCAGGAAGAGGTGGAGATGTCCATGCGCGAGCACGGCATCAACGACTTGAAGGAGGTGCAGCTCGCGGTGCTCGAGCCCGATGGGACGATCTCGATCGTGCCGACCGGCGTTTCGATGACACGGACCAAGCACCGGATCCGCTACCACCATCGAGCCGGCTGAGCGCTACCTTAACAACCAGGGTTCCGGCGCGGCGTCGTCTTGTGATTGACTGATCGGCGTCAGGTCGGCTGGGCTCAGGGGGAGGGGAGGGCCCCGGAGGGAGGGGAGGGCCCCGGAGGGGCGACCCCGCCTATTGACGAGGCTGTCAGGCGGTGCTATCAACGCCCTGCGGCGGCCGGTACTGACGCGTGGGTTCGGGCGGAGAAGGAGGTTCACATGGCACAGGTCACGAGTCCGCGTATCCAATCTCTGCGTGCGGGGATCACTGGACAGGTGTTCGTTCCCGGCGACCCTGGCTACGACCAGGCCCGCATCGTCTGGAACGGCGCCATCGATCGGAGACCAGCGGTCATCGTACGCTGCGCGAACACGGCTGACGTCAGCGCCTCCATCGCCTTCGCCCGGCAGCAGAATCTGGAAATCGCCGTTCGCGGCGGAGCACACAGCACCGGCGGCAGCTCGGTGGTCGATGACGGTCTCCAGATCGATCTCAGCGGGATGCGAAACGTGTCGGTCGACCCCGCCGCTCGACGTGCGCTCGTAGGTGGTGGAGCCACCTTGGGAGACCTCGATGCGGCTGCCCAGCCTCACGGGTTGGCTGTTCCTGCCGGCGTCGTAAGTCACACGGGCGTTGGCGGCCTCACGCTCGGCGGCGGCATGGGCTGGCTGACTCGGAAGGCGGGTCTGACCATTGACAACCTGGTCTCGGCTGAAGTTGTCACCGCCGATGGGCGAGTCCTTCAGGCGTCGGAGCGCGATCACCCCGACCTCTTCTGGGGGATTCGTGGCGGAGGCGGCAACTTCGGAGTCGTCACCACCTTCGAATTCAAGCTTCATCAGGCGGGGCCGTTGGTGCAGTTCGGGCTCTTCTTTTGGCCGCTGGAGAGTACGGGCGGAGTGTTGCGGATGGCCGAGGACCTCATTTCTTCACTGCCATCTGATCTCAACATCATCGTGGCGGGGATCAACGCACCGCCCGCGCCCTTCGTTCCAGAGGAGCACCGTTTTCGCCCGGGTTGCGCATTGTTGCTCACTGGTTTCGGCTCGCAGGAAGAGCATGAAAACGTGGTGGCGCGGGTGCGCAAGCAACTACCTCCCTTGTTTGATCTCGTGACGCCGATGCCGTACGTGCAGCTCCAACAGCTGTTGGACGAGGCGAACGCATTTGGTGTCTGCGCTTACGACAAGGCGCTGTATCTCTCGGAGTTCTCGCAGGATGTGATCTCTGTGGTGGAGGAACATCTTCCGCGCAAGACATCGCCGCTGTCGCCACTGCTGTTTTATCGCCTGGACGCCGCCTACTGCGAGGTCGGTGAAGATGCGACGGCCTTCGGTGGTCGTCGCTCGCCCTGCTATGTCGCATTCATCGTTGGGGTTACCGACAGCCCCGACAAGCTAGAGGCTGAGCGGCAGTGGGTCCGGTCGTTTTGGGACGCGCTCCAGCCACATGCGATGGGAGTCGGCGGCTACGTCAACGGGGAGTCTGAGCACCCCAACGACCGAGTTCTCAGCAGCTACGGGCCGGCCAAGTACGAGCGCCTCGCGCGCATCAAGGCAATCTACGACCCGGACAACGTCTTCCACCTGAATGCCAACATCCGCCCCGCCATGTAGCGCGCTGCCGGTCTCCATGCGTTGGGCACGACGCCTCATGGCTCGGCGAGGAACTCCAGCGCCGCATCCTTGAACTGGCGGGCGGGCACGGTGCCCAGGTGGTCTCGCCCCGGAATCACGACCAGCCTCGCGCCTGGAATCCGGTGCGCGAGCTCGGCCGCGTCTTGAGCGATCTCGTCCCGGTCTCCCACCACCAAGAGGATCGGTGTCCGAATCGACCCTAGTCGCTCGTCGTCGAGCTGCTGAGCCAGCGCCAGGCCCTCGATGCATGCGGCCAGCGCCTCGAGGTCGTTGACCGATCGCGCGGCTGCAAATTTCTGAAACGAAGCCGCGGACGCACCTTCCGGCTCGCCGCCGCGAAGAGCGCGAGCGATCTGTTCGGCCTCCTCGACGGCCCCGGTGACGCCGATGCCACCGAGCACGACGCGGCGCAGGCGATCAGGAAAATCGAAAACGCACTGCAGACCGATACGGGCTCCCATCGAATACCCGAGGTAATCGGCTCGGGCGACGCCCAGCTCGTCGAGCAGACGGCGCACGTCGGCCGCCATGACCTCGATCGCATACGCTTCGGGATCGTGCGGCTTGGCGCTCCGTCCGTGGCCGCGGCAATCCAGGCCGATGATGCGGTACCCCGCATGCACCAGGCTCTCCTGCCATCGGGTGCCCACCCAGTTGAGCGTGTAGTCCGAAGCGAAGCCATGGACCAGCACGACGGGTGGACCGGTCTCGGGACCATGAAGCTCGTAATGCAGACGCACGCCGTCGCTGTCGAACTCCATCCGCGCCGCTACGCTACGCCATTCAGATGGCGCGTCCTCGAGCGGTGCATGAGCGAACCGGCAAGGTGCTGGCCGAAGAGCTGGAGGTTCCGCGCACGATTTTCGGCCGCGGCATCGGCCTCATGTTCCGCCGCGAGCTGGAACCAGGACGCGGCATGTGGATCAATCCGTGCGAGGGCGGCAGCATCACGATGGTGTTCATGAGATTCGCGATCGATGCCGTATTCCTCGACCGCAATGAACGCGTGAAGAAGGTCTATACGAGGCTGCCTCCCTGGTGGGGCGTGGTTTGGTTCGTGTGGGGCGCGCAGAGCGTTCTCGAGCTGCCGGCAGGTTCGACGGCGGACATGGACCTGCAGGCAGGCGACCAGATCCGGATCGCCTAGGCAAGCGGCCTGTAAAGGCGGGCTTGACGCGGGTCGGTAGGCTCAGGGCGCCATGCTCTCCAGTCTCATCGACCTCATCCTGCCTCCTCGATGCGGTGGCTGCCTCACCGTCGGCGCGTGGCTATGTGATGGCTGCTGCACACGCATCAGGCGCCTGCAGGAGCCCCTCTGCCGTCGGTGCGGGGCGGAGGTCGAGTCTGCTCGACCCGACTGCGGGTGCCGGCGCCGACTTCGATCGCTGGCGCGCCTGCGGTCCGCGGTGGCGTACGAGGGCCCGATCGAACACGCGCTTCAGAGGTTCAAGTACAAAGGCTGGCGCAAGCTCGCAGGACCGCTGGCCCTGCTGCTTGCCGAACGTCTGGTCGTCGAGGGCCTGGCAGCGTCGTGGGCGGTGGCCGTTCCGCTTCACCCCGAGCGGGCGCGTTCGCGTGGATTCAACCAGTCCGAGCTCCTCACGAGCGAGCTGGGAGCCCGTATGGGCCTCAGACGGCCGCACGGGCGGCTGGTCCGCATCCGCGCCACTCCGCCCCAGGTGGGCCATGACCGCCTGTGGCGCCAGAACAACGTCCGGGGCGCGTTTAACTGGCAGGGCCCCCATCTTGCCGGCCGATCGATCTTGATCGTCGATGACGTCGCCACCACCGGGGCCACCCTGGAGGCATGTGCGGCTGCTCTGAGGGCAGGTGGATCGGGCCCGGTGATCGGGGCGGCGGTGGCCCGCGTAACGGTATGAAGCTCGGGGCCCGGGCTATATAGTTGGTCGGCGTCCGGTATTACCAGCGGGAGGCTGACGAATGGCAGTTCGGATCCCAGGGATCAATATCGATGAGTACTACCAGCAGCTAGGGCCGATCGAGCCCCTGATTCGCGACGACCGTGTGACTGAGATCATGGTCAACGGCAGCGACCACGTCTACGTTGAAATGGCCGGCAAGGTCGTGCTCACGAACATCAAGTTCGTCGACGAGGACCAGCTGCTCAACGTCATCCAGTTCATCGTCCGCACCGTCGGACGGCGTATCGACGAGCGCCAGCCGCTGTGCGACGCTCGCCTGGCCGACGGCTCCCGCGTCAACGCCGTGATTCGCCCGCTGGCTCTCAACGGGCCTCTGCTCACCGTCCGCAAGTTCTCGCGCGACCCCTACCAGGTCGACGACCTGATCCGGTTCGGCAGCTGCAACGAGGCCGGCTTCGGCTTCATGAAGGCCGCCGTTCTCGCCAAGGCCAACATCGTCATCTCGGGTGGCACCGGCACTGGGAAGACGACGTTTCTAAACGTGCTCTCTGGCTTCATTCCGGTCGAAGACCGCATCGTCACCATCGAAGACGCGGCCGAGCTCCAGCTCCACCAGGAGCACGTGTGCCGGATGGAGACACGGCCCAAGGATATCAACGGGGAAGGCGAGATCACGATTCAGCGGCTCGTGATCAACTCCTTGCGCATGCGCCCCGAGCGAATCGTCGTCGGCGAGTGCCGCGGCGGTGAGGCGCTGGACATGCTCCAGGCTATGAACACGGGCCACGACGGTTCGATGACCACCCTGCACGCCAACACCCCACGAGACGCGCTGGGTCGCCTCGAGACCCTGGTGCTGATGGCCGGCGTGGACCTCCCCGTCCGCGCCATCCGGCAGCAGATCGCCGGCGCCATCAACCTCTTCGTCCAGCTCAGCCGGTTGCGCGACGGCTCACGCAAGGTGACCCAGATCACCGAGCTCGTGGGCATGGAGCAGGACGTCATCACGATGCAAGACATCTTCATCCTCGAGCAGAAGGGCGCCACCCCCGAAGGCAAGGTCATCGCCGAGTTCAAGCCCACCGGCCTGCGGCCGCAGATCCTGGATCGCATATTCACGCAGGGGATCCCGCTGCCCAAGGAGATCACGGCGCTCTTCCCGCCGCCTCCTGGATACAAGCCGGCCAAGCGCTAGGCGATCTGACGGTCGGGCATATACTCAGGTCGTGAGGGTCGTCATCAACGACCGCACGGACGGCCTCAAGCCCGAGCTCAGGGCCTACGCCGAGCGCAAGCTGGCCCGCCTCGAGCGCCATTTCGGCAAGGTCGCGGATGCCGACGTGGATTTTTCCGAGGAGCGCAAGCGCTTCGGGCTCGCGACCATCGTGTGCCGCATCAACGTCCACGTGAACGGCCGCCGCACACCGGTGCTGTCAGCCAGCGAGCGCGGCGTCGATGCGCAATCGGCGCTCGACCTCGCGCTGGACAAGATCGATCGGCAGGTGGTCAAGCTCAAGGAGATCAGGACCCACCGTCACCTGGAGGTGTCTCCACTGCGGGTGCCGCAGCAGCCGAAGCCTGCGAAGCCGCGCACCGAGGAGCCGGAACGAATTCGACTGAAACTGGTCCCGAAGTCGGTCGAGCAGGCGCTCGCCGAGCTCGATTCCGACGGCCAGGCATTTCACGTGTTCCTCGACGAGTTCTCAGGGGGCATCCAGATCGCGTATAGGCGAGCCGATGGGTCGGTCGCAATCATCGAGCCCGTAGTTCCCTAGCCCTCCCCACTGTGTGGGGAGGTCCCTGCTTGCGCGAAGGGCAACCAGGGGGTGGGGAGGTCCGATTAACCCGTCACCGCCTAGGGAAAGAATCTGAGCAGGTACCCTAGATCTACATCTGATGCTGAATCTCACCAAGCTCCTGGATCCCAACGAACGGGAAGTCAAGCGCCACCTCGCTGTGGCTGCTGCCGTCAACGAGCTCGAGCCGGAGCTCAAGGCTCTGGACGACGCCGGGCTGCGCCAGCGGTCAGACGAGCTCCGGCAGCGCGCCCGCGACGGCCACGACCTCGACGAGCTTCTCATCGAAGCCTTCGCCGTGTGCCGTGAGGCCAGCCGCCGCACTATCGGCCTGAGGCATTTCGACGTTCAGCTGGTGGGGGGCATCGTCCTGCACCAGGGCAAGATCGCCGAGATGAAGACCGGAGAGGGCAAGACCCTCGTGGCGAGCCTGGCGCTTTACCTGAACGCGCTGGCCGGAGAGGGCGTCCACCTGGTGACCGTCAACGACTACCTCGCCCGGCGCGACGCAGGTTGGATGGGTCCGATCTACCACCTGCTGGGCATGAGTGTCGGCGTCAACGTCGGCACCTCGGGCACGTTCATCTACGATCCCGAGTTCCTCGACGAGACCCACCCCGACAGCCGGCTGCAGCACCTCCGCCCTGCGACCAAGAAAGAGGCATACCGGGCGGACATCACGTATGCGACCAACTCCGAGCTAGCGTTCGACTACCTGCGTGACAACATGGCGCTCGACCTCAACCAGTGCAGCCAGCGCAAGCTGCACTACGCGATCGTCGACGAGGTCGACTCCATCCTCATCGACGAGGCACGCACGCCGCACATCATCTCGGGGCAGTCGGAAGAATCGACCGAGAAGTACTACGAGTACGCGCGATGGGCCGGGCGCCTGGTCGAGAACGAGGACTACGAGGTCGATCTGAAGCACAAGTCCGCTTCGCTCACCGAGCAGGGCATCGCGAAGATGGAACGCTGGACGAGCATCCGCAACATCTACGACCTCGAGAATGTGATCGAGGCGCACCAGATCAACCAGGCTTTGAAAGCGAAGTCACTGTTCCTTCGCGACCGCGACTACCTGGTCAAGGACGGCGAAGTGATCATCGTCGACGAGTTCACCGGCCGCACGATGCCCGGACGTCGCTGGTCTGACGGACTGCACCAGGCGGTCGAGGCCAAGGAAGGCGTCAAGGTCCAGCAGGAGCAGAAGACGATCGCCACGATCACGGTTCAGAACTACTTCCGCCAGTACGAGAAGCTGGCCGGCATGACCGGCACGGCGCTGACCGAGGCTGAAGAGTTCCACAAGATCTACGGACTCGACGTGGTCGCGATCCCGACTCACCGAAACATGGTTCGTGAGGACAGCCCCGATGTCATCTACAAGAGCGAAAAGTCGAAGTTCGAGGCCGTCATCGAAGAGATCGTGGAGATGAACAAGCAGCGGCGACCGGTGCTGGTTGGCACGGTGTCGGTGGAGAAGTCTGAGCGGCTCTCGAAAATGCTCGAGCGCAAGGGCGTGAAGCACAACGTGCTCAACGCGAAGCAGCACGAGCGCGAGGCCGCGATCGTGGCCGAGGCGGGCCAGCCGTCCGCCGTCACGATTGCCACCAACATGGCGGGCCGCGGTACCGACATCGTCCTCGGCACAGGCGTAACCGACGTCGGTGGGCTGCACATCATCGGCACCGAGCGCCACGAGAGCAGGCGCATCGACAACCAGCTGCGTGGACGTGCCGGCCGCCAGGGCGATCCTGGCTCGAGCAGGTTCTTCATCTCGCTCGAGGACGACCTCATGAAAATCTTCGGACCGGCCGCCGACCGAATCGGCCGCCTGATGGACAGCCTCGAGGTGGAACCCATCGAGCATCCGTGGGTCGCGAGGTCGATCGCCGGGGCTCAGAAGAAGGTCGAGGGTATGCACTTCGACGCCCGCAAGCACGTGGTCGAGTACGACGACGTGATGAACAAGCAGCGCCAGATCGTCTACGAAGAGCGGCGCAAAGTGCTCGAAGGTGCCGATGCTCGCGGCAACATCCTCGAATACGTGCGTGAGATCGTCGACAAGGCCATCGAGGTCCACTGCGAGAGCCGGCATCCCGAGAACTGGGACATGGAAGGGCTCGTCAAATATCTGTCGGCGTACCTGCCGATCGCGCCCGGGTCGCAGATCCCTGACGAGGTCATCGAGCGGGGACGGGTGGCGCTCGCCGAGCACCTGAATGCGGCCGCCGCCGACGCGTACGACAAGAAGGTCGAGGAGATCGGCCCCGAGCTGATGCCGTTGGTCGAAAAGGACGTGATGCTCCGGACAATCGACTGGCAGTGGATGGAGTACCTGACGCAGATGGAGCACTTCCGCGAGGGGGTGGGCCTGCGCGCGTATGGCCAGCGCGACCCGTTGGTCGAATATAAGAACGAGGCCCTGGAGATGTTCAACGAGCTGCGCGATCGCATCCAGGGCTCGATCGTGGCCCGGATCTTCCGCGTGCAGGTGCAGCGCAACGCAGCGCCGCCGCCGCCGTCGCCGATGGTTCGCGAGGTGCTGGAGAGCGGACCCGGTGACCCGGATGGCTCCGGCAAGCCAGGGCGCAACGGCGCGCCACGTCAGCGGCGGGCAGCGCCCGTCGGCGCCGCGGCCGCGATCGGCGGCGAGGCGGCGGCCGCTAAGCTGGGGCGCAACGATCCGTGCTGGTGTGGGTCGGGCAAGAAATACAAGAGGTGCCACGGAAGGTAGATGGACGTTCAACTTAGCCCCAAGGAGCTGCTGCAGCGGATTCTCGAGCTCAAGGAGCACCTTTGACCTTCCTGGCAACCTCAAGCGTGCTGAGGAGCTCGATCAGCTTCTAGCGCAGCCCGGAGTCTGGGACGACCCTCGCCGCGCCGGTGCGCTCGCGCGAGAAGCGTCGGAGAATCGCGAGCTCATCAAGACGTGGGAGCAACTGGAGAAGCGCGCGCGCGATCTGATTGAGCTCGACCAGCTCGCCTCGGGCGATCCCGAGCTGGCGCGGCAGGTCGCCGAGGAGGAAGCGAAGCTGGCCGCCGAGCTGCGCTCGCGCGAGCTCGACCTGCTCTTCACGGACCCATACGCGAACCACAACGCCGTGTTGACGATCTCGGTCGGCCAGGGTGGGGTGGAGGCGCAGGACTGGGTCGAGATGCTGATGCGCATGTACATGAAGTGGGCCGAGCGTCATCGATTCGAGGTCGAGGTCATCGATCAGTCGCCCGGAGAGGAGGCCGGGCTGAAGAGCGTCACCTTCATCGTTCGCGGCCCGCGTGCGTACGGGTTGCTGAGGTCGGAGCATGGCGTTCACCGGCTGGTGCGCATCTCGCCTTTCGACCAGAACCATCGGCGGCACACTTCGTTCGCCCTGGTCGAGGTGATGCCGGAGCTCGAGAGCACCGATGAAGATGCGGTCGTGATCAGCCCTCAGGATCTCCGCATCGACACCTATCGCTCGACCGGAGCGGGCGGCCAGCACGTCAACAAGACCGACTCGGCCGTCCGCATCACCCATCTGCCCACCGGCATCGTCGTGACGTGCCAGAACGAGCGCTCGCAGATGAAGAACCGCGAGACGGCGATGAAGGTCCTCAAAGCGCGGCTTTTCCAGCGCCAGCAGCAGGAGGCGGCGGCGACGCTCGACCAGATTCGCGGCCAGGTGATGCCGGCCGAGTTCGGCTCTCAGATCCGGAACTACGTCCTGCAGCCATACACGCTGGTCAAAGACGTCCGCACCGGCCTCGAGGTCGGGAACGCGCAAGCGGTGCTCGACGGCGACATCGACCCGTTCATCGAGGCCTGGCTGCGCTGGCGCTTGAGCCAGGGACGGAACGGCTCCGCAAGCTAGGACGGGCCCGTCCGTTAGATAGCTGTTTGAACTCGACGGATGGCATTTGGAGCATCCGGGGGCATGAGGTATACTGCCCGCGACCTAGCCAACCGCGCCCTTCGGCGCAACACGTCACAGCAAGAGATCCAGCTTATGGTTTTGACACCGGATTTCGACAGCCGGCCGGTTATCAGCTTTCAGCACGTCTGGAAGACTTACCCAACCGGCACCGAGGCGCTTCGCGACATCAACCTTGTGGTTCCCGAGGGCGACTTCCTGTTCCTCGTCGGGCCCTCAGGCGCCGGCAAGTCGACGCTGGTCCGGCTCCTCATCCGAGAGGAGAAGCCGACCAAGGGCAAGATCTTCGTCGAGGGCATCGAGCTGGGCCGCATGAAGCGGCGGAAGCTGCCGTACTACCGGCGCAAGATCGGCCTGGTATTCCAGGACTTCAAGCTGCTTCCCAACCTGACCGTGTACGAGAACGTCGCCTTCGCGCTGCGCGTCCTCGGCGAACCCGACCGGCTGGTGCAATCGAGGGCCGCCGAGGCGCTCGACACGGTGGGTTTGGCCGGCAAGGAGCAGACCTATCCGTCGAACCTCTCCGGTGGCGAGCAGCAGCGCGTCGCCATCGCGCGGGCGCTGGTGCACGCACCGCGCATGATCATCGCGGACGAGCCCACGGGCAACCTCGACCCGGCCACCGCCTGGGAGATCATGCAGCTCTTCCTGCGTATCAACTCACGAGGCGCCACCGTTGTGATGGCGACCCACAACCGTGAGATCGTCGATCTACTCCGCCGCCGCGTCATTGCGATCGATGCTGGGCAGATTGCCCGGGATGACCGTTCTGGCCGCTACCATGACGATGTTTCGAAACCTCAGATTCGCGCTCAATAGCGCCTGGCAGAGCTTCTGGCGGAACCTGGCGGTCAGCCTGGCCGCGGTTCTGTCGATCACGCTCATCCTGGTTCTCGCCGGGGTCAACCTGCTGGTCGGGCATGCGCTCTCGCAAGTGCTCGACGGGTTCCGCGAGAAGGTGAGCGTGATCTCGATCAACGTCGCCGATGGCACTCCATTGCCGAGTGTGTACGACTTCCAGCAGCGGCTCAGCACCGACCGACGTGTGGCCAGCGTGCGCTTCATCACCAAGGAACAGGCGCTCGCCAACTTCACGGCCGATCCAAACAACGCCGTGCTGGCGCAGCAGCTCGACGGCAATCCCCTGGACGCGAAGCTTGAGGTCAAAGTCAAGGCGCTGGCCGATGTTGCCGCGATCGACACCGTCGCACGACAGTGGTCCGGGGTCGATCCTTCCAACCCGACCAACTATCAAGGGGATTTTGTCAACCGCATGCTCCAACTGTCACAATGGCTCGGCCTTGCTGGCGTCGGCCTGCTGGCGATCCTGGTCGTCGTCTCGGTTGTCATCGTCATGAACACAATCCGCACAGCCGTGTATCACCGCCGCAAGGAGATCGAGGTCATGAAGCTGGTCGGAGCGACCGAATGGTTCGTGAGGGGACCGTTTGTGATCGAAGGCGTGATGACCGGCCTCATCGCCGCGTCGATCGCGCTTGCGTTGCTGGTCATTGCGTATCCGCCGGCTGTGGCCCAGTTCCGCTCGGACATCGCCTTCATCCCGCTCTCCTATGACCCTACATTCATCTCCAGCCTCGCCCGTGACCTGCTGCTTGGCGGCGCGCTGCTGGGCGCCCTGGGCAGCTACATCGGCGTGCGCAGGTACGTCCGACTCTGATGCGGCGAAGACTGTCGGTCGCCGTCATGACCGCTCTCGTGGCGTGGACACCTCTGTCGATGCACACGGCATCGGCGATCTTCTGCTACGCGGGCGATCCTCCCGCTGTTTACCAGGCATGCCTCTCCTACAACCAGGGCATCGGCCAACAGGTCAACAACGAGCAGCAGCTGCAGAACATCCGAGGGAAGATCGCGGATCTTCAGGGTCAGATCAACGCGATTTACGCGCTGATCGCAAGTCTCAACAATCAGATCGCAGCCCAGAAGCAGCTCATAGCGCAAACGCAGGCCGCGATCGACGAGCTCAATCGGAAGATCCGGTTCACCGAGGCCAGCCTCACGCGGTTGCACGCAAACATCAGCGTGCGCGACGAGCTGCTCAACCAGCGCCTGCGATATGTCGATGACCACGGGTCGGTCAACTATGTCGAGCTGGTGTTGACTGCGAACACTTTCAACGACCTGATGAACCGCATGATCGGCGCGCAGCAGGTTGCGGCCTCCGATCGCAAATTGCTGGGCGAGCTCGGGTTGGCGCGCGCGCAGTTCGATCAGACCAACGCCGATCTCACTATTCAGAAGAGTCAGCAGTCGGCGCTCCTCCAGCAGCAGCTTGTGACCGAGGCCGACCTCGAAAAGAACGTGGCCACCCAAAAGGCCGCGATCGTTTACGCGCAGCAGCTGGAGGCTCAGCTGCAGGAGCAGTACGTGAAAGTCCAGCAGGAGCGTGCTGCGATCGATGCCCAGGTGGCGCAGCTGCAGCAGAAGTACGACGCGGAGGCTCGCGCGGCGGGAGGCGGCAGCGGGGTGTTTGCCTGGCCGGAGCCCGCGTGTGGATTCGGCTGCATCAGCCAGCCATTCGGCTGTTCGACCTTCTACCTGGAGCCGTACGACAGCGGCTGTCCGTATCCGCATCGAATCCACACCGGGGTCGACATTGCCGCACCCTATGGGTCGCCAATCGTGGCCGCCGACACCGGTGTCATCTACCTGTATCCCGGCTCGATCGGTTACGGCAACCTGATCGTCATGGTTCATGGGAACGGGTACTCGACCTACTACGGGCACCTGGCAAGTTATGCGGGCGGAATTCAGAGTGGGCAGATAATCGCTCGCGGCGACCTCATCGCGTACGAGGGTTCGACCGGTTGGTCGACGGGACCGCATCTCCACTTCGAAGTGCGCGTCAACGGCAACTGGAAGAATCCCTGCATCTGGCTCGGCTGCTAGGTCCCGCAACCCGACTTCGCTAGTCTGCTGACATGAAGCGCCGCGACGCCCTTCGGGGCGTTGCATTCCTCGTCGTTGCCTTGGCCGCCTTTGTCGTTGGCGCGTACACGGACCAGGCGTTTCCCGATGTCGTGCCGTATCTCGCCCACTCGTCGACCGGACGTGTCGACACCAGCGCGCTGCAGCAGGCACTCCGTGTGATCCAGGCGGACTACGTCGACGGCAACCTGGACCCGAAGAAGCTTTCTCATGGAACTGTGCAGGGCTTGATCGCCAGCCTGGGCGATCCCTTCTCCGCTTACTACGACCCGGACCAGTACAAGCGCCTGCAGGAGGCCTACACCGGGCACTACTCGGGGATCGGCATCTACCTGACCTTCAGCACTGAGTACCCGACGATCACGGGTACCGTGCCGGGCTCACCGGCGGCCGCTGCCGGGCTGCAGGCCGGCGACCAGATCGTGAAGGTGGGCGATAAGGACATGAAGGGCATCACCGCCGACCAGGCGTCAACTTTGATCCAGGGTCCGGATGGCACCAAGGTGACGCTCGCCATCACGCGGGGTGCTCAGACGTTTTCGGTGACGATCATGCGGGCTGAGATCCAGGTGCCTTCCGTGCGATCGACCGTGATCGCGGATCAGATCCTGTACGTGCGCATCTATCAGTTCAGCTCGACGACGACGAGCGAGTTGCACTCGGCGCTGAGCACCAGTCTGGCGGGCGCGAAGGGAATGGTGCTCGACCTTCGCGAGGATCCCGGGGGGTTCATCTCTGAAGCCGACCACGTCATCAGTGAGTTCGTCCCGAGCGGGGAGACCTTCGAGCTGCGCGATCGCAGCGGCAACGTCGAGAAGCACTCGGTGAGTGGTGAGCACCTGGCGACGACTATTCCGCTCGTGGTCCTGGTGAACGCGAACAGCGCGTCGGCCTCCGAGATCGTGGCCGGTTCGCTGCAGGTGCACCAACGGGCGAAGCTGGTCGGCACCGTGACGTTCGGCAAGGGGTCGGTGCAGCAGGACTTCCCGCTCAACGACGGATCCGACATTCACCTGACCGTGAAGAGGTGGTACCTGCCCAACGGGCAGACCATCGACCACAAGGGTCTGCAGCCCGACGTTACGGCGCCGCTGGCCGACGCGAAGGATGAGTTCGACGTCCTGCACCCTGACCGGGGCTACGCGAAAGACAGTCAGCTCAAGTCGGCGCTGACCGTGCTTGCCGCTGGGTAGACTGTGGATCCGCTACGGGCGGTTAGCTCAGTTGGCTAGAGCGCCTCGCTTACACCGAGGAGGCCGTTGGTTCGAGTCCATCACCGCCCACCATCAATTCGCGAGGCTTTCCATAACGCGAACCCGTAGGTTTGCGTGATCAGTGCCGATGGCATCGTCCACCGCGTCGACGATGCGGTAATCGCCAACGCGGACGCGGAAGCCATCCCGACCCGCAAGCCTTATCGAGCCCGTCGGACGCGAATTAACTTCCGAGGCCATCGATCGCGGCTGCAATGCGACCGGCGACCAGATCCGCGGGATGGACGTTCAGGGCGCTGCGGCCCGAGCCGCCCCCGGGAGAGCCTAGTCTTCCTAGAGGAGGTAGACCGAATCGACGTCATCGGGTGGTTGTTGGACTCCGACCCGGCGATCCGCTGGAAGGTCATGCGTGACCTGATCGACGCGTCCGACGACGAAGTCGCGGCCGAGCGGGCCCGCGTCGCCACAGAGGGTTGGGGCGCGGGGTTGCTGGCTCTCCAGCGGCAGGACGGCCACTGGGACAAGAGCATTTCCGCCAGGCTGACCTCGGCTGAGGCGATCAGTTGGTGGCGGTCCCTACCGCCCGCGAGGCAAGGCACGCTCTTTCCAGAATGGACCTCGACCGCCTGGAGCTTGATGCTGTTGCGCGCTTTCGGACTCGATCCCGCCTGCTTGCAAGCCCGCGAGGCCGTCCGCCGAATCCGCGATCAGGTTGCATGGGAGCACGACGGCGAGCCGTTCTTCGCTGGCGAGGTTGAGCCTTGCATCAACGGCAAGGTCGTGGCGCTCGGCGCCTACTTCGGCCGCGACACACACGGCATCGTCCATCGGCTCCTCGGTGAGCAGATGAGCGATGGCGGGTGGAACTGCGAGCAGGAGAATGGGTCGACGCGGGGGTCATTCCACTCGACGATCGATGTGCTAGATGGCCTGCTGGAGTACGAGCGAGCCACAGGGGGACCAGCGGAGGTGAGCGCCGCCCGGCTCCGTGGTCACGAGTACCTCCTCGAGCGACGGATGTTTCGCAGGCTTTCGACAGGCGAGGTGATCGATCCGGCCTTCACGCAGTTCTCCTACCCGACGTACTGGCACTACGACGTGCTCCGAGGTCTCGACTACCTGCGCGCGGCCGGTGCCGTTCCGGATGAGCGGGTGGCCGAGGCGATCGATCTGGTCGAGTCCAAGCGCGATGCGAATGGCCGCTGGCCCCTCGAGAATCCCCATCCCGGCAGGCTGCACTTTGCGATGGACGAGGGCGAAGGCAGACCAAGCCGGTGGAACACCCTCCGGGCCATGCGTGTGCTCAGGTGGTACCACCAGACTCCACGATCGGCTTCTTCTGGACCTAGTCCCGGATTGACTCGGTCAAACTAGGCCGAACGTCCTGTCAGCGCCAGGGATCTTGATCGGTCTGCCGACGACGGCAGGCAGGTTCGCGTTACGGAAACTAGGGCCCACCGCGAGCACGTCATTTCGTCTTAGAGCCTGTACAGTTCGGTCAAGCACTAAGCACACAACGAGTGGCCTTCTTTATTGGTGGCGCACCGGCCGCTGACGAGTCTCCGGGGCCGATCAAAACCTCCAGGGCGCTCGTTGCCGGTAAGCAGTCCACGCCAGTTGCAAATCACGAAAGGCCGTAAGCGGAAATTCTCGGAGCAGCGGATAGGCAACGTAGATCGCCACTCCTGCCGCGTATCCGATCAGTAACAAGTCGCTCCACGACACGTGCGCCTGGAATACGAACGGCGTCCACAGAACGCTGAACTCGGGCACATACCAGCAGAACGATTCGAGCGAGTAGTGGTTCGCACTGCATGGATCCTGCGCGAACCGGCCGAAAGCCGCACCGTCGATACCGACCCAGACAGAGAGCGCGAGAGCCACGACCACCATGGTCTGAATCAGCAGTGTTTGAGGTGGACGGCGGATCTGAGCCGCGAGCAGAAGGGATGCCGGCAGTGAGGCGAAGATCAGAAATCGCGGGCCCCACGTGAAGCCTCCGTACCACGCCCACCATGTGCCGTACACCAGCACAATGCCGGCCAGGTAAACAAACCACAGAACGATGACGTCCCTGACGGATCGCAGCGCCTCCAGGCCGCGCCCGAAGGCCAGGACCAATCCCGGCGCGAAGAACAGCAGTCCTTTGCCGAAAGCCAGCAGGAGGGACAGGACGCCAAAAACCGTTGGATAGCTGAAGCCGGGCAGTCCCGAATAGGGGAGAAGGGTCTGGAATCCGTGGTCGCCGCCATAGCCGGTCGCGAACGGCGACCTACGCCGCACCGTGTTTTCGAGCATCCACAAGGCCGCCGCCACCAGCAGCGGCGCCAATGCCCGCAATCGCTTCTCGCGCCACGCCCACCAACCGATCGCGAGAGCCAGGCCGACGATGGTCGCGGGCATGTTGGCGACCCCAAGACCGACCAGCACCGTCGCCGTCTTCCAGCGTCCCACCGCCCACGCCGCCAGGCCTGTGCCGACCACCATCGCGCTGAAGGTCTCGGCGCCGAAACCGGTCAGGGAATTGGGGAGCATGGCGGTCGTTCCGAGCAGCAACAGGAAAGCGCCGAGCACGTCGCGCGCGATGCGTCCGCGCAATAGCCCATAGAGGAGACCGATGCCGGTTGCGTAGACGATGACGTTGTATCGAGCAACCCACCATTCGGGCGAGCCGACGACGTGACCGAGGAGCATCAGCGGGATCGAGAAGAGCGATCCGATGAGGGGATATTTCGTGTCCGGGATGCCATGGCCCGCGAGCAACCCTTGGAGCGCGTCGAAGCGCAGGCGGCCGTCGCCCTCGATGTTGTGCGGCAGCACGAAAAAGAGCAGCAGGAGGCCAAGCGCCAGCAACGCCCAAACAACCCGGTTAGGAGGTGGCGCCTCTGCCGGCTTCAGGCGAATAGGCCCGCCGGCAGCTTTCTTACTTGAGGTTACCGACGGCGGTTCTACCGAGCTGCTCGACGACGCTCGGATTGGCGGCCGGCGAGACGGCGATCATGATGACCACGTTCGACTTGACCACGAAGATCACGTATCCCGTAGCCGCGCCCGACAGCGTGTATTCGAGTGCCTTGTCTCCGATACCGGTGACTACCTTGGCGTCCGCTATTGCGTAGCTACTGTTCAGGGCGGCGACCGCCTGCTCGGGCTGCATCGCCTGTGCGCTGCTGACGTCCGATAGGGCCTGTGCAAACACCAGAACGGTCGACTTGCCGTCCGACGTGCCATAGAAGCATGCCCCACCGGCACCCCCCACGCTCGTCATGGTGGCTCCGGTCGCGCTCGAGGCGTCGGCTGCCATGACAAGGGAGCACGCGTCGGCTTTCTCGAACAGCTTCGCTTTCGGAGTTGGTGTCGGCGATGGGGTTGGAGACGTAGCCGAGGACGTGCTGGACGATCCACATGCGACGAGAGCGATCAAAGCGGTGGTCACGACGGCAACGCGT
>MNES01000037.1 GCA_001917815.1 Chloroflexi bacterium 13_1_40CM_65_17 | reverse complement strand
TGCCTTTCTGGGCGGCGTGCTCGTGATCGGCTTCGGCTTTGGCGCCCTTGACATCGGCTGCAACCAGCTCGTCGCCCACAGCGAGGGCACGAGGCGTACGGCGGTGCTGAATGCGCTGAACGGAGCCTTCGCAGTTGGCGCGGTGGCCGGTCCTATCCTGGTCACGACGGCCGGACGGACACACCTTGGCCTCCTATACGGCGGAGCTGCGCTTGTCGCCCTCGCGCTCGTGCCTCTGGTCGCCGGCATTTCCGGACGCTTACCCTTCACGCCTCAGCCGAAAGCCGAAAAATCTTTTGCCCTCCTCGCGATATTCATGGTCGGATTCGCGCTCTATGTCGGCGTCGAGACCGGCATCGGCGGTTGGATGCCCTCGCATCTCGAGTCGGTCGGCCTCCAGTCGCTGGCGGCGGCGGCGTTCACCTCCGGTTTCTGGCTGGCGCTCGCATTGGGCCGGCTGTTGATCGCCCTCGTACCCGCTCACATACCCGAACGGGCAATCGTGATTTACGGGCTGTCGGTCGCCGCGATCGTCCTGCTCGTCGCGCTCATGCCAGGCGCGGCGCCGTTTGCCTACATCGCGGCCGGGCTTGCGATCGCGCCCATCTTTCCAACCGGCATCGTGTGGCTGGCGAAGCTCAGGCCTGGAGATGCACGCGCGACGGCGTGGCTGTTTCCTGCGTCGATGGTGGGTGGTGCCGTCATCCCCGGCGGGATCGGCGCGGTAATCGCGCGATTCGGGATCGGCTCGGCCCCAGCGGTGCTGGCAATCGTCGCGCTGGCGTGCCTGACCGCATTCGCATTGGCAGCGCAGACCCGATCGGCTGCGCAGTGATCCAGCCGTAACCATTCCCCTGTCTGAATCGATTGGACACAGTGATGTCCGATTCGGCGTCGGCGCATGTCGGGCAGCTGTCTCCAGATCGGAAGTGGCGTTGGGATGGCAATGCGTGGGTGCCGGTCGGAGTGCCGCTGCCGGCTTGGGCTAGTCTCCAGCTGTGATCGCAGGCGACCTGGGCAGCCGTCGCCTCGGCATCGATCGTGGGCGTGGCGGCCGACCAGGCTCTCAGGGACGGCACCATCGGCCTCGGGGCATCGGTCACAGTCGCTTGCGCTGTGGTAGCCCTCGTGCTCGTGGGCGGTCTGAGACGAGTCGAGTCCCGCCTGCTCCTCGCCGCCGCGACGGTGTTTGGAGCGTGGCTCACCGTGCGAGCAAGCCCGTGGCTGCTGTGGCCTGATGCCGCGGCCGCTCTCCTGCTCCTGGGCCTCGCCGCGTCCTTCTCGGTGAAGGGGTCCGTGGTCGACATCGGCCTGGCGGAATCAGTTGCGGGTGGCGTGAGCGCCGCACTCCCCGGCATGGCCGGCGCTCCATTCGTCGCCAGGCCCGTCGCCCGAACGCGATGGCGGCTTGCCGCCGTGGCGCCAGTTGGCCGAGGCTTGCTGATAGCCATTCCGATCGCGGCGCTGATCGCCGGCTTGCTGGCGTCTGCCGATCCGATCTTCGCATCGTTCTTGCGGATCAATCTCGATTTCAGCCAGGTTTTGCTGGACCTGGTTTACGTGGTGGCCGGAGCTCTCGCAGCGGCCGGCCTGCTGCGACTGGCCGCGGCTGCTCCCATCGATCGCGTCGACGGTCCCGTGTGGAGGCTAGGCACCATCGAGGCATTGGTTGTGCTCGTGGGTCTCGACACCGTCTTCGCGGCTTTCGCAATCGCTCAAGCGATCGCGGCCAGCGGGACCGGAGCCGCCACGTTGAGCGCGGCCGGGGTCACCTATGCGGACTACGCAAGATCGGGGTTCTTTCAATTGCTGTGGGTTGCCGGCATCACCCTGGTCGTGCTGGTCGTATTCAGCCGCATCACAGGCTTCGCCTCTCGATCAGGACGACTCGCCTTCATCGTCCTTGCAGAGGTGGGCATCGCTCTCACCCTGCTTGTGGTCGCGGTCGCATCGACGAGGCTGAGTCTCTACGAAAGCGCCTATGGCTTCACGATGCTGCGTCTCTACAGCCATATCTTCGCCGGATGGATTGCAGTTGTATTCGTGCTGCTGGCTGCCGACATAGCGGGCCTGTGGCACCAGCGCCGATGGTTCGTCGGAGCGACCGCGCTGACCGCCCTTGGGCTCTTGCTGGCAATGAACCTGGCGAATCCAGAGGCCATCGTGGTTGGGCTCAACACCGACCGTGCTATGGCCAGCCACAAGCTCGACGCTCAGTACCTAGGCGAGCTGTCAAACGATGCTGCGGCGAGCCTTCTCGCCTCTCAATCCCGCCTCGAGCCCGCGCTGGCGGGGAACGTTCACGACGTCGCGTGTGTAGGATCGCGCACCTACACGCCAAGCCCGGCGGCCTTCAACTGGGCCGACGCCGCGGCAGCACAGGCGAGACGAACCGGCTGCTGAGAAGAAGGCCGGGCTCGTTGGAACCCGGCCTTCGGTTGACCTACCTGGTTGGAGCCCCTCTTACTCGTCCTCGATCTGGTTGTACATCAGGCTGTCCTGGATCTCGTACAGGGCGTCCATCGCCTCCATCACGGAAGCGGGCTTGGCCTGGGCCAGGACGGTCACCTCGGGCGACTCCTCGATGACCTTGTTGATGGCTACCGAGAGCACCGGCGGCATCTGCCGCTGGTCGGCCAGGTTGAGCATCTCGAGCTCGTTCAGGAGCTTGTCGATGAGGTGCATCTTGTTGCGGCGCGCGTACTTGGCCCGCTGGATCCGGCGCTCTTTCGCGGTCATATGCTCGATGGCGCGGCTAGCTTGCTTGATCATCTTTAAAACCTCTTCACGGGTCAGTTTACGAATCATCGGGATTTTGTCAAGATCCACCTGTAATAAATAGCCTGGTGCTGTGCTAGCATCGCCTCCCAGCGTCCGGATATGCCCACCACCATCGCCGGCCGTTCGACCCGTATGGAAGTCCTGGAGTTGCTCCGGCGTAAGGGCCACGCCAGCGCCGAAGCAATCGCCTCCGACTTGGGCGTGACCCCCAACGCGGTCCGCCAGCACCTCACCAACCTCGAGCGGGACGGCTTCGTGGTCAGCCATCCGGAGCGCCGGCGTCGCGGCCGGCCATCTCTCCTCTTCTCGCTCACCGAGCGCGCGGACTCCGTGTTCCCGAAGCGCTACGGCCAGCTGGCGACGATGGTGCTGCAAGAAGTGCGGGAGATGGGCGGGCCGGAAGCCCTGGACGAGGTGTTCCGGCGCATGGCCACCCGCCACGCGACAGCGATCGCGCCCACCCTGGAGGGCCTCGAGTTCGATGACAAGCTGCGCCGGGTCGTGGCCTGGATCGGGCGGGCGGGCACGCTCGCGGAGCAGACCGAGACCCCGGAAGGCGTGAAGGTGACCATCCACAACTGCCCCTTCCGCAACACCGCCCTCAAGTTCCCGCAGGTCTGCACCATCACCCCGCATCTCTTCTCGCAGCTGCTGGGCACCGCTGTCTCGCAAGCGGACTCCATCCACCGCCGCGACCCGTATTGCTCCTTTGTCGTCCAGCGCCCTACCCACACTGACTAGCGCTCAGGTCAAAGAGGTCGACGCGCTCACACAGGAGCGCTTCGGCATCGCCACCGACTGGCTCATGGAGGCCGCCGGTTGGCAGGTCGCCCGCTTCGTCGGGCAGCCGGCCGCGGTCGTGTGCGGCGTCGGCAACAACGCGGGCGACGGGCTGGCCGCCGCGAGACACCTCCATTGCTGGGGCCGGCTCGCCAGCGTGAGCTGCGTTGGGGCCGATCGGCTGCGCGGCCCGGCTGCCCGCGAGCTCGATGCCCTGCGCCGTATCGGAGTCCAGGTCTCGAGCAACCTGGCATTGGAAGACGCGCAGGTCATCGTCGACGCCATCTTCGGAACAGGACTGTCACGGGCTCCGGAGGGGCAATTCGCCGAGTGGATCGAGTCCGTCAACGCGTCTGGCAAGCCCGTGATCGCGGTCGATCTGCCGTCGGGGCTCGACGCCGATACCGGCGTCGCCTACGCTCCAACTGTGCACGCAGTGGCGACCATCACCCTCGGCCTTCCCAAGGCGGGGCTCCTCAAGGGCGATGGTCCGCGCCTTTCCGGCACCGTGTTGGTCGCCGACATCGGCGTGCCCTTCGAGGCATATGCCGCCCTCGGGATCGACGTTCCGCGTGACCTGTTCGTCAAGGAGCAGCTCGTGCGACTGGGGACCCAGGGATGACGAGGGAGGTCGTCTGGGACCACGGCGTGTCACTGCCCGAGCACAGCTTGTGGCTGGACCCGCTCGTGGTTCGCGCGTTCGCCTTCATCTCGCATGCCCACACCGATCACGCGAGACGCCACAAAGAGGCGCTCCTCACCCCGCAGACGCTCGCGCTCATCCCCGAGGCGCGGCGGCCGCGGGGCTGGCGGATGCTCGGTTACGACGAGCCCATGCGACGCGGGCCGCGGGCGACGCTCACGCTGCACCCGGCCGGACACATGCTGGGCTCGGCACAGCTGCGCTTCGAGCACGACGGCACGAGCTTGCTCTACACAGGCGACATCAAGCTGCGGCAGCCGGGCGGCCGGGTCACGACCCACGTCCCGCACGCGGATGTGCTCGTGATGGAGAGCACGTACGGGCGGCCGCATTTTCGGTTTGGCGATCCCGATTCGACGGTGGAGTCGATCGCGCGTTGGTGCCGCTTGGCGCTGGCCAGCCGGGTGACTCCAGTCCTGTTGTGCCATGCGCTTGGAAAGACCGAAGAGGTAATGCTCGCCCTGGCGCCCTATGGCTTCGCGTTTGCGCTCGAGAGCCGCTGCGTTCCTTGCGCGCGCTCGTACGAGAGCGCAGGCAGCCCGCTACCGGATTGGATCGAGCTCGACGGCGACATGCTTCCGGGCCGCGTGGTGATCGCGCCTCCGGCGGGAAAGGACGAGGTCCGCCGCCTGGGCCGATACCGGACCGCGCTCGTTTCAGGCTGGGCCAAGGACGCCGAGTTCGCGCGGCTGTTCGGCGCCGACGCCACCTTCGACCTGTCTGACCACTGCGACTTCGATGAGCTCATGGAGGTCGTCGAGCGCTCAGGCGCCGACCAGGTGTACACAGTGCACGGCTACACCGAGGATTTCGCGCGCCACTTGCGCAAGCGGGGTGTGCGAGCTTCTGCGCTTGAAGCCACAGAGCAGCTGGCCCTGGCGTTATGAGGGACAACCTGCCGGTTTTCCCTCATCGGCGGGCCGGCTTCGCCGGCGCGCCTGCTCCTTTTCCCGCTGAGCGATTATCGAAATGTTCACTCCCAGCAATGCATGCGGGATATCTGGACGCGGGTTAGACGGCCTGGCATAGCCAGGCCTACACGCGATGCCTAGCTAGCGGAGCGCCCAGCCCGAGCGAAGAACGGCGCGGCGCATGTTGGCGTCGCCGGCGGCCGCGTCGCTGAGCCGGGTCAGAAGCAGGTCGAGCCACGCGGTGAGCAGCACCGGCGGATGAACCTCGAGGTTGTCCTTGTTCCATCGCGCCCGCAGCGTTCGCCCGCCCACCTCGACGACCAGCTCCGTGATCGGGCCGCGATTCAGGTGGCCGCGCCTGACCTTGGCGCTGGGGATCCGCTCGACGAGGTAATCGAGCAGCTCGATCGGCTCCTCTTCCTTGTCCAGCGGCGCGTGGCAGAACACGCACACCCCGTCGAGGGGCAGCGCAGGCGCGGCGCACACCGCGCAGCACACGCCGCTGCCCCGCTGCCGCGCGTCCAACGCGCTCAATCCGTGTACCTCGTGATGATTTGATCCTCGCGCCGCTTCTCAGATTGATATAACGGGCAATCCTCGAAGTTGCGCACGCAGATCGGAGGGCTGTCCGTCAGCGCGTACTTGCGCTTGGACTGGTGGTCGACGTGGCAGTCGAAACGGTAGACGCGCAGGAACGCGCGCTGATCCTTGACCAACTCCTCCAGATAGGGACACCGCCGCATGCGACTTACGATAGGCCACCGTACCCAGACATGCTCGATTTCGCGCGCGCCGGGGCGGCAGTGGGCGGCACGTCCGCCACACTCGAGAAAACTCGAGTCCTGGCGGCCTATCTGCGCTCGCTTGAGGACGACGACCTTCGGAGGGCGGCCATTTTCATGACCGGTCGCCCGTTCGGACCTTCCAAGCGAAGCACGCTCGGCCTGGGATGGTCGGCGCTCAGCAAGGTAGTCGGCGCCATCTCGGGCCGCGATGACGACGACCTGCAGCGCATCTTCCGGAAGCACTCCGACCTCGGCGACTGGGCGGGTGAGGCGCTCGAGGGACGCACCCAGAACGAGGACGTGTCGCTCGCAGAGGTCGAGGCGACGCTCGAGGCGATCCGCACCTCGCGTGGTGCGTCAAAGGCTGCGCCCCTCGAGAAGCTGCTGAGGCGTCTGCACCCAGAGGCCGCTCGTTTTGCAGTGAAGGTCATCTCGAGCGAAATGCGCATTGGCCTGAGCGAGGGGCTGGTCGAAGCGGCGATCGCCGAAGCCTTCGGAGTGCCGGTGACCCAGGTGAAGCGCGTCCACCTGATCACAGGAGACATCGGCGAGACGGCCGTGCGGGTCAAGCACGGCCACATCGAGACGAGCACCGTGACCCTCTTTCAGCCCGTCCGCTTCATGCTCGCGAGCCCTGTGGAGACGGCCGCCGAAGGTTTCGCCCGAATGGGAGCCGAGAAGGTGTGGACCGAGGAGAAGTACGACGGCGTCCGCTGCCAGCTCCACTACGCCGACGGGCGCGTAGAGCTCTTCTCACGTGACCTGAAGGAGACGACGAGCGCCTTTCCGGAGCTCGCGGGAAACGCTCTGAAGCTTGGTCATGAGGTCCTCTTCGACGGCGAGGTTTTGGCCCACCGCGACGGAAGAGTGCTGCGGTTTTTCGAGCTCCAGCACCGCCTAGGACGCAAGAAGGTGACGAGCGAGCTCCGCAATGAGGTGCCGGTGGTGCTCGTGATCTTCGACCTGCTGTATCTCGACGGCCGCCCTCTTCTCGACGAGCCGCTGCGGGAGCGACGCCGCCTTCTCGAGGGGCTGGGCGTCGGGCACCCCTTCCTGCTTGCGCGCCTCGAGGAGGCCACCAGCCCGGCCGATCTAGATCGGATCTTCGCCGACACGCGCGAGAGAGGCCATGAGGGTCTCATGGTCAAAGACCCCGAAAGTCCCTACACGCCTGGGCGCCGCGGGCTCGCCTGGCTGAAGCTCAAGCGGCCGCTGGCGACCCTGGACGTCGTGGTGACCGCTGTCGAGTGGGGCCACGGCAAGCGGAAGGGCGTTCTGTCGGACTACACGTTCGCGGTCAAGGACACCGCCACCGGGCGCCTGGTCAACGTCGGGAAGGCATACACGGGCCTAACGGACGCCGAGATCGCGGAGATGACGACGCGATTCCTGAGCATCACCGTCGACGATCGCGGATGGGCGCGCGTCGTCAAGCCGGAGGTCGTCCTGGAGGTGGCGTTCGACTCGATTCAGCATTCGGGCCGCCATGCGAGCGGTTACGCGCTGCGCTTTCCGCGCATCGTCCGCATCCGCGACGACAAGCCTGTCGAGGAGATCGACACGCTCGAGCGAGTGGCGGAGCTTTACGAGCGCTACTTCGGCGCGCCAACAGCAGAGAAGCTCTCCGAAGTCGCGTCCCCACCCGGCCCCGCCAGTGGGCGGGGCCGACCTCCCCACAAGGTGAGGAGGTGAGTTCATGAAAGTCACGTTCATGGGCACGGCCGGTGCGCGGTTCATGGTCGCCAAGCAGCTCGCGGCGTCTGGCGGCCTCTACATAGAGGATGGGGACGCGCGCGTGAGCCTCGATCCGGGGCCGGGCGCGATCGTCCAGTACGCCAAGCGCAAGGTCGACCTGACCAAGCTCGACGCCATCGTGATCAGCCACCGCCACCTCGACCACTGTGGCGACGTCAACGTGATGGTCGAGGCGATGACCGAGGGCGGTTTCCGTCATCGCGGGCGGCTCTTCTGCCCCTCTGACGCGCTAGACGACGATCCCGTGGTGCTCCGCTATCTTCGCAACTTCCCCGAAGAGGTCGTGCGGCTGCAGCCGGAGACCGACTACAACGTCAACGGCCTCTCCTTCACCACCAGCCCGCGCCACAGGCACCAGGTCGAAACATTTGGCTTTCGATTTGGTGACCGGCTCGGATGGGTCACCGATTCCGAGTATTACGACGGCATCGCGGAGCACCACCGCGCCGAGGTGATGATCATCCATCTCGTTCTCATGCAGTGCCGCGCAGGCCTGCCGCACCTGTGCCTCGACGATGCTGAGCGCATCATCCGCGACGCCAAACCGCGACTTGCCGTCCTCACGCACTACGGGATGACTGTGTGGCGCGCGCATCCCTGGGAGATCGCTGCCGACCTCACACAGCGACTTGGCACGGAGGTCAAGGCCGCGAGAGATGGGATGGTCTTGGAGATTTAGTGTCGATCTCTCCCCAGCAGCGCTTCCTGCTGCTGCTCATCCTCGTCGGCTCGCTGGCGACCGTTCTCGGCCTGGTCTCCAGGCGCGCGCGAGTGCTTCCGTACCCTGTAGTGCTCGCGGGCGCGGGCATCGTGGTCGGGCTGCTGCCCGGCGAGCCGCTGCCCCATGTCGGCGCCGACGTGATCCTGCTCGCGTTCGTTCCGGGCCTGGTGTTCGAAGCCGCCCTGACGCTCGACCTACCGGAGCTGCGGCGGCGGCTGCTGCCTGTCGGCCTGCTGGCGACGGTCGGCGTCGCCGTCACCGTGCTCTTGATCGGAGTCCTGACGCACGTCGCGCTCGGGTTCAGCTGGGCGAGCGGGATGCTGCTCGGCTCGATCCTTGCCGCCACCGATCCCATCGCGGTGGTCACGCTGCTCCGGCAGCTGAAGGCTCCGTCTGGGCTGGCCGCCATCCTGGAGGGCGAGAGTCTTTTCAACGACGGCACGGGTGTTGCGGTCTTCAGCGCTGTGGTTGCAACCATTCTCGCGGGGCACCCGTCGTTTGGCGACGCGACAGTGCGGTTCGCGGCGATCACGGCCGGAGGCGCTGTGATCGGTGTCGTGGTCGGTTTCCTCGGCGTCGCGCTCATGCGCGTGGCAGAGGACGCGCCGCTCGAGATCCTCGCCACGCTGGTCATCGCCTATGGCAGCTACCTCGCCGCCGACCTAATCCACGCTTCGGGCATCGTGGCCGTGGTCGCCGCAGGCGTCGTGATCGCGCGCTACGGGTCGGCGACCGGAAAGCTCCACGGGACGCAGCTGCTCGGCTTCTGGAACCTGCTCGCCTTCGTGCTGAACGCCATGCTGTTCATCCTGGTTGGCGCAGCGCTGCCCGCCTGGAAGCTGCTGCCGGTCGGGGGGCTTGTGCTCGCGACCTTCGCGATCATGCTGGCGACTCGCGCCATCCCGGTGTACGGACTGCTCGGCGCTGCCGCGTGGCGGTCGCCGCCCATCCCATGGGCATGGCGCCACCTCACATTCTGGGCCGGGCTGCGGGGAGCCCTTTCCGTCGCACTGGCTCTGTCGGTGGCCGGTGTCGCCCAGATCGACAGCCGAGTGGCCACCGTCGCCTATGGCGTCGTGCTGCTGTCGCTCCTCGTCCAGGGTGGATTGATTGCGCCCGTCACTCGTGCGCTGGGAATCGAAAGAGCCGCATGAATCCAGACCGCTGGCGATGGCGTGCGTCCGTGGCCATGATGGGGGTCGCCCTCGGCCTGGTTATCTACCCGCTCATCGAGAGCTCCAACGACGTCATCAATTCCGACTGGCCGGCATTCGCGACCGGTGCCCAGCTCATCGTCCACGACCCCGCCCACCTCTACGACCTCGACGCCCAAAGCCGCGTCGAGTTTCAGGTCACCGGCGGCAGGACCCTGGTCACGCTCGGCATCCACGGCATCCTCCCGTTCCTGGCGCCGGCGTGGGTCGCGCTGCTGGCGGTTCCATTCGATCTGTTCGGCACCAACGTGGGCGGCAGGTTGTGGATCCTGTTCGAGCTCGCGTGCTTCGCCTTCGGCGTATTTCTCGCGGTGCGGCCGCGTCCGCCGTCGGCGGTCTTGCCTGCCTTTGCCTCAGTCCCGACAGCGCTCATGATGCTCAACGCGCAGCTCGACGGGGTCGTGGCGCTGGGAATCGGGGCCGCGATCGCGCTCCGCTCACAGCCCTACATTGCTGGGCTCGCCCTCGGCCTCACGCTTATGAAACCGCAGTTGGTGCTGCCGGTGGGCGCGGCGCTCCTGGTGGCGCGGCGGTGGCGCGTGCTCGCGGGTTGGGCCACGGCGGGGGTGGTGCTGTGGGCTGGCCCAGCAGTCCTCAACCCGCGTTGGGTTTTCGACTGGCTCGCGCCAACCGGCGCCACCATCACGCCGGGCAGCCGCGAGGTGGACCTGCCCCACCTGGGCACGCTGCTACCGGCGCCGCTGCAGCTCTATGCCGTCGCGGCGCTGGCCCTTCTCACCGTAGCCGGACTTGTGCTTCTCGCTCAGCGATGTCGAAATGGTTTTCAGGGACAGGCGGCGATCCTGGTCGCGGGTGGTGTTCTGGCCGCTCCTCACGCTCTGCCGACCGACCTCGTTCTGGTAAGCCTGGCGCTGGCCATATGGGGCAGGGCCGCGTGGCACGACTGGGTTCTCCTGTCTGTGGGTGCCGCCGTCGCGGCGTTCGTGCCGGCTCCATGGCCGGCCTTCGTCGGTGTCGTGCTGGTCGGCTACCTGTGTTTTCGAATCAGTGGGTGGTCGCCAGCACGGGCACCGGCGTCTGCTGGATGAGGCCGTCGATCAGGCCGTAGTCGATGGCTTCCTCGGGGGTCAGGAAGAAGTCACGGTCCGTGTCGCGCTCGACTCGCTCCAGCGCCTGACCGGTGTGCTTGGCGATGAGCTCGTTGAGGACGCTTCGAATGCGAACGATCTCACGCGCGTGGATATCGAGGTCGCTCGCCTGACCCTGCAGACCCTTGCCGCCGATCAGGGGCTGATGCATGTGGATGGTTGCGCTGGGCAGCGAAAAGCGCTTGCCCTTCGCCCCGGCCATCAGGACCACCGTGCCGAAGCTGGCGGCGCGCCCGATGCACACGGTCGAGATCGGTGACTGGACGTACTGCATGGTGTCGTAGATCGCGAAACCGGCGCTGACGGCACCGCCCGGGGAGTTGACGTAAATCTGGATCTCCTTCTCCGGGTCGTCCGCCGACAGGTAGATGAGCTGCGCCACGACGAGGTTCGCAACGACGTCGTCGATGGGCCGGCCGATGAGGATGATGCGGTCCTTGAGCAATCGCGAGTAGATGTCGAACGAGCGCTCGCGGTTGCCGCCCTCGTTCTCGGTGACTGTGGGGATGTACGCCACGTCAGGAACTCTACGAGATAATTTCGAGCCGTTGGTACGGGCCGCAGCGTTGGCTCCGGCAGAGTTCTTCTCGGGGCTGCGCAAGAACCTCAAGTCGAGGCTGCCGCGCGACCTCAAGGCATTCCAGTTGGGCCGCGGCCGTGGGCGGCTTCTCAAGCTCCACTACGGCCATCCCGAGATCCACTACGAGGCGTGGCATCACACCGGCGCCGGCCGGCTCGAGATCGGGCTGCACTTCGAAGGCGCCGCCGAAGCCAACCAGCGGGCGTTCGACTATTTCCGCGAGCGCATGGTGGAGGTCAAGGCGCGGCTGCCGCGGGCAGAGCTCGAGCCGTGGGATCGCGGCTGGTCGCGGCTTTACGAGACCCTGCCGGCGCCCCAGCTCGACGAAGCGGTCCTCTCGTATGCAGTTGAACGCCTGGAGGCGTACATCACGACGCTTCAGCCGATGCTATTAGTCTTCTTGGCATGAACACAGTCCAGGTCACCGATGAGGTGCAGGACTACCTGGACAGCCTTCTGCCGGCGCGCGATCCGGTGCTCGCGCGCATGGAAGAGGAGGCGCACGGCGAGGGCATCCCGATCGTCGACGCCCACGAGGGTGCGTTCCTCAGCCTCCTGGTTCGCATCGCCGGGTCGAAGCGATTGCTCGAGCTCGGCACGGCCATTGGTTACAGCGGGATCTGGCTCCTGCGGGCGACATCTGGCGGCACCTTGACCACCTTCGAGACCAATCACGAGCGCGCGGTTCGGGCGCGATCCAACTTCGCCGCGGCCGGGCTGGCCAAGCAAGCGTTGTTGCTGGAGGAGGATGCGGTGCAAGGGCTCGAGAAGCTCTCAGCCAAGTTCGACACCTGCTTCATCGACCTCCTCAACTCGTTCCCATCGGAGGACGTCACCCGCAAAGTGTTCGACCTGTGCATGCAGCGACTCGATGCGGGCGGTCTGCTGATCGCCGACAACGCGCTGCGCCAGGGTGAGGTGATCAAGCCCAAGGGTCATCAGGCGCGCAATGTCGCGTTCTACAACCAGCTGGTGGCAAAGGACCCGCGCCTGGAGAGCGTCGTCGTCCCGATCAGAGACGGTGTGTCGGTCGCTCGGGTGAAGGACTAGGCCCCTCCCCGCTCCGCGGGGAAGTCCACCCCGCTCGCGAAGAGCGCGGTGGGGTGGGGAGGCTCAGGTGCCCTTGAGCGCCTCATCACCTTCGATCCAGTACGTGCCATCGGCTGCATGCTCCTTCTTCCAGATCGGCACCGACTCCTTCAGGCGGTCGATGCCCCACCTGCATGCATCGATCGCCTCCGCGCGATGCGGGCACGACACGGAGACCACGACCGATGCTTCGCCAATCTCGAGCCGGCCCGTGCGATGAGCCATGGCAACGCGGGCCTCAGGCCATCGCTCGCCGATCTCGGCGGCGATCTTGCGCATCTCGGCGGTGGCCATCTCCCCGTAGGCCTCGTACTCGAGATGAGTCACAGAGCGCCCACGCGAGCTGTCGCGCACGATGCCCGTGAAGGTGCAGATCGCGCCCGCGCCCTTGTGCGCGACGGCGGCCTCGAGGCGGCGCGGGTCGAGCGGGTCGGTCGTCAATTCGAACAGCACGCCGACCGCGTGCGTGCCGCCGCTCACCGGCGGGATGAAGGCGACCTCGTCGCCATCGGAGACGATCGCGTCCCAGTCCGCAAACTCCTGGTTGACCGCCACACGCACGGATTCGCGGTTGGCTTCCAGCCCCGCGTGTGCCTTCTGGAGGGCGTCGTACACCTCGTCGACCGTCGAGCCCGGACGAACCTCCACGGTCTCGGCATCCGTGCCTGCCTGCTCACGCAGGCGTGCGAAGAGGCGCGTCCGAACGGCGATCGCCATGGCCATATCTTGAGAATAAATCCCATCAGCGGGAAAGAGAGCAGCGCCGCTTGCCCGGCCGTTAGGCCGGGTCGGCTTTGCCAACGGCGCGATGAGTGGGAACCGGCAGGTTCCCTCTCATTCTTACATCCTAGTGACGAAGACGTGGACTTCCTTGCCCGAGTCCAGCGCGCGGTCGACGGTCGCGCGCGTGCCTTTCGACGCGCCGTCCCAGAATGCCACCAGCACATCACAAGCGTCGACCAGGCGCTGGTTGCGCGCGGCGGACTTGCTGGTGTCGGCCACCTCGTCGAACGACGCCGGCAGCACCTGGACCGGGATGCCCTTGGCGCGAGCCGCCTTCGTGGCTGCCGCGTCGACGCCGCTCGCGCTCCCGGTGATGATCGAGGCGCGCGGCGGCAGCGAGTTCACGTATTCGGTGACCCGCTCCGGTTCGGAGTAACGCCTGCTGCCGACGATGGCAACTCGCAACCGGGCTTCAGCCGGCGGTCGCAGCGTTCTTGCCGATGTGGTGAATGTTTTCCTCGAACAGGCGGCGCAGCTTGACCGCCTGAGCGTCGTATGCCTCGGGGTCGGGCCAGCTGCCGCGCGGGTCGAGGACCTCAGACGGAACGCCGGGTACACGGTCCGGGATATGGAGGCCGAAGATCGGATCGGCGTGGGTGGGCACGTCGCGGAGCCGGCCCTCCACCACCGCGCTCACGATTTCCCGCGTATGCGCGATCGACATTCGATTGCCGACCCCGTAGGGACCGCCGACCCAACCGGTGTTGAGCATCCAGACCTGCGCGTGGTGGCGGTTGACACGATCGATCAGCATGTCGGCGTAGGTCTCTGGGGACAGCACGAGAAACGGAGCAGCGAAGCACGTGCTGAAGATCGGCTCCGGCTCCTTGACTCCGCGCTCGGTGCCCGCCACTTTGGCGGTATAGCCCGACAGGAAGTAGAAACGGATCTGCTCGTCATCCAGCCGCGCGACCGGCGGCAGCACGCCGTAGGCGTCGGCGGACAGAAAGATCACGTTTTGCGGATGGCCGCCCATGCCTGAAAGGACGGCGTTGGGAATGAGGTCGACCGGGTAGGCCGCCCGCGTGTTCTCGGTCTTCTGGTCCGAGTCGTAGTCGGGTGCTCGCGTGCGCGGGTCGTAGACCACGTTCTCGAGGATCGTCCCGAAGCTCTCCACCGCGGCGTAGATCTCGGGCTCGGACTCCTTGCGGATCCGAATTGTCTTCGCGTAGCAGCCGCCCTCGAAGTTGAACACGCCGGTGTCGCCCCATCCGTGCTCGTCGTCTCCGATCAGGCGCCGCCTCGGATCCGCTGACAGGGTCGTCTTGCCGGTGCCGCTGAGGCCGAAGAACACTGCCTCGCGGCCGCCGTCCTCGTCGACGTTGGCAGAGCAGTGCATCGGGAAGACGCCCTTCGCCGGCAGCAAGTAGTTCAGCGCGGTGAAGATCGACTTCTTGATCTCGCCCGCATACTCGGTGCCCCCGATCAGCACCACGCCCCGGCCGAGGTTGACGAGGATGAAGGTTTCGCTGCGAGTCCCGTCGCGCGCCGGCTCGGCCTTGACCGACGGCAGGGCCATGACCGTGAAGTCGGGTTCGAACCCGAGCAGCTCGTCGGCGTTCGGCCGGATGAACAGGTTGCGCGCGAACAGGCTGTGCCAGGCGTGCTCGGTGATCACCCGGACGCGCAGCCTGTAGCGGGGGTCTGCGCACGCGAACACGTCCTGGGTGTAGACGTCGTGGGACCCGATGAACTCCTCCATCCGGGCCAGCAGCCCGTTGAAGGTGGCGGTCGGGATGGGTTGGTTGCCTGGGTGCCACCAGATGGCGTCGCGGCTTGTGGGCTCGTTGACGAAGAACTTGTCTTTGGGCGAGCGGCCGGTATGCTTGCCGGTCTCGGCCGTCAGGGCGCCGGTGGACACGATGACCGCCTCATCGCGCCGGATCGCGTGCTCGTAAAGAGCTGCCGGGCTGAGGTTCCGCCGGTCCGGTGACCCTCCAGGAGCCCCTCCCAAGTCTGGGCGCTTAGGGGCAGCTTTCATGCGGTTCTCTGCCTGGCGGGCACGTCCCGATCATAAGCATCCGGCCCTGCCATCCGCCTAGTGCAAAAGGACGAATTTTCTAGGCGATCCGGGACGACCGGC
The DNA here is from genome assembly GCA_001917815.1 of Chloroflexi bacterium 13_1_40CM_65_17. Classification (GTDB taxonomy): domain Bacteria; phylum Chloroflexota; class Dormibacteria; order Dormibacterales; family Dormibacteraceae; genus UBA10449. The sequence continues at coordinate 649 of MNES01000037.1, read as the reverse complement.
GGCTGCTGGCCCGCCGGCGCTGCTTGCCGCTGACGTAGTCGACCAGCACGTACTCGCCCAGCCGGTCCGGCGAGACGAAGAACGCCCGGCCCTTGTTGATCCGGGTCATCTGGTTGATGAACTCGGTCAGATAAGGCCCGCGCTCGAGCATGAAGGTGTTGATGACGATGCGGTCGCGGGTGCAGCGGCGCACCTCGCGAAGCGTCTGCTGGATGGTCTTGAACGTGGGTGGGTACGCGAAGTAGGCGCGGCCGTTCTCCTCGTCGATGTGGGCGGTCGGCTCGCCGTCGGTGATCATGATGATCTGGCGGTTTCCGCGATGCTTGGCAAGCAGCGACCGCGCGAGCTGGAACCCATGCTGCATGTTCGTCCCGTAGACGTAGTCGTTCAGCGCCAGCTGGGGCAGCGTGTGCGGCTTGAGCTCGACGGCGTAGTTCGAGAACCCGACGACGTAGAGCGAGTCACGCGGGTACTGGCTGCGGATCAGTGAGTCCAGGGCGATGGCCACCTTCTTGGCGGCCAGGAAACAACCGCGCAGGAACATCGAGCGGCTCATGTCGATCATGAGGACGGTCGAAGCCTGCGTCACGTGCTCAGTGCGATGAACCACGAAGTCCTTGGCATCGAGCTTCACCGGCACCTTGGGTCC
>MNES01000046.1 GCA_001917815.1 Chloroflexi bacterium 13_1_40CM_65_17 | reverse complement strand
CGAATGCGCAATCGTGGTGTGATGAAGCACCATCCCGCGCCGGCGTGCCTGCGCGGCGCCCGCGATCTTTCCGCGCGGCGAGACGATGTCGTTGATCTCGCGATAGCCGGCCGGCACCCCGAGCGCGATGAACGAACGTACCGCCCACGCGTCGAGCGCGGCATATGACTGGCGAAATGACAGTCCGGCGACGATTGTCGCCGGCAGGTAGAGCGAGTACGTGATCGTTCGGTCTGGCTCGCAAAGCATCGTTCCGCCGCCGCTCATGCGGCGGGTCACGGTGAATCCGAGCTCTTTGGCCGCGATAACATCGACCTCGTTGACCACGGATTGATGGGACCCGATTACCAGCGCGGGCTCGATCCACCGCCAGAAGCGCACTGTGGGCCGCCGCGCCCCCGCGACGACCCGCTGCAACAGCACTTCGTCGACTGCCATGTGAATGTGGGCCGGTTGCGGCGCATACCGGATGAGGTCCCATTCCAGCTCCGCGAGACGATTTGTGGACCAGGCGCTCAACAGCGCACGTCGTCGAGACGCCGCCACCCATACGAAACCTCCTCGAGCGTGACGGCTCCGATCGTGATCGGCTGCGAGCGGACGTAGACGCCGCCGAGACGCTCGTAGAAGACGCGCGCCGGCTGGTTGTCGCTCAGGACCCAGATGATCATGTCGGCGAGGCCCATCTCGCGAAGGCCGCCGACCGTCGCTCGCAGCAGGTCGCGCCCGAAACCACGCCGCTGCGCGACGTCAAGCACGTAGATCGCGTACAGCTCGCCTTCATAGCCTGGCTCGCCCGCGCGCTCGCGACCGCCTGAGGCAAACCCGACGACATCGGCTCCTTCCTCGGCGACGAACACCTTCGATGTGCCATCCGCGATTACGCGCTTCCATCGCTCCGCGTAATTCGATTCGCTCAACGAGTCGAGGAAGTCGTCCGGGAGCATGCCGCGATAGGTCGACCGCCAGCTCGACACGTGAACACGGGCGATTGCCGGCGCGTCTGTCAGCGTCGCCGACCGGATCATGAACGCTCAGACTATCTCGGACTGGGATGGAAGCCGACGAGGACCTCCGAATGCCTCTAAAGCGCGGACGCATCGAGCGCGCGTTTGCGCTGATGGCCATATCGGTTGTGGCCATCGGTATTGCAACCTTCAATTACGTCCAACCAAGAGTTTCGTCTGTCTCCACGCCGCGGCCACCCGCAGACGCCGGCTACCAGCTGGCGGCAATCCATTTCGTCGACCCGTCGACGGGATGGGTGGTAGCCGAGCTGCCCTCGCATGCTTTCGTGGTTCTGCACACAAAGGACTCGGGGCGAAGTTGGATGCAGCAGCTCATGGGTTCGGGTGGGGACATCGGCGAGTACGCGTACTTCGACCGCAGCCACGTCGTGCTGGTCACGCTCGGGCCGCACGCCGTTATCTTCCAGACCGGCAACGCGGGCGAAGCGTGGAGCCGCAGCGAGATCCGAATGGACGGGGGCAAGGTGCTCTCGGCGGACTTCATCGACGCTTCAACTGGCTGGCTTTTGGTCCAGTCGGCGGCCGGCCCAATCGAGGCACCCTTCGAAACCCTATACGGCACATTCGATGGCGGCACGACCTGGCGAAGTCTCGGCGATCCGGTGGTGGCCGGCGACTGGGCTTACCGGGCAGTATTTGCGGACTCCGACCGGGGATGGCTCTTCAGCCTCTCGAGTGGGCCCTACGCGTACCGAACGGCGGACGGCGGGGAAAGCTGGCAGCGTGTCCCGCTGCCGGGTCCCGGCGCGGGCTGGCCGGTTGCGCCGCCATGGTCCCTCTCTCCGGAACGGTTCTTTGTCGGCGCCAACATCACCGCGGGCGCGGGCGTAATGGCCACGGTGGTCCCCATCGCACCACCTCATGGCCGCTCGGCTGATGGACTGACGCTGCTCGCCTATCCGCCTTTCACCGTCCGAGCGTTTGACGGCGGTGGTGCGGTGACCTACGTCTACACCACCTTTGGCGATACGAGGCCCTATCGGTACACGAGCATTCTTTCCGAGGCGGGTCAGATGATCGCGCCGCTCGCTTCCGGCCAGGTCGAGCTGAGCTCCCTGGACGGCGGGTCAAATTGGAGGAACGCAGACGTGCCCTCGGCATACGGCGCGCTCGGCTTCACCGACGCACTCGATTGGTGGTGGATCGGCGGGGGCGCCTGGGCGACCAGCTCGGACGGCGGTATCACCTGGGGTCGAACTCGGCTCATCGGCGTCCTTCCGCCGCTGCCGGGCTCTCTCCAGATCCTCGATCCGGACCACGCATGGTTTGGGGCCATGGCCGGCAACAGGTCGATGTTGGAGATGACCTCAGACGGCGGATACGAATGGACGGCCATCAGCCTCCCGCCGATAGCTAAGCCCACGCCGGCGTCAGCCGGCGACTAAATGCGGACGTACGCGATGACCGCGCGGGCCTCGGCGACGACCTCGCCAGTCTCCTGCTCAACCGTGGCCTCGCAGAACGCGAGGCGGCGCGTGCGGTGTCGAACCTTCGCCCGGCAGAGCAGGCGGCCCGGCGTGCCCGGGCGGTAGTAGTCGACCTTCAGGTCGACGGTCGCGGTCGTCTCGCCCTCCTCCGCCAGCGTGAAGGCGGCGGACGCGAGCGTCTCGTCCGCCAGCGTGGCGATGGCTCCGCCGTGGACAATCGGTCCCCTCCCGGTCGGAAATCCATGCGCTTCGGCGGTGAGATTGCCCTCAAGCACGAGCGTTCCAGGCCCGATCTCGACCAGCTTCGTCCCGATGTTTGCGATCATGCCCGTGGCGCTCCACTCCTTGTAGAGCTCAGGGAGAGTCCGCACTCCATAGGTCGCCTCGCTCACTCGCTGAGCTCGCGGTGTAGCTCAAGGACGGGATCGATCGGCATGTAGCCCATCTCCGCATTGAGATGAAGGATGGGCGCATTCTCGCCGTCGTTCTGCGTTCGAACGCGCTCTGATCCGAGCCCTATCGCCTGAGCGATGGTCTCGTACTTAAGGGCACGAGCGATGCCGCGACCGCGGACCGCCGGCGAGGTGCCCGTGAAGGCGGTCCACGGAAACCCGCGCACCGGCGGGTACTCGATCGCGGACAGGCCGACGATGGCGTCGCCCTCTCGCGCTATCCACAACCGATCCGAGCACACGCCTGGATTCTCGAACCACAGGTGATACCACTCGTCGTACGGCGTCACCGGAATGGGCACAGTGGATGGAATGTCGTGCTCAGCCGCGTCCCAGACCTCGTAAAGATCTGCCAAACGGTTGGGATCTGCGTCTTTGTCGAGGGTGAGAATGCGCACGCCCTGCTCGACCATCCGCTTGCGGCTCAGCTCAGCGCCTGCGAGCAGGCGATCGCGATTGGCAATCAGGTCGAGCTCCCACTGCCGGCCGCGGCGAACCTCGCGGCAGCCGCGGGCATCGAAGACGCGAAGCTCGTTCTCGAGCTTCTCGCCCACCATCGCTACGACGGTCTCGCAACCCTCGCTCTTCAGCCACGATTCGGCGATTTCGATCAGGTGCTGGTGACGTGACACGGTCCAGTGATCAGGATGCAGGACGATCCGAATCGAACCGAAACGCCTGACGCCATCTTTCCATGCAGCGTGCCGCGCCATGACATAGGCGATCGCAACGCCGTCGAGCTCAGCAATCAACCGTGTGCGCACCTCGGCGGCCGGGTCGGCTGTCCACCAGAAGCGCTGCATCGCCGGATCTCGTGGGTCTTCTGGATTCCGTGCCGTTTCGAGGTCGGCCACGAGCTCCGAGTCACTGAGCTCAGCCGGGCGCAGTTCGAGATCGATTTGGGATTTCGCCGTCACCGCACGACCAGCCTAGCATTGAGCATCCGGTTAATCTCTGCGCCGTGTTTGGGCGCGCGCTGCAGCGGGTTCCGCGCTGGAGGCCGGGACACGATCGGGAGGGGCTGCGCATCGCACTCTCGCCGGCGTCGTGGGGTGTCAGCGACGTGCCTGGGTGGGGCCAGCAGCTCGAACCGGAACGCGTGCTGTCGGAGGTCTGGTCCCTGGGTGTCTCCGCCATTGATGCGGGCCCGCCCGGCTTCCTGCCGGATCGCAGCGACCAGGCCAAGCTGCTCTTGCGCCGCCACTGGCTGCGCGTAGTGTCCGGCGAAGCGCACGCAGTCCTTCATCACCACGACATACGTGGTGCAGAGCTCGCCCATATCGACGGCCACGCCAGCTGGCTCGCGGCCGTGGGCGCGGAAACGCTGATCCTGTCTGCGATCGCGCCACGCGGCGCGAGGTCTGCGCACGGCATCGTCCTCGACAGCGCGGGGTGGGCGCATCTCCTTCACCTGATCGGTTCCGTCGAGCATGTTTGCGCGAGACATCGACTCCGGCTGGCGGTGCTCCCACGATTCGGCAGCATGATCCAGGGGCCGGAGGACATCGAACGGCTTCTGGTCGGGACGGAAGCCGGCCTGTGCTTCGACCTCAGCCATCTGGTCATGGTGGGAGCCGATCCGCTAGAGGTGCTCGAGCTCGCCGCGGGGCGGATTCGCCACGTGCGCCTGAATGACGTCGATGCCAGGCTGGCCGGCCAGGTCCGCGACAACCGAATCGACTACGCCCACGCGGTAGGCGCGGGCCTGTTCAAACAGCTGGGCAGCGGAGACGCCAAGGTGGAAGAGGTGATCGAGACCTTGCGCCGATCGCGATACCGAGGCTGGTACGCGATCGACCAGGATGCGAGACTCGCGGCTGAGGACAAGCCGCTGCCGGGGATCAAGCGCGCGCTCGATTACGTGCGGAGGCTGGTCGCTGCGTGATTTTCTCCCTCTCCCCGCCGGGGAGAGGGCGGGGAGAGGGGCTGGGAGCACGTCAGCGCCACGGAAGTTCGTAAACCCGCCAGGTCAGCACCTCACTCCGCTGACGCGGTTGGTCCAGATCGCCAAGGTTGCGCTCCGCCCACGCCCGGGCAGTCGCGGCCGCTCTTTTACGCGTCGGCTCGTCGATGCTCCAACACGCCGACCAGATGCCGGCCTCCAGCGCGGAAAGGAGGTCGTTGAGGGTCGGATGCGATTCCTCAACGAGCTCCGGCACAGCCCGAACCGCCGCCCCGCGACTGCTCATCAGCTCGTCCAGCTGCTCGATGCGATCCAGGCCTGGCGGCCAGGGCGGGTCACCGGCTTCAGCGAAGAAGCGGCGGGTGACCTCATGCCACCACTCTTCACGCGCTTGTCTACCTCGTAATGCAGCAACCTTGCCGCCAGGCCGCACCACCCTGACGAGCTCGACCACCGCCTCACGCCAGCGCGGCACCAGGTGCAGAACGTGGGCGGCGATCGCCGAGTCGAAGCAGCGCCGCGGGAAGGGCAGCCTCGTGGCGTCGGCAAGACAGACGGCCACCGGCGTCTGCTGCGCATTGGCAGCCAGGCGGCCCAGCATCTCCCGCGAGATGTCGGCGCCGACCATCTGCACGCCGGCGCGAGCGAGGGGCAGCGCGATTCGACCCGTGCCGATGCCGATCTCGAGGCAGCGCCCCGAAGTGCCGATCTCTGTCGAGAGCATGGCGATGAGGTTCGCCATGACCGGCTCGGAGAGCGAACGCGTGCGGTCGTAGTAGCTCGCCGCACGGTCGAAGGAAACCGATTCAGTCAATCCTGCGCAGGCTCTAGACGCGCCGGCTCATGCCCGCCCAGTACGGCTCGCGGATCTTTCGTTTCAGGAGCTTGCCCGCCGCGTCGCGGGGCAGCGCGTCGACGAAGTCGAAGGAGCGCGGCTTCTTGTAACCGGCCAGTCGCGAATCACAAAACTCGATCAGCTCGTCGGCTGTCGTCTTCATTCCGGGTCGCAGCTGGACCACCGCCTTCACCGACTCGCCCCACTGCTGGTCCGGCACCCCGATCACGGCGGCATCCATGACGGCCGGGTGAGCATGGAGGACGGCCTCGATCTCGGCCGGGTAGATGTTGACGCCGCCTGAGATGATCATGTCGATCTGCCGGTCGCAGATGTAGTAGTAGCCCTCCTCGTCTCTGTAGGCCACGTCGCCCACGGAGAAAAAGCCGTCATGAAGACTCTTATCCGTTGCGGCGGGGCGGTTGTAGTACTCGGCGAGCCATGTGTTGCGGACCATGAACTCGCCGGGTTCGCCGTCGCGAACATCGCTGCCGTCGGGGCGGGCGAGTTTTATCTCCTGGCCCGGGACAGCGGTGCCACACGATCCGGGCTTGCGCAGCTGGTCCTCGGGCCGCAGCACCGTGTTGATGCCGGTTTCGGTCGCCCCATAGAACTCCCAGATCACCTGGCCGAGCACTGCCTCCGCGTGCACCTTGAGCGAATGTGGACAGGGCGCAGCGCCAAGCAGCACGGCGCGCAGCGATGAGAGGTCGCGCCGCATTCGCTCCTGCGCATCGACCAACCGCTGGAGCAGGGTCGGTGCCATGAACGTGGTCGTCACGCGGTGACGCTCGATGAGGTCTAAGGCGGCGTCGGCATCGAACTTGGGCAGGATGACGTTCGTCGCGCCGAGCACCTGGTGGATGCCGGCGAAGAACGCAACGGCGCTGTGGTAGCCCGGCCCACACATCAGGTGCACATCGGCTTGGTTGAATCCGAAGATCGACACGATCTGGAGGACGTTTTCGAGGTTCACGCCGTTCGGACGCCATGCGCCCTTGGGGTGGCCGGTCGTGCCCGACGTGTAGATCATCGAGGCGCCAAGCCCGCTCGAACCCAGCCCGTGTGGCGTTTCGTCGGACGCGGTTTCCATCAGGTCTTGAAACGAGAGCCAGCCGGCGGGCCGTTTGCTCCCGATCGCGATATAGCGCCGATCGCCCTTCACCTCCGCGCGCGCCGTCTCGACCACATCGACGTGATCGGAATCCGCGCACACGACCCTCGCGCCCGAATCGTTGAGGAGGTACGCCACTTCTGGCCCTCGGAGCCGGTAGTTGACCGGCACCGTGATCAGGCTCACGCGGCGTAGGCCGGCTGCGATCTCGAAGCCTGCGATCGAATTGAACGACATTGTCGCGACTCGATCGTGAAGCTCACACCCGAGGTCGCTGAACACGTGGGCTGCTTTGTTGGCGCGCCTGTTCAGCGTGGCGAAGTCGACGACTTCGTAGCCGAGGATCAGTGCCGGCTTGCTCGGGATCCCCTCCGCATGGACTGCAAGAAAATCGATGTCGGCCACGGATCAATCGTAGGCCGGGTTATTTACTTGGGCTGGGACTTGGCGTGGGGCTCACGGCCGGCGCGTTGCACAGCGTGTTCGACGCCAGGCCAAAAGTCGACGCGGTCGGTGGAACGCTGCCGGTGATCACAACGCGGTACCGTGTGCAGCCGCCGAGCAGCTCCCAGGTCGTCGAAGGCGCCCAGTGATGGAATACGACCCCGGCCGGCAGAGGCGGGTACTGCTGCAGCACCGCCGGGGTCGAATCGGTGATCGCCGCGATCGGCGATGACTTCGTCGAATCGAATTGCCAGAGATAGACCTTGGTCTGCGCGCGCGCGGCCGGGCTGTCGGCCGCCGCCGGCAGCTTGGTCGCGTCCAGGAGCGCATCGACAAAAGGCTGAGGCCCGTTGTTGGGCTTCACGAGGGCGAGGCTCTTGTTCGCCACCGGCGCCGACCAGTCGACGCCCGTGATGTTGGCGCCGGTGAGGAACCGGTTCAGCGGCGCCGCGCCGTCCGCTCCGGTTGCGCTGTAGATCTGGATCTCGCCGTTGACCGCCACGGCCAGGTTCTTGGCGTCGGGACTCCACGCCAGGGCGTCCGCATGAGTCAGCTTCGAGTTCACGTGACGGGGCGCCGCGGACGGCAAAGGGCTGGCGCGGATGGGGCTCGCCGCGGGAGATGACGCCGGTGTCCCGCCGGCAGCAGGCGACACCGGGGCGGCCGGCGCCGCGACGTTGATAGGCAAGATCACCGGGCCCCGGTCGGGCAGCGAGATGGCCGCCAGGGTGCCGTTCGCGCTGATCGCGATGGGCCCGTCCTCAGGTCCAAGAGATAGTGGAAAAGGATTGAGAACGGCGGCCGTCGGGTTCAGCCAGTACCACGCCCCGGTTCCGACCGCCCGCACCGCGATCAAGCCGTCAGCTCCAGGGGCAGCCCCCTCGGTGAACATCGCGGCCTGAGTGGGCGGTTTGGCGAGCACCTTCGGCGCCGACGGCGGGCGGGTCAGGTCGAACGCATCGACCTCGTAGTTGGCGCAGCAGCCGACGGTCAGCGCCAGGTAATGGGCGTTGGCGACGATCCCGAATGGTCCGTTGCTCTGCAGGTCGGCGGATGCCGCGACCGGCTCGATGACACCGGTGAAGGGGTCGGCCCGGAAGAGCCAGTCGTACGGGACGACGCCGGTCGTAGTCCTGCGCTCGGGCGCCCGGTCGTCATGGATCGTGAAGTACAGCACCGGGTAGGACACGCCAGGCGCCGGCGCCCAGACGGGCCCGGAGGCTCTGAAACCCCCGCCGCCCGGTAGGGGGGCGACCATCGTCGATTTACCTGTGGCCGGGTCGACCACGCCGATACCTTTGTCGTTGAGATAGGCGATGAAGCCGCCCGCGAGCGCACCTTGAACGGGTGAGGGGGAATGCAACACGCCCGGCGTGCTGCCTCCACCGCATGCCGATGCCAGGAGCAGCGCCGCCGCCAGGGCGGGGCGCCAGGAAGTGGGGACCCTCACGTGAATCGCCGATCTTAACGGGCGCAAACGCTCACTTGTTACCCCGGCGGCTTAGCGTGCGTTGCCTATTCATGGTGAAAACGGCGCTTCTGGCCGCCGCCGCCGGACTGCTCCTATCCGCATGCGGGAACTACACGTGCGCGTGCGCAGCGCCAACGGAACCTTCTCCATCGGTCTCTCCCGGGCTTGGATTCGATGCGGTGGTCACCGAGAACGACAGGGCCATCACCGTTCGCACGGGCCAGAAGCTGGAGGTGGTGCTCCACGCGAAGCCGGGTATGACCAGCTGGAGCAATGTGCGATCGAGTGATACTTCGCTGCTCCAGCCGATCGTCAACCCCGCCGCGACCGCGGTCCGTGGCGTGACCCTGGCCGCGTTTCAGGCGCTGGCGCCGGGCCAGGTCACCATCACCGCCACGGCCGGCGCGGCGTGCTCGCCCGGGCAGGCGTGCCCGATGTACGCGATCCTCTACTCCGTCTCCGTGACGATCATTTAGCTAAGAGCCGGCCGCCCGGATCGCCGCCGCCACAGTCTCCAGCTCCGCCCGGCCGGGGGCGTTCTCGTAACTGGGCGGGAAGGAGAGGCTGAACCCGTCCCCTGGGTAGCGGGGGATCACGTGGACGTGGAAGTGCGGCACGTCCTGGAACGCAACTTCGCCGTCCGCGACGAACAGGTTCACGCCGCTCGCTCCGAGCGTTTGTCGAGCGAGCTCTGCCAGCTGCCGGGCGACCTTGAACGCGCGCATCGCGACGGTCTCGTTGACGTCCCGCATCAATACCGCGTGCTCGCGTGGCACCACCAGCATGTGGCCGTGCGTGATGGGCTGGATGTCCATGAACGCCACGACGGTGTCGTCTTCGTGGGTGAAGCTTGCCGGCGCCTCACCACGAACGATGGCGCAGAAGATGCAATCGCTCACAGGCCCCGCGAAGCTTAAGGGAGCGCTACTGGTCCTGTGGCTGCGTTTCTGCCGCCGCGGGCTCGGGGGACGGCGCCGGCTCGGCGCCGTTGCTGCTCAGTGTGGCTTCGACCGGCGCCGTCTCATCGGTGACCGGAGTCGCGCCGTTGCCGGCAGCGTCGACGGGCATCCGCTGGCCGCGCCGCCGCCTTCGCGCTCTGCGCTCGCCGCGGTGCGGTCGCGACAGGCGCTGCACATGCGAGCGGATGCCGACACGCTGGCAGGCGGTGACGACTGCGCCCACTCCGGCGACGAGGCCATCCTCCCGGACGTGCTCGAAGAGCGGTCCGAACAGCTCGGGGGCGCCACCGATCACGGTCTTCGAGTCCCCGACGATGACGAGCAGCTTTTTCGCGCGCGAGATGGCGACGTTGACGCGGTTGGGGTCGTTGAGGAAGCCGATGGCCGCCCGATCGTTCGAGCGGACTAGCGAAAGGATGACGGCGTCCGACTCGCGGCCCTCGAAGGCATCGACCGACTCGATGTCGTCGGGCGGCACGATTCCCTTCAGCGAACCCTGCAGGCGGTTCACCTGCGAGTTGTACATGGCGATCACGGCGAGCTTGGCCTTCCGCACACGCCTGCGGATGATCGACGTGATGTCCTTGCACAGCGCGACCTCGAACTCGTTCGCAACCGATCGCTGCGCATCGCGATACTCGTCCTGCGCGCCGGTGTCGACCCAGACCAGCTCGCGGTCGAAAGGCCAGGGCAGCGGCATACGCGGATGCGGCGCCTCGTGGATGAGCTTGCCTTCGTAGAAGAGGTCCGACACGACGCGGCCGATCGGCTCCCGCATGCGGTACTGACGGGGCAGCATGATTTTCGAGGAGGCCGGCACCCCGTCCCACATCCATCCATAGAAGCTGTCGTCGCGCACGACCTCGTCGAGCGGCTGCTCGATCTTGAACGTGGACGCGGCCTCCTCCATGACGGGAGGGAGCTGCTTGAGGTCGCCGATCATCACCCATCGCTTGGCGAGCGGGAAGAGCGCCAGCGCCTCGTTGGCGCGCACCTTGTTGGCTTCGTCGAGGATCAGCCAGTCGAAGATCTTGAACCGCAGGCGCGAGTCGATCGCGAGGCGGTTGCACGTGCCGGCGACGAGGTTGTAGGGATCGAGGTCGTCGCCCTCCACCAGCGTCGGCCGGAGCCGGCGCGGCACCTTCCCTGGCTCGGCGATACGCGCCTGCCGCACGTGCGAGAAACCGAGCAGGCGTTCCTGGCCGGTGTCGACGGCGTCGTTGGAGTGCGAAGAGAGAAGGATCGACGAGCCCGGATTGCGGCCGAGGATGCGGCGGATCGATTCCACGATGGCGGTGGTCTTGCCGGTTCCAGGTGGTCCCTGGATCATGTAGAGCTGGCCTGGCCGCATTCCCATCACACGCGCGACGGCCTCGGCCTGCTCCTCGTTTGGATCGGGCAGGTGGTGCGCGCGCTTGCCGTCGAGCGGAACGCGCGGCGGGCTGCCGAGCCAGCCGGTGTCGGCGAGCTCGGCGGCGAGCGCCCCCGTGCGCGGGCTGCCGATCTGCAGCTGGCGGATGACGGAGCGCTGCGCCTCGAACATCTCGACGCTCGCGGTCGGCAGCACGATGCCCTCGTCGGGCAGCGGGTCGTAGCGCCGGAAGCTGACCCACAGGTTGGAGCCCTGGATCCGGTCAAGCGACATGCCCCGGTACTCGGGGAAGCCAGCCGAGCGGACCGTAAGAGAGTCGATGCCGCGGTAGATGCGGCCGTCGGCGTCGTCGACAAGGTGCAAGATCGCGCGCACGTACTCGCCGCCGCGCATGTCCTCGCCGCACTCGGGGCAGTGGATGCCGTTTGAAGTCGGCACCTCGGTCTCGCATTTCGGGCACTCGATCCACTGCTCGGTCGCCTCGTAGCGCCGAACCGCCGCCTCGGCGAGCTTCTCCCGGTAGTCGCGAAGGTGCTCTATGAATCGAAGCGTCGAGTCGAGGATGGGCAGCGTCTTCGCCTTCTCGCGGAGGAGGATGGCCGTGAATCCTTCGAGGTCGCCGTCCCACTCCTTGACCAGCTGGAGCTCCTGGTAGCCGAGCCGGATGCGGTTCTTCTCCATCTCGAACTCGCCGTCGAGGTCCTGCCAGTCGGTGATCTCGAGGGCAAGGCCCATGGGCGTCCGCCCCAGCCTGCCAGTCAGCAGCGTCTGGCGGACCTGGCCCATGAACTCAAGGGGCTTTTCGGGCTTGACGATGGTGTATGTGCCATCGATGGTCCGCTGCTCCTCAAGGACCTGCCGGAGCAGCTCGGCGCCCCCGGCTGCCTCCAGGGCGGTGACCTTGGCAGCAGCGGGCGTGCCGGGTCGGACGCGGATGCCGAGGCGGCCGGCCTGTATCTCCTCCCCCGGGATATCCGGGTTCCAGAGTGGGAGGACGTCGCCGGGGTTGGGCGTGCTCATGTCATGCAGACCTAAGGGTCGATGCGCGGGTTGGGCGTGAAATTGGGATCAACTGAGTTCAAAAAGAGGGTCCCCAGGCGGGACCTAGCACCCCAATGGGCAAGGCTTACGTTAGCACATAAATGCCCTCTCTCCATCGGGGAGAGGTCACGAGAGGGGCTTGAGTGGCGTCGGCGGCGGGGGTATTGCACTATTTACGCGCCATGTGGAAGAACCGGCTGGAGCCGTACGACATCCTCGACGAGGATGGCGTGGAGGCCATCCATGGCCAGGCGATGAACATCCTCGAGGAGATCGGAATCGACTTCCTCCACGAGCGCGCGAGGGAGGTCTTCGGCAGGGCCGGCATGAAGGTCGAGGACATGCGGGTCCGGTTCGACCGCGACTTCGTCCTGGAGACGGTCGCCAAGACCCCGACCACTTTCGATCTGCAGGCGCGTAATCCAGCCCGTTCGGTGGTGCTCGGCGGCGACAACGTGGTCACGGCCCCCGTGTACGGGCCGCCTTTCATCACCGACCTCGAGCGCGGGCGTCGCGGAGCCACAATCGAGGATTTCAACAACTTCGACAAGATGGCGCAGGCCATCGACCAGATCCACTGTGCGGGCGGCACGACCGTCGAGCCTGAGGACCTGCCTCTCGGCTCGCGGCACCTCGACATGGTGTATTCCCATCTCCGCTGGACGGACAAACCATTCATGGGCAGCGTCATCTCCTCCGAGAACGCCCGGGACACGATCGAGATGGCCTCGATCGTCTTCGGCGGGCGGGAAAACATCGAGAAGACCCCAGCCGTGATCAGCCTCATCAACGTCAACAGCCCGCTGCGCTACGACGATCGCATGCTCGGCGCGCTGCTGGAGTACTCGGAGGCCGGCCAGCCCGTGATCGTCACGCCCTTCCTGATGGCCGGCGCAATGTCGCCGATGGGCCTCGCCGGCACTGTCGCACAGCAGACGGCCGAGGCGCTGGCCGGGATCGCCCTGGTGCAGCTCATCCGTCCCGGCACGCCCAGCGTGTATGGGTCGTTCCTGACCAACACCGACATGCAGTCGGGCAGCCCCGCGTTCGGCACGCCGGAGTCTGCGATGGGGATTCTTGCCAGTGCCCAGATGGCGCGCCACTACAACCTTCCCTTCCGAGGCGGCGGCGCTATGACGTCGTCGAAAGCGCCAGACGCACAGGCTGCGTACGAATCCATGATGTGCATGTGGCCGACCATCCTCGGCCGCGTCAATTTCGTGCTGCACGCCGCCGGCTGGCTGGAGAGCGCGCTGCTGGCGTCCTACGAGAAATTCATCATCGACGTCGAGGCTCTGCGGATGTTCGAGTGGATCCTCAATCGAGGCCTCCCGGTTGACGAGGAGGGTCTCGCCATGGATGCGCTCCGCGAGGTGGGCCCGGGCGGTCACTTCCTCGGCGCGGAGCACACCCTGCGCAACTACCGCACCGGGTTCTACCGTCCCTGGATCTCGTCGACGGAGAACTTCGACCGCTGGAATCGCTTCGGTGCGCGGACTGCTGACGTGGTAGCGGCGGAAAAATGGAAACAGCTGCTGGCGGAGTATCCAGACCCCGGCATCGAACCCGGTGTCGATGAGCAGTTGCGCGAGTTCATCGCGAGGCGCAAGCAGGAGCTCGGCGACGGCTGAGCGGCGCGCGCGCGCTCGCCTGGATTACCTCCTTACGAAGATCGCGTCGGAGGCGCCTGCGCCCGCGAGCGGATCCGCGTCGGCAGCGGTAGTCGCGACTGCGGCGGCCCTGGTGCAGAAGGTGGCAAGGCTTTCGGGCAAGCAGTGGCCGGAGGCGGAAGAGATGCACGGGCGTGCCGAGCGGCTGCGCCTTTACGGTGAGGAGCTCATCGAGCAGGACTCGACGGCGTTCCTGGCGTACGTCGAAGCGGTCCGAACGGGCCAGGACGTCGCGGCGGCCCAGGCCAGAACCGTCGATGTCCCACTCGAGATCGTGAGGGCGGCTGCTCAGGTCGCCGAGCTCGCCGAGCAGTCGGCGTCTCACGGCAACCCAAAGCTGCGTGCCGACGCGGTCGTGGCCGCTCTGCTCGCAGCGGCGGCGGCGGAGTCGGCGGCGTACCTGGTCGCCATCAACCTTGGGGAGGCCGCGGACGTGCGCCTCGATGAAGCGCGGAGGCTGGCCGGCGAGGCTAGCGCGCGGCTTCGGTCGCCAGGCGCTCGAGGCTCACGAGGTGGTCCTGGTCGTGCTCGAGCGCGATCCGCAGATAGCCGTCGACGGTGAGCTCGCCAAACTTCTTGTGGATGCCCACCCGAGCCCGCTCCTCTTCGCTCAGCCCGCGCACGAAGTCGATGAGCCGCGCGCGTGTCTCAGTCCACTCGTTGAGTGAGTCCCGCAACGTGATGCCGTCGAAGTCGCGCTCATCGTTGCTGTAGTACTCGAACTCGGGGCGCTCGCCGGCGGCCATCGCCCGGATGCGGGGCTCGAAGCATTCCTTCTCCGTGGTCGCCAGGTGGGCGGCGATGTCGCGCAGCGTCCAGGCTCCGACGCGATCTGGCGCATCGTCCGCGATGAGCTGCGTCATCGCAATGAGCAGCTGCTGGCTCGACGCGAGCTGGTCCAGGAGCGCGTCACTCACGCGGCTGCTCGGGGTTCATGATTCGCGCCCTCGGGTTCGACACATCGAGCTCGGCGATCACTGCAGCCAGAACCTCCTCAGGCGATCCCGGTCTTTCCTCAACCGGGCCCCAACGCCATCCGTCCAAATAAGCGTCCATGTCCGTCGAACCATCCTTCATCGCGAATGCGTCGATTGCCGCCTGGAACCGATCGGGGAGCATTCTTTTGACCTGCGTCTCGCCTTCCCACGCCTTGACCTGGGAGGGGATGTGCTTCCAGAACATCACTTGATACGAGGCCATAACGCTCTCAGCCAGACATCAGGTCGGCAAGACGTGACTCTAATTCACCAAGGCCCACGTCGTTGATCTCGAGCGGCAGACCGAGATAGGCGGCAATTTCCGCCGCCTCGGTGGCCAAGCGCGGATTGGGCACCTGGCGAAGATAGAGCACCGCTTCGTAGTTGCCGAAGAGCATTGATTTGAGCTCGGGGTGGCGGTCGAGGCCGAGGCCGCGCACCACGGCGCGTTCGAAGTTGCGCACCAGCCAGTCGGTGAGGAAGAACGTTCCAGGCCGCTCGCCGCTGACGCGATCGAAGAGTTCCGCGCCCGCCAGCATCTCGTAGCAGTGCGGTCCGCGCACGCGGGAGGCGCCGACTTCGTCTAGCAGCGGCTCGAGCTTGCCGGTCATACCGCAGTCGCCATAGACGACCACCAGCCGTTCGTAGCTCGGCCGCAGCGCATGCAGCTTCTCGCGCAGCTCGTCGACGATGCGGTTGGGATACAGGTGCAGCAGCGCCGACACCCCATAGATGTCGACGTCCCAGCCGCGGCGGTCGACGATGTCCTTCACCTCTTTCCCGAGGGCGCCGCAGATCACGAAGGCCGTCGTCACCCGACCAGCTCCAGGTTCGGGAAGCCCAGCACCGAGACGAAGGCGTCGTTGAAGTCCGTGCGGCCTGAGAGCTCTATGTACTCGATTCGCGCCGGGAGCTCGAATGCGACCTGCCGCTCGCGATACGAGAGAAGCGCGATCTTGGCCCCTTCGCCTGCCGAGTTGCCGACCGCGATGATCTTGTCGACGTCCACCGGCGGCACCAGGCCGATGATCTTGGCGCTCTCAGGGTTGAGGTAAGACCCGAACGAACCACCCAGGAAGATCTCGTCCAGGTCGGACGGGTCGACGCCAAGGATGTCCATCAGGACCTTGATCCCGGTCGCTATCGAACCCTTCGCGAACTGCAGCTCACGCACGTCGCGCTGGGACAGGTAGACGCCTTCGGCGAGGAGGAACGCGCGAACGCCGTCGACCTCCATGAGGCGGCTTGCGAGCGGGTGGTCCGGGGCTTCCGCCGCGGACAGCATGCGGCCGGAGTGGTTGAGGAGTCCGACGTTCAACAGCTGCGCGACCGCATCGACCAACCCTGATCCGCAGAGGCCTTGGGGAGGCACGTCGCCACCGATCACCTGCAGCTCGACGGTATCGCCCAGCTGCACGCCCTCGATGGCCCCGTCGGTAGCTCGCATCCCGCATTTGATCTGGCTGCCTTCGAATGCGGGTCCTGCCGGCGCCGCAGTCGCGAGCGTCCGCTGGCTGCTGCCGATCACGATCTCTCCGTTGGTGCCGACGTCGACGAAAACCCGCACCTTGTCCTCGCGCGCGATGCCGGTGGCGAGCACCCCTGACACGATGTCGGCGCCGACGTAAGCGCCCAGCGCCGGCAGCGTCTGGACGTAGCCGGCCGGATGGATCCGGAGGCCGACCTCGCTTGCCGGCACGCTCAGCGCATCCATGAACGCGGGCGTGAACGGCATCACGGAGATCGGGGTCGGGTCGATGCCGAGCAGCAGGTGCAGCATCGTCACGTTGCCGACGACCACCGCCTCATACGTTCGCTCCGGCGTGATGCCTGCCTCGCGATAGAGCTCAGTCAGGATCCCGTTCATCGTCGAGACGACCGCAGTCTTCAGGTCGTCGATGGCTTCTTGCCCGTTCATCGCGTGGCTGATCCGCGAGATGACATCTGCCCCATATGGCGCCTGGCCGTTGAGGGTTGAACGCACCGCCGCGGCCATGCCGGTGCGCAGGTTCATCAAGGTGCCGACAAGCGTCGTAGTGCCGACGTCAAACGCGACCCCGAAGCATTCCTCGGTGGTGTCGCCGGCTTCGACGGCGACCAGGTGATCCCCCGCCAGCACCGCCGTGATTTTGAAGCTCGATTCGCGGAGAACCTTCGGCAGCGTCCGGAGCACCGCGACGCCTGCCGACATTTCGTGGCCTTCGGCGCTGAGCGCGTCGCGCAGGCGCGCGATGTCGCTGCGCTGATCGTGGAGGTCCGGCTCGGCGAGCTCGAGAAAGACCTTGCGGACGTTGGGGTCGATGATGACCAGGCGGCTGAGACCCATCGTTGCGGCCTTCGGCACGCGCAGGAGCTGCGGCACCTCGCATGTGATGTCCTCGTAGATGCGCGCCTGGCACGAGAGCCGCCAGCCGCTGTCGACCTCGTCCTTGCGCAGCTGGCGATGATCCGCCGTGGTCACCTCGGTTGCGCCCTGGAGCACGCGAACTTTGCACTTGCCGCACGTGCCGCGCCCGCCGCACGTGGAGTCGATGGGCAGGCCGATCCAGTGGGCGGCGCTGAACAGCGTGGTGCCAGGCGGTACTCGCGTCGTCCGTTCGAAGGGCTGGTAAGTCACCTCCAGCTTGCGCTGGTTCATTTGGACACAGCTCCGGCCTGCTCGGCGCGAAAGCTGGAGATCCAGCGCATGGCGTATTCGTCGTGGCCGAGCAGGAGGTCGCCGGCCAAAATCGCGCGGCGAACCTCGGGCACGAGCGGGTTGGTGATGGCGCAAGTCAAACCCGCATGCATGGCCAGCGGCAGGAACGCTGCGTTGACGGTGGCGCGATCGGGGAGGCCGAACGACACGTTGGAGGCTCCGCACGTCATGTTGTTGCCGAGCTCGGTGCGGATCAGGCGCATGGTCTCCAGCGTGACCAGGCCGCAGGTCGGGTCGGCCGCCACCGTCATCGCGATGGGGTCGATGACCACGTCCTCTTTGGGGATCCCGTAATCGGCCGCGCGCTCGACGATTCGGCGCGCGATGACCAGCCGCTCTTCGGGCACCATCGAGATGCCCGTTTCATCGTTGGCCATGCCGATCACGGCCGCGCCGTGCTTCTTCACGAGCGGCAGGATGCGGTCCATCCGCTCGTCCTCCGCGGTCACGGAGTTGACAAGGGCCTTGCCCTCGTAAGCCGCCAGCGCGGCTTCCAGCGCCTCCATGACCGACGAGTCGATGCATATCGGGAGGTCGCTGACCTCGCTCACGGCCTTGATCGTGGCCACGAGGAGGGCCGGCTCGTCGATGGCCGGGATGCCCGCGTTGACGTCCAGCATGTGCGCTCCGGCCGCGGCCTGGGCGATCGCGTCGGCTCGCACGCGGTCCATGCGCCCTTCCTTCATCTCGGCCGCGAGCACCTTGCGGCCGGTCGGGTTGATGCGCTCGCCGATCACGACGAAAGGCCGATCGATCGAGATGACGACCTCGCGACTGCGCGAGCTGAGGATCGTGTCCACGACGCCGCTATCCCTTGCGCAGGGTCTCGTCGATCTTCATGACGGCCTGCTCCAGCGCCTGGGCGCCCGCCGAGGACTGGCTTCGATCGCCGACGATCTCCTTGGCCATCCGGGTGGCCATCGATGCATCCGGTGCGTAGCTGTCGGCGCCGACGTGCTTGGCGTACTCCTCGGTCACCGGCGCGCCGCCGACCGCGATGTGCACCTTGTCTCGAAGCCCGGCCTTGGTGATGGCTTCTATGTTGACCTTGAACATCGGCATCGTGGTCGTGAGAAAGGCCGAGAAACCGACGACGTCCGGCTGATGTTGTTCGACGGCGGCCACGAATTTCTCGGGCGGGGTGTTGACGCCCAGGTCGAAGACTTCGAAGCCCGCGCCCTCGAGCATGATCACGCACAGGTTCTTGCCGATGTCGTGGATGTCGCCCTTGACCGTGCCGATCACGTACCGGCCCACCGGTTTGGCTCCGGTCTCAGCGATCAGCGGCCGCAGGATCACCAGGGCGCCCTGCATCGCGCGCGCGGCGATGAGCATCTCGGGGACGAAGAAGTCGCCCTTCTCGAACCGCCTGCCGACCTCTTCGAGGGAGGGGATGAGGGCCTTGAAGAGGATGTCCATCGGGTCCATCCCGAGCTTCAGCCCCTCGTCGGTGAGCGCCTTCACCTCCGGCGCATGTCCGTTAAGCGTGTGATCGAACAGGCCGGCGCGGATCTCTTCTTCTCGGCTCATCGGGCTCCTCCGTGTTGCGCATCGCCCAACAGATGCTCAGAGTCCAACAAGAATACCTCTATCGTATAGTGTTGCGCAGTGAGCAACGAGCCCCGCGAGCCGGCCGTGATCCGCTCGGTGGACCGCGCCGTCGCCATCCTCGACCTGCTCGCAAGGGAGGGCTGGCGGGCCGGCGCAGAGGTCGCGCGAGAGCTCGGCGTCCACCGCTCCACGGCGCTGCGCCTGCTTGGGACCCTGGAAAGGCATGCGCTCGTCGAGCGAGACCCCAGGACCGCCAAGTACCGGCTCGGCCGCCGGCTCCCACAGCTCGCGAGCGTGGTCACGGGCGAGCTCGACCTCCGCTCGGTCGCACGGCCCGTCTGTGAGGGGCTCGCCGAAGCCACCGGGGAGACGGTGACGCTGGACGTGCTCGAGGGAGACGAGATCGTGCCCATCGAGCAGTCCACCGCGTCGACTGCCTTCGTGAGCGTCAACTGGCTGGGCCGGCGGACCCCGGTGCACTGCACCGCAAGCGGCAAGGTGATACTCGCCTTCGCCCCCGAGCCGATCCGGCTGCGATTGCTCACCCGTCCCCTCGAGCGGCGGACACCGCGATCGATCGTCGACGTGGCGGAGCTCGAAAAGCAGCTGGCGGCGGCCCGCGTGGGGGGCTTCTCGCGGACGTTCGAGGAGCTCGAGGTCGGTCTGGACGCGATCGCGGCGCCGGTCTACTCCGCGGTCGGCCAGGTGGTCGCCGCCCTGGACGTCTCCGGCCCCGCGCACCGCTTGCAGGCAAGCGGCGGGCTGGACCTCGTGGGCCTGACACGCGACGCAGCCGCGGACCTATCCCGGCGGCTTGGGTTCCGGGTCAGCAGCCCCAAACAGCCAACCACCGTTTAACCCGTCCTTAACCCAAAGCACCCCGCCAGGGTGCGATTGACTCTTTGCAATGTCGCTGTGGCGGGAGCATCATTGACGGCGCCATACTGGTCGCCGCGGCGCCCGCTACGGGCGCCGGTCAACCGTCATTTGGGGAGAGAGGAATGAACTGGCGATATCAAATTCGTGGTCTCGGAATGGCCATCGCGACGCTCTTGGTGGTGGCGGCGTGTGGATCGACGGGAGGCGGCGGGACT
Source organism: Chloroflexi bacterium 13_1_40CM_65_17 (assembly GCA_001917815.1). GTDB lineage: Bacteria > Chloroflexota > Dormibacteria > Dormibacterales > Dormibacteraceae > UBA10449. The sequence goes on along the minus strand of MNES01000046.1, from coordinate 11,256 downwards.
GCCTCGTGCACCAGCGCCAAGACGGCGACCTCCGCGGCGGACTGCGGCGGAATGGACGCGCTGGTTGCCGCGGCCAAGGCCGAAGGCAAGCTCAACATCATCGCGGTGCCACGCGACTGGGCCAACTACGGCGCCATCATCGACGGTTTCACCGCCAAATACAAAATCCCAATCACGTCCGACAACCCCACCGGCAGCAGCCAGGATGAGGTGAACGCTGTGCAGCAGCTTGGCGCCAGCAGCCGCGCTCCGGACGTACTCGACATCGGAACGTCGGTCACGCTCGCAAATACCACCCTCTACGCTCCTTACAAAGTTGCAACCTGGAACGACATCCCGGACATCCAGAAGGACCCGACCGGTCTCTGGTACCAGGACTACGGCGGCTACATGTCGATCGGCTACGACTCCAGCAAGGTTCCGGCGGTCACCGCTGTGGCAGACCTGCTGGGATCCGGCTTCAAGGGCAAGGTCGCCCTCAACGGCGATCCGACCAAGGCCAACGCCGCGCTGAATGGCGTCATGATGGCGTCGCTAGCCAACGGCGGCTCGGTGGACGACATCAGCAAGGGCGTCGACTTCTTCCACCAGCTGAAGCTGAAGGGCAACTTCGTGCCCGTGCAGGCGACGACCGCAACGGTCAAGAACGGCACGACGCCGGTCGTGTTTGACTGGGATTACCTTTCGGCGCAGCACGGCACGGACGTTCCGACCTGGAAGGTGTTCGTCCCCTCGAACGCAATCCTCCTCGACTTCTATAACCAGGCGGTAAGCAAGACGGCGCCTCACCCGGCCGCGGCGCGGCTGTGGGAGGAATACCTGTACTCCGACGAGGGCCAGAACCTGTGGCTCAAGGGTCTCGCGCGGCCTGTCCGTATGGCGGCGATGCAGAAGTCCGGAAAGATCGATGCGGCAGCAGCTGCAGCGCTCCCACCCGCGAATGGCACGCCGATCCGCCTGAGCGCTGACCAGGCCACTGCAGCCAAGGCGTACCTGGCCGCCCACTGGGCAGCCGCCATTTCTTGACAGCTGCCGGTAGCCCGGCTATAAGCGGCGTCGGCCGCCCGATGATGGGCGGCCGGCGCGTCTCGCTTGACTGGATCGGTGCCGTGCCGTTCCTCGTTTACGTCGCGGTCTTTCTATTTCTGCCAACCGTCATCATCGCGGCCGGAGCCTTCGCAGGCGCGAACGGGCTGACCCTTTCCAACTTCGCGAATCTTTCAAGGCCGTACATCGTCACCGCCACCGTCAACAGTCTCATCCTCTCTGCGGTCACGGCCGTCGCCGGCGCTGTCCTTGGAGCGCTTCTCGCCTACGCCATCGCCACAGGCAACCCGCGCGGCGTCTTTCGGCGCGTCGTGACGTCCGCCTGCGGCGTGCTCGCGCAGTTCGGCGGCGTGACGCTCGCATTCGCGTTCATCGCCACGATCGGCCCTGCCGGCTTCATCTACGTGTGGATGTTGCAGCACCACCTCGATTTTTATTCAGGCGGCGTCTGGCTCTACGACCTGCGGGGACTTGAGCTCGTCTACCTGTACTTTCAGATCCCGCTGATGGTCCTCGTTTTCTTGCCCGCTGTCGACGGCATCCGGCCGCAATGGCGTGAAGCGACCCAGAGCCTGGGAGGCAGCACGTGGGACTACTGGCGCCACATCGCGGGCCCACTGCTTGCGCCCGCGTTTCTGGGCTCGACCCTGCTGCTTTTCGCCAACGCCCTTTCCGCGTACGCAACGGCAGCGGCGTTGATCAACCAGGGCGGGCCGATCCTGCCGTTGCAGATCAGCAACGCGATCACCAGCGAGGTCGGCCTGCACGAACCGGGCTTCGCGAAAGCCCAGGCGGTGGTCTTGATAGTAATAGTCGCCATCGTCACAGCTCTCTATGCCTTGCTCCAGCGGCGGACTGCCCGGTGGCTGCAATGACACGTTCAGGTCGGATGAAGCTTCGGATCTTTCGAGTGGTGACACTTATCGCGGCCGGCGCTTTCTTCCTGGTCCCGATCGGAGCGATGTTCGAGTTCTCGACCCGCGGCGTTGGAGAAAACTCTCCCCGCACCCTTGCCAACTGGAAAGCGATCCTCGATTTCCCCGAGCTCGTGGGGCCGCTCACGCCAAACAGCTCGGGCATCATCGCCTCCTTGGAGCTCGCTGCCATCACGTCGATCGCCACCCTCGTCGTGCTCGTTCCAACGATGGTGTGGGTCCGGTTGCGGCTGCCAAGACTGCGCCGGGTGATTGAGAGCATCTCGCTGCTTCCACTGACAATTCCGGCGATCGTGCTGGTGGTCGGCTTCTGGCCGATGTATCAGTGGATGGGCATCAACTTCAACGACTCGATCCTGACCCTGACGTTTGCTTACATCATCCTCGTGCTCCCGTACGCATACCGAGCGCTCGATGCGGGACTCGCGGCGATCGATGTCAAGACGCTCTCTGAGGCCGCGCGCAGCCTTGGCGCGGGCTGGCCAACCGTAATGTGGCGAGTCATAGTTCCCAACATTTCGTCAGCTCTGCTCAATGCTTCCCTGCTGTCGGTGGCCCTTGTCCTTGGTGAATACACAATCGCCAACAACCTTCTGTACCCGAACCTACAGGTTGAGATCGTGTCGCTCGCCCGGACCAACGCAGGCGTCTCGATCGCGGTCGCCGTAGCCTCGCTTCTCTTCGCATTCGGGCTGCTCGTGGGACTCTCGTTCGTCGGTAGTGGCCCGCGGCGTCAACGCGCGCGAGTTCGAGAGCGCCTCGTTCAGACGTTCGGCCGCGATCTGTCGGGAGGCACGAGATGACGGCCGCCGCCGGGACGGGAGGTCGCACTGGCGTTGAGGTCCGGCTCGAGGACCTCAGGCGCCGCTATGCAGGCGTCACCGCGCTCGACGGGCTCAACCTCACGATGGCGCCCGGCGAGCTTGTCGCCCTCCTCGGCCCTTCGGGCTGCGGCAAGACCACGGCGCTTCGTTTGTTGGCCGGACTCGAGGAAGCGGATGGGGGTCGCGTCGTCATCGCGGGCGAGGACGTCACCAACGTCCCGGCCAACAAGCGCGAGATCGGCATGGTCTTCCAGGCGTACTCGCTCTTTCCGCACATGACTGCGATGCAGAACGTGGAATTCGGGATGCAGCTGCACGACGTCGGCGCCGCCGAACGCCGGAAGAGGGCAGGTGACATGCTCGAGCTGGTCGGGCTTTCTGCTCACGTACACAAGTACGCGAACCAGCTGTCGGGCGGCCAGCAGCAGCGGGTGGCGCTGGCGCGGGCCCTCGCGATCGAGCCCAAGGTATTGCTGCTCGACGAGCCGCTCTCAGCTCTTGACGCGCGCGTACGCGCTCGTTTGCGGGATGAGATCCGCCGCGTGCAGCTCGAGGTGGGGACCACAACCCTGTTCGTCACCCACGACCAGGAGGAGGCGCTGGCCATCGCGGATCGTGTTGGCGTGATGAACGCCGGCAGGATTGAGCAGCTCGGTCCACCTACCACCATCTATTCGCGTCCGGCCACGCCGTTTGTCGCCGAGTTCGTGGGCCTGACCAACCGGCTGGCCGGCACGGTCAAGGGCGGGGAGGTCGAGGTGCGCGGGACCCGACTTCCCTTGGTCAAGCCAGATACGGCGGACGGTCCGGCGATCGCCCTGGTCCGGCCCGAAGCGGTGACCATGGCCGCGGACGGCGACATAATCCCTGGCCCGATGGTCGGCACGGTGATCGCAACCGTTTTTCTCGGCGCGACGAGCCGTGTCACGGTCGACCTCGGCGACATCACAGTGCTCGCTCAGCTGCCGACCTCAGACGCCACATCGCTCACGGCCGGCACTCGCGTAAGACTCGCCATGCGCAGAGACCCGGTCCTGATCGCGCGGGACGAAAAGGCCTCGACCGAGGCGTGAGCCTTCGTTGCTGAGCCACCAGCGCCGGCTGGTGGCAGGCGCTGTGCGCAGGGTCGGTTCCCGCGCGCCGTACCGGTCGGTCGAGGCCGCGGAAGGCGAAAAGCACAGCGTTCGCCATGAGCTGGGCTCTTCGGAAATCGCCGAGCGATTTCGAATCGGCGCCACGCTCGCCTGCTTCGCGCACCTGACCGACCTTCACGTCACGGACGTGCAGTCGCCCGCGCGGTTCGAGTTCATCAACCGCGAATACGGCGATCCGCGTTTTCGCGAGCTGCTGCCGATGCACCGGCCGCAGGAGGCGCTGAACGAGCATGCGATCGCGGCGATGATCCGCACGCTGAGCGCCATCGACAAGGCGCCCCTCACAGGCAGCCGGATGGAGCTCGCCATCATGTCGGGCGACGCGGTCGACAACGCGCAGTCGAACGAGCTGGCGAACGCAGTTGCGCTGCTCGACGGAGGCAGAGTCCAACCGGACTCTGGTGGAGAGCGCTACGAGGGAGTCCAGTCATCAGGCTGGCCGGACGAAATGTTCTGGAAGCCCGATGGCGGGAGCAGGCGGGAAGACCTCATGCGAGCCATGTATGGATTCCCGCACCTGCTTGGGCTCATCGAGCGCTCCCTGAGTCCATTTCACTCGCCCGGGCTGGGCATGCCCTGGCTGGGCTGTCGCGGCAACCATGAAGAGGTGAGCCAGGGCGTCGGCATCGTGACACCGGAGCTGGCGGCGGCGATGGTCGGATTCCACAAGCCCATAGGCCTGCCAAACGGCCTGGATCGCGACAGCGTGCTCGAAACTTTCGTGCGCCGGCCGGAGGCGTTCATGGCAGGTCCCGACCTACCCGTTACTCCAGACGCGGGGAGGCGGCCGTTCACGCGCGATGAATTCACCGCAGCCATTCGCCAGGAGGGAAATGCTCACTACGTCTACGACACCGCGGCCGTGCGCTTCGTGGTCCTGGATACCGCCTGCACCGCCGGCGGCGCCGACGGCTGCATCGACGAGGACCAGGTGCGCTGGCTCGACCGGCGCCTGACAGAGGCGCGCGGGCGGCCCGTGGTGATCACGTCCCATCACACGCTCGACACATTGGGCAACAAGCGCCGAGCAGGCGGGCCCCGATACATCGACGTCGACGAGCTGCTCGAGGTGGTGCACGGGGCGGGCAACGTGGTGTTGTGGCTCAACGGACATATCCATGCCAACGTGATCCGGCCTCGTCCCGACCCTCGCGGCAACGGTGGCGGGTTCTGGGAGGTCACAACATCGTCATTGGTCGACTGGCCGTGTCAAGCGCGCGTGGTCGAGCTCTTCGAGGCAGGCGACGGCGTTCTCGCCATCGCGTGCACCATGGTCGACCACGATGGCTCGGCCGCCCCGGCAGGCGCGGTCGAACCGGCGCAGATGGCGGGACTGCACCGCGAGCTGGCGGGCAACGTGCCGGTTGCCGGCTTCGATTCCGGCCGGGACGGCAGTTCACTGGACCGCAACGTGATCCTGCCCGTGCGCCGTTCGTCTTAGCGCGTTGCGCATGGCGCGACAGTGCCGTATAGTGCGACACGGAGGGCGATTGTGGTGAGTGGGCGCGCGCGTTCGGGGTCGGGGTCGCCGGCGAAGCTGCTGGGACGCATCGGCCTCAACGACGAAACCAGCCGCCAGAGCCTTATCGGCCTGCTGCGGGCGCCCCGCTACGAAGTACTGCCCACCGACGATATCGAGCAGCTCGTGCTCACCCACGTGCCGCACGACGTGACCATGACCATCACCGCATCACCACGCCGCGGCATCGACGCCACGATCTCGCTGGCAGAGCGGCTGGCCAAGCACGGCTATCACGTCGTCCCGCACATCTCAGCGCGCCTGATCCGAGACGACGCGCATTTGCGAGAGGTCCTGGCGAGGGTGGACGCGCTGGGGCGCGGCGAGGTGTTCGTCATCGCCGGAGATGCCAAAGAACCGGCAGGGGATTTCCCGGACTCCGTGTTGCTCCTGACGGCGATCACCGCCGAGACGCACGGCCTGCGCGAGATCGGTGTGACGGGCTATCCGGAACGCCACAGCTTCATCGAGGACGATCTCACCATCCAGGCGATGTGGGATAAGCGGCGCATCGCCACCTACATCGTCAGCAACCTCTGCTTCGACCCGAGGATCGTGAAGAAATGGGTGGCGCGTGTTCGCCGGCGTGGTGTACAGCTTCCCATCCATGTCGGTCTGGCCGGCGTGGCGGAACCGGCCAAGCTGCTGCGCGTTTCCACACGCATCGGCCTTGCGGATTCGGCTCGATTCCTTCGCGGACACTCGAACTGGTTCATGCGCATGGTCCAGCCGGGCGGTTACGACCCGGAGCGTTTTGCAACCGGTTTGCTGCCCGACCTCGCCGCTCCCGAGCGCAGGGTCGTGGGCCTGCATTTCTTCACGTTCAACGAGATCGAGGCCACCGAGCGCTGGCGGCAGGATGCGCTCTCGCGCCTGCTCGTAGCTTGAGGCCGCGCTTATGGCGGTGACGTTCCCGCCGGACCTGGAGATTGCACGCCGGGCCCGGCTGCTCCCCATCCCCGATATCGCGGCGCGCATGGGGATCGGACCACACCTTCTCGAGCCCTACGGCAGCGACGTGGCGAAGATCAGGCTCGAAGCGATCGACGAGCTCGCGGATCGTCCGAAGGCCAAATACGTGGTGGTCTCGGCGATCACGCCCACGCCGCTGGGCGAAGGCAAGACCACGACCACGGTCGGTCTCGGCCAGGCGCTCACCCACATTGGACGGCCGGCGACGGTCGCCATCCGCCAGCCGTCGATGGGGCCGACGTTCGGCATCAAGGGCGGCGCCGCCGGTGGGGGCTACAGCCAGGTGGTGCCGATGGAGCGCCTCAACCTCCACCTCACCGGTGACAACCACGCCGTGACCGCCGCGCACAACCTGCTCGCGGCGATGATCGACAACCACGTCCACCAGAACGACGATTTCTTCAACGTCGACCGCCACTCGATAACGTGGCGCCGCGTGCTCGACGTCAGCGACCGGGTCCTGCGCAACATCATCGTCGGGCTCGGCCAGCGCGAGGACGGCGTGATCAGGCAGACCGGCTTCGACATCACCGCCGCCTCAGAGGTGATGGCCGTGCTCGCGCTGTCGACCTCGCTGCAGGACATGCGCAAACGACTGGGCCGAATCGTCATCGGCAACACCATCGACGACAAGCCGATCACCGCCGAGGAGCTGCATGCGGCCGGCGCGATGACCGTGATCATGCGCGAGGCGGTCAAGCCCAACCTGCTGCAGACGCTCGAGAACACGCCGGTGCTGGTGCACGCGGGACCGTTCGGGAACATCGCCCACGGCAATTCTTCGGTGATCGCGGACCTGATAGGGATCAGGGCCGGCGACTTCCTCGTGACCGAGGCGGGCTTCGGCGCCGACATGGGCGCTGAGCGATTCTTCAACATCAAATGCCGGGCATCGGGGCTGGTTCCGGATGCCGCGGTGATCGTGACCACGGTGCGCGCGTTGAAAGTGCACTCCGGCCGCTTCAAGGTCGTCGCCGGCAAGCCCTTGCCACCAGAGATGGTCAAGGAGAGTCCCGACGACGTTTGCGCCGGCGCCGACAACCTGCGCAAGCAGGTCGAGAACATCCGGATCCACGGCGTGACGCCGGTGATCGCGATCAACGCATTTCCGACAGACCATTCGAGCGAGCACGCCGCGATTCGCGAGCTGGCGGATGAGCTTGGTGTTCGCTCAGCCGTCTGCCGCCACTTCTCAGAGGGCGGAAAGGGCGCGGTTGAGCTGGCCGAGGCTGTAGCCGAGGCGGCAGCCGAACCGAACTCCTTCCACTTCCTGTATTCGGCCGACTTGCCTTTGAAGGACAAGATCGAGACGGTGGCGAAGCGCGTGTATGGAGCGGCCGGAGTCGAATACGACCTGCACGCCACGCGCCAGATCGACTCCTATGAGCGCAACGGGTTCGGCGGCCTGCCCGTCTGCATCGCGAAAACGCACCTTTCGATCTCCTCCGACCCGAGCCTCAAGGGAGCGCCGACCGGATGGGTGCTGCCGGTGCGAGAGGTCCGCGCCTCGGTTGGCGCCGGCTTCATCTATCCGATCTGCGGCGACATGCGCACGATGCCGGGCCTGCCGTCGAACCCCGCGGCGGCTCACATCGACATCGACGAGAACGGCGAGATCGTCGGCCTCTCGTAACGTTGGGCTGGACGGTCGTGGCCCCGCTGGCGGCAGCGGGCCTTTTCGGGCTCGTTTCCGGATTCAACGACGGCGGAAACCTCATGGCCTCGTTCACGTCGGGACGCCTCATCACGCCACGCGTGGCTGCGTTGCTGCTTCTGGCCGCCCTTGCCGGTCCGCTGGTGTTGGGCACCGCCGTCGCGCAAACAGTCGGAACGAACATCATCGATCTTCATGGCCAGGGGGAATTCGCTTATGTCCTGATCATGCTGTCGGCTCTGGTCGTGGTTCTGCTCTCGTGGCGAGTCGGAGTTCCGACCAGCATGACCCTCGCTTTGGTGGGAGCGATGTTGGGCTGGGTGGCGGCGAACGGAGAGGTTGAACAAGTCCGGTGGAGTGGCGTGGCCAGGATCCTGCTCGGAATCCCCATCTCGGTATTGGGTGGCGGACTGCTTGCGCTCGCGCTTTACGCGGGGTCCCGGCGGGTCCTTGGCAGCAGGCCGCACGCCTCCATCCTCAGCCTGGCTCGGTTCCAGTTCGCAACCGCGGGCATCCAGGCCTTCGCCTATGGCGCCAACGACATGGAGAAGAGCGTCGGCCTCATCGCGGTCGCACTGTCATTTCCAAATCACGGACAACCTTTGGTCTTCTCAAGCCCGGCGCCTATCATTGGCGCATTCATCCTGTTCTTCACTGGCGCGATTCTTGGAGGCTGGCGGGTCGCTCGTCGCATCGGGTTCGGAGTGCTCAAGGTTCGTCCGATGCAAGCACTCGCGCAGCAGCTTGCATCCGGTAGCGTCGTGTCGGTGCTGGCAATAGCTGGAGCTCCGGTAAGCATGACTCAGACGATTGACGGCGGATTGGTTGGCGTAGGCGCCGCGCTGCGCGCGTCCTCGATCCGGTGGGGAATCGTCCGGGAAATGGTCGGCAGCTGGCTGCTGACCCTACCCCTCGCGGTGGTGCTGGCCGCCTTGTTGCACCTGGTGATTCGTCTCGCCTCGGTGGCACCATGAGCATCGGCCGCTCGATACGCGCACTTGCCCGATCGAACGATCGCCGGTTCATCGAGCTGCTCATTGATCAAGCGGATCTGACAGTCCGAGCCCTGCAGGTCGTGGAGAGGTTCGGCCGGGCACCCAGCGGCAATGACGAGCTCGTGGAGCAGGTGAAGGGGATCGAGCGCGAGGGTGATGCGAAGAGACGCATCCTGATCGACGAGCTGGCTCACACGTACGCGACACCCTTTGACCGTGAAGATCTCTTCGCTCTCTCGCGCGCGATCGATGACATCCTCGACGCCGCCAACGAGACGGCCGTCGAGCTGGCGATCTACAGGATTGATCCGCCCGAGGGCCTCAACGACATGGCGAAGGTATTGGTCGAGGGGGCGACGCACATCCGATCCGCGGTGGGCGAGCTGCTCGCCCATCCGGGCGTCGCGGCGGAGCATGCGGTTCGTGCCAAGCGCTCCGAGAACCGGATCGACGGCCTGTACCACCAGGCAGTCGGCCGCCTGTTCGACAGCAATGCGGAGATGAGTCAGATTCTCAAGTCACGCGAGATTTACCGTCACCTGAAGAACTCAGCCGATCGCATCGACGGCGCTGCCGACGAGATCTCGGTCATCGTCATCAAGCGCAGCTAGTCGCCGGGTTTTTGCCGGGCGGCCTCCAGCCAGCCTGCGAAGCGATGCGACTCGAGCACCTCGAGCGCCCGCTGCCACCGCGCCGTGTAGTAGCCCTTGAAGTCATAGTCGATCGCGGAGATCTTGGCCTGGATCGCGCCCCACAGAGTCCAGCCCACATCCGACATGAGCGCGAAGAGGTTCATGCGCGCCAGCTGCTGGGGGTCGGGTTTTCCGAAGTACGCGGCGCAAAGAGCCGCTCTGAGGTCGTCGTCCAGCTCGGCCTCCTGCGCGGTGTTGCCCAGGTCGAAGCAGGGGTCATTGTTGCCACTCAGCTCGTAGTCGACGATGCGAAGGGCGCGGCCGTCGTCGATGAAGTTCTCGCACAGAAGGTCGTTGTGGCATGGCACAGATGGCAGCGAGCCGGCGGCCACGGCACGTTCGATCTCGGAGACGGTCGAAAGGCGGTCGCGATAGCCGGCCGGAATCGCGACGTCATGCGCATCGACGATGTCGAGGTAATCCTCGATGAGCCGGAACATGTTGAAGTCGTGGAGGAATCGCGGAGAAGCGTGCAAGCGGCGAAACGACGCAGCCATCCGGTTCGCCATCTGCGTCGACTGAAGCGTGCCGGCCGACTGCGTCGGGCCCTCGATGAACTCGAGCACCATCACGTCCAGCTCCGGGATGACTTCCAGTACCTTCGGTCCGATCCCGGTGGTCGCGGCGGCCCTCGTGTTGTGCACCTCGTTGTCCCGATCGATCGACAAGAGCTCGGTCGACTGTCCCGGAACCCGGACCACGTAACGCGCGCCGCCCGTCTCGACCAGGTAGTTCTCGTTGGTGAGGCCGCCGGAGAGCGGCGATACCCTCACGTTCTCGCCGTGCCAGAGCGAGACGTGCGCGATCGCCTCTTCAGCTCTTGACATGCTCTCGCTGCACCACCGCATCGGTGGTGACCGCCGCCGGGACCATGCTCCCGAACACCTCGACCTCCACGCGTGCCCCGGGCTTCAGATCGATCGGAAGGTATGCGTACGCGAGGTTGCGCCGGGCGGTGAACCCGTAAGCGCAGCTCCGCAGCCGGCCGATGACGGCGCCCTCCCGATGCACAGCCTCACCGCCGTAGATCGGCTGGTACTCCTCGCCGCCGACCTCCAGCGTGCGCAGCCGCCGGCTGATGCCGCGCTCACGCCCGGCCAGCAGCTTTTCGCGGCCGTTGAACGCAGGCTTCTCGAAGCGGACGCAGAAGCCCAGGCCCGCCTCCAGCGGGTTGTCGAGCAGGGTCAGGTCGGTGCCGTAATAGCGGTAGCCCTTTTCCATCCGCAGCGAGTCGAGCGCGCGATAGCCGCCCGCCATGATGCCCGAGCTGTGACCTGCTTCCATCAGCCTGTCCCAGACCTGGCCGGCCCATGCCGGGTCGAGATACAGCTCCCAGCCGAGCTCACCGACATAAGTGACACGCTGGGCCAGCGCCGTCGCGCCGCCGACGCGGATCTCTCGCGCCTGCATGAACGGGAAAGCGAGCTCCGAGACGTCATCGCCTGTCACGCGCTCCAGGACATC
>MNES01000017.1 GCA_001917815.1 Chloroflexi bacterium 13_1_40CM_65_17 | reverse complement strand
CAGATAACGGCCAGGTCTCAGGCCCCGCAAACGGGTCCGTTGAAGAACCAGGGAATGCAGAGCTGCGGCACAAGCGCGGCCCACAACGTCAGAAGTCCGATGATCCACAGTCCGGCGATCCACATCGCGCCGGTGATGACGTTTCGCTTCGGAACGGGCCAAGAAAGCCACCCCAGCCGTCGGGCAATCCTTGGACCCAGGCTCGCGTCGAACAACGGCCAGAAGATGAGCCCGACCACCAGCGCCGCCGGGACGAGGATCGAAGTGAGAAGCGGCGGCCCCAGCTTGACGAACTGAAACAGCGAGAGGAAGTACCACTCGGGCCGGGGAATGATTGCCGCGCGGGGATCGGCGGCTTGTCCAAGCTGAAGGAGCGGTTGCCCCACGAATGCCAGCAACCCGAGAGTGACTAGGACGGCCATTGCGAGGATGGGATAAGGCCAGAAATGGTCGGGAAAATATGGATGAGTCTTGCTTTCAGGCATGTCGTCGGTCACCTGATGACCAATCGGTCCGAACAGAAGGCCCGCTAGCGCGTACAGCGCCAGGATCGGATACAAAACGTGTCCCGGCCTGATTGGGAGACCCGTCGATGCTCGTTTGGGTGCGATCACGCGGGCTCCGCCGGACCCTGCCGGCGCGCGATCCGGAAGTGAATGAAGAGGAGAAGGCTAATCACAGCTGGAAGCAGAAAAACGTGCGCCATGAAAAAGCGCAGCAAGGTCGAGGGTCCGACGAGTGGCCCACCCTGCACCAAGTACTTGATGAACCCACTCACGTTGTCGGGGAGCACGGAGGCGCCCGAAATGATTGAAATTTCGCGGGCACGCGCGAGATAGCTGTTGGCGTCCCAGGGCAACAAGGACCCGGTAAAGCTGAAAAGCACGATGACCAAGAAAATGAGCACCCCGACCATCCAGTTCAGCTCCCGGGGCGCCCGGTAGCCTCCGTTCCAGAAGACCAAGGTCATGTGCAGGAGCGCCACGACCAGGAGTAGATTGGCGCCCCAGAAATGAATCCCGCGGATGAGCCAGCCCAGGTAGGCGGTGTGCTGGATGAATTCGACGCTTGCGTAGGCCGGGGCCGGGTTGCCGGCGCCGTCGGGGACGTAGTAGATGCCAAGAAGAAAGCCAGTGACGAACTCGACGACTATCAGCATCACGGCGATTCCGCCGAGGTAGCGGTACAGGGCCGTGGCGTAGTTCGGGACGCGTCGATAGAGCTCCGCGTCTACGGCCTCTACTAATGGGAAACGCTCGTCAAGCCAATTCACGGCCGCGGTTTGGAGACCCAACTAACTCTGCCCTCTCAAATAAACAAGAACCAAGTTCGAGGGTGCCAGCATTCCATCAAACGATTGATTAATTAAAGCAGAGAACTTTTTCGGGCTGAGGTCAACCATGCTGTGCTCGCGCAGGAAGTCGAACCCTGAACCGTGGGATCAAAGTCCCCTGCTCCGCTGGTTATCCTAAGCGGCTCGAGACGCTCGCGAAAGACGTCCTCCTCGGTGGGCTGAACACTCCGGTTGGGATCGCCGCTCGACCACCGGGACCGCCAGGTCTGACATCAACTTTGACACCCTATCTGACATCAAGTCGAGGTTCCGGAACTCTTACGGAGCCGAGCTCTCGCGCGGCGCGATCCCAGCACGCTCAAGAATTCTTGAGCACGTGAACGGACGAGGTGTATGGTGGCGATAGCGGACCGCTCCCCAGCCCGTTACATCTTTGAGCTGAATTGGCGGAAATGCCGAGCGGCCCGCTTACATCGCGGGATGGTCCAGCTGTTTGACAACGGCTTGGGCCATCAAGCGGGAGTCACGCAGCAGCGTGCGTCGCTGCCCTCATCGTCTGCGCCTGTTCAGGCGTTGAGAGTCGGCCGCGGCCGGGGTCAGCAACGCAGCCAATAATCGCACCGTATCAAGACCACCATGAACTCACAACCGCGATCAATCCGGCGCAGGGCGCCCCGAGACTAGGACCATGGACGTGGTCGATCGGAACAGCAACCGGGCGGCCTGCAGGGCTCCGTCGCGCGCCGAGGCGAGCCGCAGATTTCACGATGCAGGAGTCGAGATAGTTGCGCTTCCCCGAAAGCCAGGGAAAGGCGTGGTTGGTGGATCGCTCTGCTCAGTTAGGAAAACAGCTCACTGTTAGGATCCAGTTGCTTCGATCAGGAGAAAGATGACGACGCAAGACGAGACAGCCGTCCGTGCGGTCATCAAGGCGTTCATAGATTCGTGGAATCGTCACGACATGAGGACGCTAGCTGCCCTGTTTGCGGAAGATGCTGACTTCGTCGATGTATTTGGGAACTGGTTCAACGACAGGATTGCAATCGAGCGGGCCCTAACCCAGCGTCATGCCACCGTCTTCCAGAACAGCCAATTCACTGAGAAAGATGTTGCGGTTCGGTTCCACAAGCTCGACTTGGCGATCGTCCACGCAGTTATCGAACTGAGTGGCGCCGTGGACCGGCAAGGTCACCAACTGCCACCCAGCCTCGGGGTCATCACCTCGGTGATTGAAGGAGTGGAGGGAGGCTGGCAGATCATCGCATTGCAAAACACGGCAGTTGCTGCACAGAAACCCCCAGCGACGTAGGCCGGATGCGTGGTGAGCGGCGGTGGACTCGGACCACCTGCCGTCGCATCTCGCGGCGGGCTCATCAGCCGGCTCGATGCGGGGAGAGCGCAACCCTTGGCTCCCACGCAGGGGCATTGCTCGCTCGCTGCCTGAGGGCTGCCTAGAACGTAGGCGACCAATCAAGCTCGGTTCTCAAGGTGGGAGGCGGAATCGGAGGGATCGAACCAGAGTCGGCCACCATGCATTTCGACGATCTGACGCGCGATCGGTAATCCAATACGGCCCCAATGCACTGGGATCGTTCGGTTTGGACCGCTCGCCCTGGTACAACAGATGCGCAAGAACGGCTCCCAGTACCACGACCGGTGCTCGCAAGTCAGCTGTGTTAACTGACTGCTCTATGCCGTTCGGTCGAGCGACACCTGTTTCTCCATCCGGTCCGCCTCCCAACGCGCTTCGGCTTCGCCGATAGGCGTCGAGGCCGGCCCGTTTACGAATGGCCAGATCTCCTCGGCAATCCGTCGCCAGTTGGCAGTGGCGTTGAGGCTGCCGATCACGGCATAGAGGCCCAGGTTGATGCGCTGCAGGACCACATAGGCCCGGGGGACGTCGCTGTACGGGGCCAGCGGTCCGCTGGCATCGAAGAACCGGCGCACGATCGCTGCCGCGTACGCCGGCGTGACGGTCATCGGAGCGTCGCGGAACACGGTCGAGTAGAAGAGTCCGAAGCGATCGACCACCGTCGCGGTGGGCACCGGCGCGCCCAGGCGCAGGAAGCCGGCACGTTCGAGCGATGCCCGAAAGCGCTCGCCGTCGTTTTCGATGACTAGAGAGCGAAGCGCGTCGACGAGCGGGGCGAGATCCTCAGCGCTGAAGTGCTTCGTGAGCCCAAAGTCCAGAAAGCTCACGCGGCCCTGCCCGTGAAACAGGTAGTTGCCTGGGTGGGGGTCCCCATTGAATGCGTGGAGACGGTACAGGCTGCGGGACACGAAGCGATTTATCGTCTCGGCCGCCATGTTTCGCTCGCGCTGGTTCCAACCCAGCACGTCCTCGAAGCTCGCTCCGACCACAAGCTCGCTGGTGAGCACGCGAGCTGTGCTCAGCTCACTCACCACGTGGGGAACGTGGATGACCGGGTGGCCCTCGTAGTACCGCGCGAAAAGCTCCTGATTATCGGCTTCAAGGAGGTAATCGACCTCCTCGCGCAGCCGCTCGCCAAGCTCGTCGACGAGCGACCGAGTGTCCAAGCCAGGAAAGGCCGCGGCCGCAACCCTCCGCAGCAAAGCAACATTCCGTACGTCCGAGGTGATGGTGCGGGCAATCCCCGGGTACTGAACCTTGACCGCCACAGCCCTGCCATCAAGCGTGATCGCCCGATGCACCTGGCCGATGGAGGCTGCCGCGAACGGCAGCGGGTCCCACCGGGCGAAGATGCGGTCGGGGGGAGCTCCCATCTCGTCGACGATCACCGAACTCGCCAGCGCGAGGCTCATGGGCGGAGCGTCACGCTGGAGCCGAGCCATTGCGGCTCGAAACGTCTGGGGCATGTCCTCGTCGATGTAGCTCGCCATCTGGCCAAGCTTCATGAGCGCGCCTTTCATGGAGCCAAGTGTCTCCACGACGTCATCGGCCGTACGCAGGGCAAGGTCGTGGCGCAGCATGCGACGGCGGTCGACCGAGGCAAAGATGAGTCGCGGTGACTTCGCCAACGAGCGGCCTCCGATGCGCAACGCGAGCCGTGCCAAGGCCGCGCTCCGACCAAGTCGCGACTGCCGCATCGGGCTTGTCCTCATGCGCGCATCCGAAGCTCGATCCGCTCTCGCGCCTCCAGCACGCCCGGCAGCGACTCGAAGGCGAAATCAAGCGCGCCGATGAGCTGGCGGACGGGCTCGCGCGCCATCAGCTCCGAAGGCGGTGCCTCGAATCCGTACATCGAGCGCGCCCAGGCGGGCAGGGTGCCGACAGCCACCTGCCCGAGGTCGTGCCACAGCTCAAGCGTGTCGTGGTCCAGGCCCGGTGGATCGAGAATGACGGCGATCGCTTCAGACGCCGCCGCCGTCACCTTCCGCAGCTCGACCGACTCCAGGTATTCGCGAAGCGCAGCCACGCTTGCGGGAACCCGTGCCGCCGGGACTCCGATTATCTCAGCGAAGCGTGTCATCTCGGCGACGTAGCGATCCGCATCCGCCGCGTCGAGCGATCGGCCGTAGCGCTGGACGACTTCAACGATCGAATCGACCATCCCCGCGTGCACCCAAAGCAATAGTTCCGGGTCCTCGGCGCGGTACTCGAGCCCGGTCACGGCATCGGTTCCGCGCACGTGCGTGTGCACTGCGCGCACGCGGGCCGCGGCGCCGGCGGCGGCCGCGGTGTCGCCATAGGTGACGGTGAGGACGTAGCCGGCGGTCGCGGCGAGGCGTCCGTAAGGATCCTGTTGCCAGTTGCTGTGCTGCGCAACCCCGGCCATAGCCAAGGGGTGGAGCGCCTGGATCATCAGCGAGCGGATGGCCGCGAGTGGAAAGCTGCGGTCGCGGTGCACGCGCCACACCATGCTGTTCGGTCCGAACAGCCCACCGTCCTTGGGGTCCACCGGTACAGACCGCTCGAATGCTCGCGCTAGCGGCTCCATCGGGCTGGTCTGTGATCCTGTCTGGGAGCTCACATCGCCACGATACCTGACACCGTCGCGGCGCCCTGGGCCCGAGTCCCAGGCCCTGGGCGAATTGCCGGGGTGGAGCCGATGTCGCCGATTCTCTGCCCCCTCGCTCGCTTCATACGATCGCCGGGTGGGGGACAAGGCAGGAGAGCGAACCCTGTTTATCACGGTGGCCGTGCCGACATGCAACCGGCCAGACGATATTTCTCACCTGCTGGACAGTCTCACCAGGGTTCGCTATCCGCGCTGGGAACTTTTGCTCATCGACCAGAGCGACGGCGATGAAACGCGGCTCCTTGCGGCGGCATGGGCGATCCTGATCCCGAGGATTGTCTACCTGAGACTCGATGAGAAGAACGCCTCGGTTGCGCGCAACCTCGCCATCGAATGCAGCTCTGGTGATGTGCTCGCCTTCATCGACGACGACTGCACCGCACCCCCAGATTGGCTCGCCCGTGTCAACGAGGCGTTCCTCGGCGAGCCCGAAGCGAGCGTCATCTTCGGAGCCCTGACCGCCTCCGAGCACGATCCAGCCGCCGTGTTCGTCCCCACCCAAAAGGTGCCGCGCCATCGGCGTCTTCGCGGGCAGCTGGGTGCATTGCGGGTGGGCGCTATGGGCGCCAGCATGTCGCTGCGCCTCAGGCGCGGCAGGCATATTCGATTCGATCCACTGCTCGGCCCTGGCGCGCAGTTTCGAAGCTCGCAGGACGTGGACTACGCATATCGGGTCCTGGCCGCCGGCGAGATGATCGTGGAGACACCCAACATCGTCGTCGTTCATCACGGCGCGCGGCCATACGCCGGCGGGAAGGCTCGACTCAAGGTACGCGATTACCTATATGGAGCGGGAGCCGCCGAGGCGAAGCTCCTTCGCTGCGGGCAGCTGATCATGATCGTCGCCATCATCCGCCGCCTCATGAAGTCGGTCTCGGCGATACGTCCCCAAAACGCCATTCGGCACCAGCCCACGCGCGTCGGAGGTCTTGTGATGTATCTCCGCGGCTTACGTGACAGCCTTCATATGTCCATAGACCGACAAGCGAAGGTCTATCGAACATCCTGAGGTAGCCGCCTTACGCGCACTCGCCGTAGAGCCGGGATGTCCCATTGACTCCCATCGTGTTCGGAGAGAACATGGCCCCGTCCTGCGAGGGCATCAGGACACGCGCGGGGGAGGGCATCTCAAGGGAGGGGTACATGCGATTGAACAAGCGCTGCCTGGTGGGTTTGCTTGCCGTTGCGATTGGAGCACTGGTGCCAGGTCAGGCGTCGGCGGCGTCGACGGTCACTCCGGTCGCATGGGGCCTCGACAGCCCGCGCGGGATTGGCTTCTACCACGGCCGGATGCTGGTGGCGGAGGCCGGCCACGGTTCTGACAACCCCGCCGATTGTTTCAGCACCGGCTTCGGCGACACCTGCATCGGGAATACGTCGCAGGTCTCGTGGGTGAACCCGACGACCCATACACCTAATCCTCTGGTGAAAGGCCTGTTCTCGATCAGGCTGGGCGAAGAGGGCACGATCGGTGCCAGCGGCCTCTCCATCAACGGAGGGAAGATCCTCGTCCAGATCGGAGCCACCCCGCAGGAGATACCAGACCGCTTCACCATCGGCAAGGACGAGTCCGGCCGGTTGATCTCAGTCAATCCGAACAACGGCAGTTGGCGGTCGGTCGCGAACGTGGGCGCAAGGGACTTCCAGTTCACGCTGGACCTGCACGTCCCCGAGCCGACGCCGGGCGTCTACAGCCCGGGCACTCAGGAGCACGACGCCAACCCGTACGGCGTGCTGGCGACGGGGAACGGAGCATACGTCGCCGACGCGGGCTCCAACACCCTGGATTTCGTCAGTCGAGAAGGCAAGATCACGATCCTGAACTACGACGGGTGGCGCGACCCCAACCCGAACAACTTCCCGAGCGATTCCGTTCCCACTTGCGTCGCGCGCTCCGGGGAAGCGCTGTGGGTCGGCGAGCTGTCCGGGCGGCTCCTCAGGGTCGAGGGCAAGAGCATGACTCTGGTGACGCCCAAAGACAAGGCGGGCAACCCGTTGCTGACGCACGTCACGAACTGCATCAGCGACCGCGAAGGCAACCTCTACTTCGTGAACATGTTCGGCCCCGGGATTCCGTTCACCTCCCCATCGTTCTTCGCGGGGAGCGTGGTGAAGTTCAACCCGGAAGAGGGCCGCGCCTCGGTCGTGGCGGGAAACCTGTTCACCCCGAACATGGCGGCGATCGGCCCTGACGGCAACCTCTATGTCACAGCTGGGAGCATCTGTCCCGCCAACGTGCCGGCGAACGCGCCGGGCCCATGCGCAGGCGGCGGCAAGGTCCTGAAGATCAGCCTGCCTCGCGAGGAAAACGACAACTCGGACTAGTGGATAACGAACACGCTCGAGCCTCGCCGCCCGCTCGCGGCGAGGCTCAGCCGGCGGGAGTCAGCCTGATGACCGGGATCTCCCGGTCGGTCTTTTTCGGGTACTCGCCATAGCGAGGCGCGACCTCGGCGATCCGCGCGAGCGCCTGCTCGCGCTCCTTTCCCTGGAGTGAATCGGCCACCACCCGCAGCTTCCGGTTGCCGACTTCGAGCCAGATCTGGTCGGGCTTCTTGGCCAGGTTGATGAACCAGGCTGGGTGGGTGGCTGCACCGGCCTTCGAAGCGACGATCAGCCAGGCGTCGTCACCGTCGGGGAAGCCGCCGAGCATATGGGTCCGTTCCACGCCGGTCCGAGCCCCGACCGTCGTCAGCACGACGGTCGGAAAACCCATCATCACGGGCGCTGTCGGCACTTTCGATCGGCGGTAGCGGGAGATCTGCATGTTGATCAGCGGCTGGAACACCTTTGCCAGCGCTCCACCCCAGGGCTGCCTCGCCCCGCGAGTCCCCCGTGGCGGGATCCGAATCGCTTTCTCTTCTGGCATCAAAGTATTGAATCGAAGGCGTCTTCCAGATCTTCCACCAGGCTCCGCCGATACGATGCTGGGAATGGCCGCCATCGTCGAGGTCGACCGGCTTTCCAAGAGTTTCGGCCGTGTCCGCGCCCTTCACGAGATCTCGTTCACCGTGGCCGAAGGCGAGGTGTTCGGATTCCTGGGCCCGAACGGCGCCGGCAAGACCACCACGATTCGCATCCTCCTCGGGCTGTTGAACAGTGACGCAGGCACGGCCAGGATCGGGGGGTTCGACTGCTGGACCGGTCACGCGAAGGCGGCGCGCCTGTTCGGGGCCACATTGGAGCAGCCCGCCCTGTACGGCTTCCTCTCGGGCCGCGACAACCTTCGCCTCTTCGCTCGGCTTCTAGGGCCAGTAGACGAAGCCCAGATCACAGAGCTGCTCGGGTTGGTGGGGATGACGGAGCGGGGTGACGACAAGGTCAAGCGCTATTCGATGGGTATGAGGCAGCGCCTGGCGCTCGCGCAGGGAATGCTCGGCAAGCCGCGTCTTCTCATCCTCGACGAACCCACCAACGGACTGGATCCCAACGGGATCCACGGGCTTCGCATCCTCTTGCGCAAGCTCGCCACCGATCAGGGGCTCACGATCTTCTTCTCGAGCCACCTTCTCTCCGAGGTCGAGGAGCTGTGCGATCGCGTCGTGGTGCTGCATCGCGGCGAGGTGAAAGTCGCGGGCCCGCTGAGCGAGGTGGTCAACGTCAAGGGATTCAATTACCGCATCGATGTGTCCGACGTCGACAAGGCAATCGAGATCGTGCGGTCGATCGAGGGCGCGACCGTGGAGCGCGGCACGATCAAGGACTCGATCACCGTGAGCTCGAAGACCGACCTGGCTCGGATCATCAATCAAGCCCTCGTCGCGACAGGCATCGGTGTCGATCAGCTCGTGCGCACCGAAAAAGGCCTCGAGGACGTCTATATCGAGCTGACTGGCGTCGCACCAGGAAGCCCTCTGAGCGCTCCGCCTCCGCCTCCGCCGGCGCCTCCGGTTGCGGTGAAGCGCTGACAATGTTCATCAGGCTCGTGCGCAACGAGTTGGAGAAGACCTGGCGCAGCCGGTGGATCGTGTTCGCCGTGATGGCGGGCATCTTCGTGCTGATCGCAGGCGGCCTCTACACCTTCTATGTCATCAGCCAGCATCGATGGAGCCCGCCGCCGGCGGTGGCATGGCAGACGACGCTGCGCGACGAGATCGTGGCGAATCAGTCCTCAATCACTCAGCTGCAACAGATCAAGCAGCAGCAGGGCGGAGGTGCTGGCGGTCAGTTCGGCAGGGGCTTCAGCATCGACGATGTCATCGCGCGGGACAGGCAGGCCATCGTTGACGACCAGTACCTGCTCGACAACAACATTGCGCCGCTGCAGTCGTACTCGATCACGCTCGCCGCCCTGTTCGGCCTTGGAGGCATCGTGATGTTCCTGTTGCTGCGCGTCTTCGGTTGGCTCGCATCGGAACAGATCGCCGGCGAGCGCTCCGACCGCACAATCGCCATTCTTCTGAGCCGCCCGATGAGCCGAGATCAGCTGCTGCTCGCCAAGGCGGTCGCATCCTTTCTCATCAGCCTGGCCGTGGTTGTCGTCACGTTCCTCATCGTCTACGCCATGCTGGCGTTCATCGAGGGCTCGTTCGGGCCGCTCACCGGACAGATCGCCATCGCGGTCGATGGGAGCAAGCCTGTCGGGTCCGGCAACCTCGTCGTGATGTCGATTCCGCTGTTCGTGTTGATGTGCCTCGGCGCAGCGATGCTGGGAGTCCTCTGCGTGCAGGGCATGAGCCTGCTGATCTCAGTTGTCACAGGAAGATGGGCCGCGATCGGGATCACTCTGGCGGTGCTCTTCGGTGCGGCTCTTGTGAGCGCCATCGTATCGGGAATCATCACCGTGATCAGCGGAGATCCGAACAGCGCCCACTTCCTGAACTACCTCTTCGTCAACGTGCTGGTCCCCGTCTCCGCGATTGCACCCGTGTTCGGCAACTCGCCTGCCGCGGCGGGAACCGGGATGAATGAATTCGGCTCACAGCTCGTGACGCTGGGCGTGTGGACGGTCGCCTTCTTCGCCGCGGCGTGGCTGTTCTTCCACCGAAAGCAGGAGGCGGGCTAGTTTGTCACCGCGCGGTCGCCGATCTCGAGCACCGAATCGAGGATCTCGAAGCCCTCGTCGAGCTCGGACTCCGTGATGCACAGCGGCGGGTTGGTCATGACGACGTTCCAGCGCACGAATGTGTGCATGCCCGCATCGATGAGCGCCTGGCTGATGGCTCTCATCTCCGGCGAGGTTCCGTTGAACGGGCCGAGCGGCTCGAGGGTCTTGCGATCGCGCACCAGCTCCAGCGCTCCAAAGAGCCCGATCGAACGTGCCGCGCCGACGCACGGGTGGCGTTCCTGCAGGCGCCGGTGGTGTTTGGCGAGCAACGCGCCCATACGCTGCGAGTTGCCCACCATGTCGTCCTCTTCATAGGCCTGGATCGCTCCAAGAGCGGCCGCGCAGCCAAGCGGGTGGCTGTTATAGGTGAGCCCGCCATAGAAGACGTGTTGATCGAAATGCGATGCCACCTTCGGCCGCATCCCGACCGCTCCGAGAGGCGCGTAGCTGCTCGTCAAGCCTTTGGCCAGCGTGATCAGGTCCGGCACAACCTCCCAGTGGTCGACCGCAAACCACCGCCCCGTGCGGCCGAAGCCCGTCATGATCTCGTCGCAGATGAGCAGGATTCCGAATCGATCGCAGATCTCGCGAACGCCCTCGAGGTAGCCGTCCGGCGGGATCAGGATCCCATTCGTGCCGGTGATCGGCTCCAGGATGAACGCGGCGATCGTCTCCGGACCCTCGAGGCGGATGGTTTCCTCGAGGTGGGCAAGGGCCATGTCCGCCGGATCGGTGCCTCGCTGGATGCCGTGGTACGGATCGGTCACGTGCACGACCCCGCCTGCGAATTCGTTCGTCCAGCGGCGAGGATCGCCCGTCGCCTGCACGGCGGCGCCCGTGGAGCCGTGATACGAGCGGTAGCGGGCCAGGATCTTGGGCCTCCCGGTCACCGCGCGCGCCATCTTGATGGCGTTCTCGTTGGCGTCGGTTCCGCCGAGCGTGAAGAACACCTTGTCGATCTCGCCCGGCAGCAGCTCGGCGAGCTTGCGGCCCAGCCGGGCGCGCGGCTCGTGGGCCATGAACGGGCTGATGTAAGGGAGCTGGTCTGCCTGCCGCTTGATCGCCTCGATGATCCGACGATCGCCATGTCCCGCGTTGACGCACATCAGCTGGCTGTTGAAGTCGATGAAGCGACGGCCGTCGGCGGTGTGGAAATAAACGCCCTTGGCCGAGGTCACCGCCAGTGGGTGCAGCGCGGCCTGGGCCGACCAGTCGTACAGGGTGTGCCGCAGGCACAGCTCGGAGATCTCCTCAGCGCTGAGGGCCTTGACCGTTTCCGTCGCCATGTTTTGAGTGATCCTACCTCTCCGCATGCCGAGTGTTTGACAACGCAACCACCCGGTGCTTATATCCGCCTCAAGACGCACGACCGCACACGCGGCCATGTGGGGTTTTCTGGGAGGGCAGGCGATGTTTCCAGCCGCATTCGACTATCTCGCCCCCACGACACTCGGCGAAGCGCTTGACATCCTCGCGGAGAGAGGCGACGACGCCAAGGTCATGGCCGGCGGCCAGAGCTTGATCCCACTTCTCAAGCTCAGGTTTGCGCAGCCGGCTCTCGTACTCGACATCGGACGCCTGCCGAAGCTGAACGTAGTCAGCCGGCATGACGGCCGCCTGATCATCGGCGCGCTCGTGCGCCATGTCGACGTCGAGCGGGACCGGACGCTGGCCGATAACGCACCGATCATGGCCGAAGCCGCGCACTGGATCGCGGATCCGCTGGTGCGGAACCGGGGAACGTTGGTGGGGTCCGTGTGCCATGCCGACCCTGCGGGCGACTGGGGCGCGGTGATGCTCGCGCTGAACGCCGAGCTGGTGGCGAAGTCGAAGGCGGGCGAGCGTGTCATAGCGGCGGCCGAATTCTTCAAAGACCCGTTCACCACCGCGCTGAAACCGAACGAGATCGTGACCGAGATCCGGATTCCAATTCCCCCCGGGCAAGCCGGCGGCGCTTACAACAAGCTCGAGCGCAAGGTCGGAGACTTTGCCACGGTCGCAGTCGCGGTGCAGGTCGAGATGAACGGACGGAAGGTCACGCGAGCCGGAATTGGGCTGACTTCGGTCGGGCCCACCAACATCAAAGCCACCGAGGCCGAGAAAGCGCTCGCGGGACAGGAGCTCACCGACGAGACGATCCGCGAGGCGGCGCGGCTCGCCGCCAGTGCGGCGGACCCCAAGGACGACATCCGTGGCAGCGCTGCATATAAGAAAGACGTCGTTCGAGTTTTCGTCCAGCGCGGCCTGCATACAGCACTCGGTCGGGCTCAGGAGAAGAGGACATGAAAGTGACTATGCGGGTCAATGGCGGCGAGCGAACCGGCGACGTGGAGCCACGCGTCCTCCTGGCCGATTTCCTGCGGACCAACCTCGCCCTCACCGGCACGCACATCGGCTGCGACACGACGAGCTGCGGCGCCTGCACAGTGCTTCTCGACGGGGAGCCGGTCAAGTCGTGCACGCTGCTCGCGGTTCAGGTCGACGGCCGCGATATCACAACCGTGGAGGGGCTGGCTCAAGGCGGCGCGCTGTCGCCGGTCCAGGTCGGCTTCCATGAGGAACACGGCCTGCAGTGCGGGTTCTGCACCCCGGGCATGATGCTCGTGGGCACGGCGCTGCTGGAGCAAAACCCCGATCCGACCGAGGAGCAGATCCGCTGGGCGATCAGCGGCAACATCTGCCGCTGCACCGGCTACATGAACATCGTCAAGGCGATCCAGCACGCGGCCAACGTGAAGCAGGCGGCCGCCAGTGCGCCATCGCCTGCCGCAGTGGCGGCGGGAGGCGGCGAATGAGCGCAACCATGCACATGCACGGCGGGATCGGAGAATCGATCAAGCGCAAGGAGGACGCCCGCTTTCTGCGAGGTAAGGGCAACTACATCGACGACCTGACGCTGCCAAGCATGCTGCACATGGCGATCCTTCGCAGCCCGCATGCGCACGCGCGCATCAAGTCGGTCGACACCAGCGCCGCGGGCTCGATGCCAGGCGTGATCGCCGTCGTCACCGGCGAGCTGATGGCGCAGCACAAGCTGGCCTGGATGCCGACGCTGAGCTACGACACCCAGGCGGTGCTTGCCACCGACAAGGTGCGGTTCCAGGGGCAGGAGGTCGCCGCTGTCATCGCCGAGACGAAGTACCAGGCGGAAGACGCGCGCGACGCGATCGTGGTCGATTACGAAATCCTTCCGGCGGTCACGAGCCCTGAAGGCGCGAAGGCCGCCGGCGCCCCGCTCATCCGCGACGAGAAGGAAGGCCAGAAGGACAACCACATCTACCACTGGGAGTCCGGAGACAAGGCGAAGACTCAGGCGGCCTTCGCCAACGCGGCCAAGGTGGTAAGGCTGCACACGTTCTATCCGCGCTGCCATCCCGCGCCGCTCGAGACATGCGGTTGCGTTGCTGACGTCAATCCCGCCACCGGTAAGGCCACGATCTACATGACGAGCCAGGCGCCGCACGCGATCCGCACCGTGTTCGCGCTGGTCACGGGCCTGCCCGAGCAGAACATTCGCGTCATCTCGCCCGA
This sequence comes from Chloroflexi bacterium 13_1_40CM_65_17, assembly GCA_001917815.1. Classification (GTDB taxonomy): domain Bacteria; phylum Chloroflexota; class Dormibacteria; order Dormibacterales; family Dormibacteraceae; genus UBA10449. The sequence continues at coordinate 91,414 of MNES01000017.1, read as the reverse complement.
CATCGGCGGCGGCTTCGGCAACAAGGTCCCCGTGTATCCAGGCTATGTGGTCGCGACGGCGGCCAGCCTCTTGATCGGCCGGCCTGTGAAGTGGATCGAGGACCGCAGCGAAAACCTCATCTCCACCGGGTTCGCGCGCGACTACCACATGACTGGTGACCTCGCGGTGGACGCCAACGGCAAGATGACCGCGCTTCGGGTCCACCTCGACAGCGACAACGGCGCGTTCTTCTCGGACGCGCAGCCCTCGAAGTTCAAGGCCGGACTCTTCCACATCGTCACCGGCTCGTACGACATCCCCACCGCGCACATCACGGCGGACGGCTACTACACAAACAAGGCGCCGGGCGGTGTCGCGTACCGGTGCTCGTTCAGGGTCACCGAGGCCAGCTATCTCATCGAGCGGTTGGTGACCAATGCAGCTCTCGAGCTCGGCCTTGATCAGGCCGAGTTCCGCATGAACAACTTCGTCAAGCCCGAACAGTTCCCATACACGTCGGCGACGGGCTGGATCTACGACAGCGGCGACTATCCGAAAGCTATGAACGTTGCCTTGGAAAAGCTTGGTTACGACGAGCTGCGGAAGGACGTCGAGGCGCGAAGGAAGAAGGGCGAGGTGACGGGCATCGGCATCGCCAGCTTCACCGAGGTGGTGGGCGCGGGCCACGGCGCGGACTTCGACATTCTCGGCCTGCGGATGTTCGACAGCGCGGAGCTGCGCGTGCATCCCACCGGGAAAGCCTTACTACGCATGGGCACGAAGTCGCAGGGCCAGGGACACGAGACGACTTTCGCCCAGATCGTCGCCGAGGAGCTCGGCATTCCAGCCTCCGATGTCGCCGTCGAGGAGGGAGACACCGACACGGCGCCGTATGGGCTTGGCACGTATGCATCGCGAAGCACTCCGGTGGCCGGCGCGGCCACGGCGATGGTGAGCCGCAAGCTGCGCGACAAGGCTCGCATGATCGCTGCCCACCTGCTTGAGGCGGCGGACGAAGACCTCGAGTGGGAGCGCGGCAAGTTCTACGTTAAAGGCTCCCCCGACCGCGCCAAGACCATCCAGGAGATCGCCTTCGCCGCGTACACCAACCTCCCCGAAGGCATGGAAGCGGGGCTCGAAGGCGTCCATTACTACGACCCGCCGAACATGACGTACCCGTTCGGCACCTATGCTGTCGTCGTCGACGTCGACAAGGGCACCGGTCAGGTCAAGGTGAGGCGCATGGTGGCGGTCGACGACTGCGGCGTCCGCATCAATCCGATGATCGTCGAAGGGCAGATCCACGGCGGTCTCACGGAAGGCTTCGGGATCGCGTTCATGGAGCTCATCACCTTCGACAGCGAGGGCAACTGCATCGGCTCCAACTTCATGGACTACCTGCTCCCGACGGCGTGGGAGACGCCCAAGTTTGAGATCGGCGAGACGGTCACGCCATCGCCCCATCACCCGTTGGGAGCCAAAGGAGTGGGCGAATCGGCGACAGTCGGCTCCCCGGCTGCCTACGTCAACGCGGTTATCGACGCCTTGTCGCCATACGGGATCACCAACATCGACATGCCGGTAACCTCGGACAAGGTGTGGGCCGCGTTGCGATCCAAGGGAGTTACGGAATAGCCGACGACGTTCTGGAGCTGCTTCGGGAGTTCGCGGCGAACGGCACGCCGTGCGCGTTGGCGACTGTAGTGCGCTGTGAGGCGCCGACCTCGGCCCGTCCCGGCGATAAGGCGGTCATCACAGCCGACGGCCGCCTCAGGGGTTGGATAGGTGGCAGCTGCTCAGAGCCGGTCGTGCGGCGGGAAGCGTTGCGCGCGCTGGCCGAGGGAACGCCCCAGCTCATTCATATCGTCGGCGGCGACGAGGTCAAGCAATCCCGAAAGCGGGGCGAGCTGATGATCGCGACCACCTGTCCAAGTGGCGGTTCACTCGACATCTTCATCGAACCCCGCCTTCCCAAGCCGCTGCTCCTCGTGTTCGGGGACAGCCCGGCTGCAGTCACCCTGGCTCGGCTCGCGGACCTGGCCGGGGTCCGAACCCGAACGGTCGGCCAGGCCGAGCTCGAATCTCTCGAAATACCGCCCGGAGAGGGTTACGCCGTGGTCGCAACGATGGGTCACTACGACGAGGAGGCGCTGGAGGCGGCGCTCAGCCATCCCGACCTGGATGTAAGCCTCATCGCCAGCACCCGGCGAGCGACCGCGGTGCGCAAGGCGCTGCACGAGCGGGGGCTCGGCGAGGCGACGGTCTCGCGCTTGCGCAGCCCGGCGGGCGGCATCCGCGGTGTGAGCCAGGAGGAGATCGCGGTGCTGGCGCTGGCGGAGGTGATCGCCAACCGCCGGACGCGCGGTCCCGTGTCCGCGGTGGAACAGCCGGCAGTCATGTTCGTGACCGACCAGGTCTGCGGCATGACGGTCGACCCTCTCACCGCAGCGCACAAGGCCGTGCGTGACGGACGAACGTACTGGTTTTGCTCTGCTGGATGCCAGGCTGCCTTCGAGCAAGAGCCGGAGCGTTACCTGAGAACGATCGAGGCCTGACCCGACTCGATTTAGGTGTCGTCGAGGCTGATCGGCTCCAGGCTCGCCAGCATCTTCTTGAGCAGGGCGGTCAGAGAGCGGCGCTCGGCCGCATTCAGACCGGCCACCAGCTCGCGCTCGCGGGTGATATCGGCGCCCACTGCATCCTCGAGCACCTGGCGGCCGGCATCCGTGAGCTCGACGAGCACACTGCGGCGGTCGCTCGGGTGGCGGCTGCGCTTGACGTAACCGCGCCGCTCTAGACGGTCGAGCCGGCTGGTGATCCCCGCCGACGAAAGCATCAGCCCCTTGAAGAGGCTCGTCGGCGAGAGCTGCTGCTTCGGTCCGGCAAACCGAAGAGCGGCGAGCACCCCGACCTCGCCGCGGTTGAGCCCGTACCGGCCGAACGCCTCCTCCTGGCTGCGGGCGATGTGGAGTGCGATCCGCGAGAGGCGCGCGGTCACCTCGAACGGCTCCATCTCCCGGCGGGGGCGAACGCCGCCAAAGCGATCAAGGAGCGCATCGGTCCAATCTTTCTGAGCCACTGGGACTCAAGCATACGGAATAGCTTTCACGGCAGCGAGATTCTCGCTTCCATGTATCTCGCTGCCGAGAGATCTGCGGAGCGAGCCACCGAGATTGCGCTGCGCGAGTTCGAGCACGTCTTCTCCTTCATCTTCTCCCGGGTTGGGAATCGCGCCGACGCTGAGGACCTAACCCAGCAGGTCGCGCTGAAAGCGCTGCCGCGTTTGCGTGACGAATACCCAGGGATCGCGGTGCGCGCGTACCTCTATGCGACTGCGCGCTCGGTGATGGCGTCGTTCTGGTCACACCGCGCGCTCGTACCGGAGGCCGAGCTCGCCGACGAGGTCTGGATCGACGGTCGCGGAGATGAGCTGACCGCGCCGTCGAACGCCGTCGCGTGCGTGGACCGCATGCTGAATGCCCTGCCCGCCAACCAGAGGCGGGTGCTCGAGCTGCGGTTCCTTCGCGGCTATTCGCTGCGTGAAACGGCGTGCGAAATGGGCAAGACGATCGGCGCCATAAAGGTGATGCAGCTGAGAGCCCTGCATGCAGCGGCGCGCGTGGGGCAGCCGCTTCCGCTTGGTTAGCCGCTGGGTTCGTCGATCTCGCCGATCACATCGCGTGCGCGCAGGCGCTCGAGGCTCTGCATACGCGCCTGGGCTCGCGGCCCCAAACCGTTGAGCACGGCGGCGATCATCGCCTCGACCACTGCCGTGGCGCCCACCAGCGAATCGAACGGGCCCACTGTCTCGACACTGGTCACGAGCACCTGCCTCGCGAACGCTGAAGCGGGCGACAGCCAGGGGTCGGTGAACAGCACAACGTTTGAGCCCTGGGTCGAAGCGATGCGTGCGCTCTCGATCGTGTCGGCCTGGTAGCGGCGGTAATCGAACACGACGAACACATCGCCCTTGCGCAGGTCGATGAGCTGCTGGGCCGGGCCGCTGCGCTCGGCTTCGACCAGCGTGACGCCGGGTCGCAGCAGGTGAAGCTGGCCGGCGAGGTAACGGGCGAGCTGCGCGCTGACCCGGCCGCCGAGCACCAGCACATGCCGCCGGACATCGACCAGCAAGCCGACGGCTTCCTCGAAGTCGTGATGTGAAAGCTGTTCGACTGTCGCCTGCAGGTTGCGGCGCGAGACGTCGAGTGAGTCGGTCAGCAACGAACCCGCGCCGCGCGCGGGCTTCTCGTCGCGGTAGCGCGTCAGCGGCGACGACAACCGCGCCTGCACCTCATGCCGGAGCACCTCCTGGAACTCCGGGTAGCCTCGGAAGCCGAGCTTGGTGATGAACCGGGTCACCGTCGGCGGGCTGACGCCGGCCCGTTCGGCGAACCGGGCGACGCTTTCCAGGCCGGCGATCGGATAGGAGGCCAGCAAGACCCTTGCCAGCTTCCGTTCGGCCGGGCTGAGGCTTGCCAGCCGGTGCCGGACCAGCTCGCCGACCCGTGAGTCGCCTGTCGTGACGTTTGTTACATCCCGATCCACTTTTGCCTCAGGAGAGACATCCTTGACAAGAATCCTATCCGCTGTTAGCTTCGCCGCAAGCCTCGAGGGGAGGGCGAAAGCGCGTCGTTTCCGGCGCGGCAGGGAGGATTGATGCATGAGCGTATCGGCCCACAGTGACGTAGAAAACCTCCACCGCATGGGCTATGCGCAGGAGCTTCGGCGCCGGATGTCGACGTTCTCCAACTTCGCGGTCTCGTTCACCATCATCTCGATCCTTTCGGGCTGTCTCACCCTCTACGCCTACGGAATGAACACCGGCGGCCCGGTCGTCATGAACATCGGCTGGCCGCTCGTCGGCATCATGGTCACACTGGTCGGTCTCGCGATGGCCGAGGTGTGCTCCAGCTATCCGACGGCCGGCGGCCTCTACTACTGGGCGGCCAAGCTGGGCGGCAAGAACTCGGCCGCATGGAGCTGGTTCACAGGCTGGTTCAACCTCCTGGGCCAGGTGGCCGTCACCGCGGGCATCGACTTCGGCGGCGCGTTCTTCATGTCCGCTCTCTTCAACCAGCTCTTCAACTACACGCTGGATCCTCCTCACATCATCGCCGTCTACGCGGTCATCCTCTTCGCGCACGGCCTGCTCAACACCTTCGGCATCCGGCTCGTGGCGATCCTCAACGACATCTCGGTCTGGTGGCACCTGATCGGTGTCGTGATCATTGTCGGCGCGCTCTTCTTCATTCCCTCCAAGCATCAGTCACTTTCGTTCGTATTCACGGGTTTCGTGAACAACACCGGATTCAGCTTCGCCGGGGCCTCGATCTATGTGTTCCTCGTCGGTCTGCTGCTCGCGCAGTACACGTTCACGGGCTACGACGCCTCTGCGCATATGACCGAGGAGACCAACAACGCCGCCGTTGCCGGTCCAAGAGGGATCGTGTGGTCGATCGTGATCTCGCTGTTCGCGGGCTGGCTGCTGCTGATCGGCGTCACCTCCGCGATCCAGGATTACACCGCCGAAGTTACCGCGGTGGTGCCGCCGGCTCAGATCTTCGTCGACGCCGTGGGCAAGAACCTTGGGACGTTCCTGCTTTTCATCGTTGTCGTCGCCCAGTTCTATTGCGGCATGTCGTCCGTCACCGCCAACTCGCGCATGATCTACGCGTTCTCGCGCGACGGGGCGGTGCCCGGATCGGAGTTCTGGCACAAGATCAACCCGCGCACACGAACCCCGACCAACTCGATCTGGTTCGCCGCGGTCGGCGCCTTCATCCTTGGCCTGCCTTACCTCTGGAGCCCGGTCGCCTACGCAGCGGTGACCTCGATCGCCGTGATCGGTCTCTACATCGCGTATGGCTTGCCCATCCTGCTGCGGCTTCTGGCCGGCGAAAAATTCCAGCGAGGACCCTGGCACCTCGGACGGTGGAGCTACGTGATCGGCTGGATCGCTGTGATCTGGATCGGATTCATCTCCATCTTGTTCATCCTTCCGCAGGTCGCTCCCGGGAACACAACGACGACTTTCAACTATTCGATCGTCGCGGTCGGAGTTGTGTTGCTCTACTCCGGGGGCTATTGGTTCCTTTCCGCCAAGAACTGGTTCAAGGGGCCGAAAGTGCAAGGGTCGGCGGAAGAGCTCGCGAAGATCGAGGCCGAGCTTGAGGCGGTCGGCGCCTAACCTGCGCCCGAGGATCGGGATCACCGTTCACCCTCGGCGGGGCCTGGAATACTTCGCGCCCTACCGCCGGGCGGTGGAGGCTGCCGGCGCGGAGCCGGTGGACCTGGTCCCGGGAACCAAAGCGCTCCCGGAAGTCGACGGGCTCTTGCTGCCGGGAGGGTGGGATGTCGATCCATCCTTTTATGGAGAGCGGAGGGACGAGAAGGTCGGGGAGACCGACCCCGAGCTCGACCAAACCGAGCTGTCGATGTTCCGCCAGGCGCGCGAAAGGGAGCTGCCTGTCCTCGGCATCTGCCGCGGCCAGCAGGTGATCAACGTCGCGATGGGCGGCTCGCTGGTTCAGCATCTCGAGGGCCACGAGGTGCGCCAGCTTGGGCGCAGCCACCTCGCCCACACCATCGAGGTCGACCCGGACTCGGAGCTCGGAAGGGCCGCCGGCGAGCACAAGATCCGCGTCAACAGCCTTCACCACCAGGCGGTCCGCACGCTCGCGCCTGGCCTCCAGCAAACTGCGCACGGCGAAGACGGCACCGTGGAAGGCGTGGAGTCGGACGACGGCCTCATCGTCGCCGTGCAATGCCACCCAGAGGAGCTGACCACGGACCTTCCGTGGGCGCGCAGGCTCTTCGAGCGCTTCGTCGCTCGGGCGCGAAGCCACAGCCCGAAGCAGTAGATCGTGCTGACCAAAGACCAGCTCGCGACCGCGGTCAAGCGCGGGGAGATCGACACCGTCGTCGTCGCGTTCACCGACATGCAGGGCCGGCTCATGGGCAAGCGCGTGGATGCCGAGTACTTCGTCGAGACGTCATACGAGGGCGAATCCACCGAGGGCTGCAACTATCTGCTCGCGCTGGACATGGAGATGGACCCGGTGCCGGGCTACCAGATGGCGAACTGGGAGCAGGGCTACGGGGACTTCGACCTGGTGCCGGACTTCGCAACCCTGCGCGCGATCCCGTGGCTCGAGGCGACCGCGCTCGTCCTCTGCGACGTGGCGTGGCACGACGGCAAGCCCGTGCGGCCGTCGCCGCGGCAGGTCCTGCGCGCGCAGATCGAGCGCGCCCGCAAGCTCGGCTTCGAGCCGATGTTCGGCTCAGAGCTCGAGTTCTACCTGCTGAAGGAGACCTTTGCCGAGGCCCACGCCAAGCACTTCATCGACCTGACCCCCTCGGTTCCGTACATCCTCGATTACCACATCCTCGCCACCACCTATGACGAGCCGTTCATTCGCGCGGTCCGCAAGGGGATGAAGGGCGCCGGCATCCAGGTCGAGAGCTCGAAGGGCGAGGCGTGGCCAGGGCAGCAGGAGATCAACTTCCGGTTCTCGGACGCGCTGACGATGGCTGACAACCACGTCATCTACAAGAACGGCGTCAAGGAGATGGCGCACCAGCACGGCTGCGCAGTGACCTTCATGGCAAAGCCCGACCATCGGTGGATCGGCAGCTCCTGCCACGTCCACTCGAGCCTGTGGAAGGACAAGCGCAACGTTTTCGACGGCGAGTCGGATATTTTTCGCCAGTACCTGGCCGGTCACATCGCGCATGCCGCCGAGCTGGCGATCTTTCTCGCGCCGACCATCAACTCGTACAAGCGATACGCGGCGGGAAGCTGGGCGCCCACGACTCTCGCGTGGGGCCACGACAACCGCACCTGCGGATTCCGCATCGTCGGCCACGGACAGCACCTGCGCACCGAATCGCGAATACCCGGGGCGGACGTAAACCCGTACCTATGCTTCGCGGCGCTGCTGGCGGCGGGCTTGCATGGGATCGAGAAGAAGCTGGAGCTGCCTCCCGAGTTCAAGGGCAACGCGTACGAATCCGACGTGCAGCGTTTTCCTCACGCGATGCGTGACGCGATCAGCGAGCTCGAGCGCGGAAAGATGGCGCGGCAGGCATTCGGCGACGACGTGATCGACCACTACCTGAACTACGCGCGGACGGAGCAGGCGCTATACGACAAGGTGGTCACGGATTACGAACGTGCTCGGCTCTTCGAGCGCGGGTAAGGGAAGACATGGGAAGGCTCGACGGCAAGGTCGCTGTGATCACCGGCGCGGCTGGTGGCATAGGCCGTGAAGCGGCGCTCCTCTTCTCTGACGAGGGGGCTCGCGTATGCGTCGCGGACGTCGGTGTCGAGGCGGGAGAGAAGACCGCGGCCGAGTGCAGGGAGGCCTTCTTCTTCAAAGCCGATGTCACCGATCCCAAGAGCGTCGAAGCCATGTATGCCGCGACCGACAAGCGCTACGGCCGCATCGATGTTCTCTACAACAACGCCGGCATCATGCCGGCCGACGACGACTCCATCCTCACAACCGAGCCAGACGCGTGGGACAGGGTGCAGGGCGTCAATGCAAAGGGCGTGTATCTGTGCTGTAAGTACGGAATCCCGCACCTGTTGAAGGCCGGCGGAGGCTCGGTCATCAACGTCGCCTCCTTCGTGGCGTTGATGGGCGCGGCGACCTCCCAGATCGCGTACACGGCCTCCAAGGGCGCGGTCCTGTCGATGAGCCGCGAGCTCGCGGTGCAGTTCGCGCGGCAGGGCGTCCGCGTGAACGCGCTGTGCCCGGGACCTGTCGAAACGCCGCTGCTGATGCGCCTGTTCTCCGAGACGCCCGGCGCGTACGAGCGGCGGCGCGTGCACCTGCCCATGGGGCGCCTGGCCAAGGCGCGTGAGATCGCCAATGCCGCGTTGTTCTTGGCGAGCGACGAATCGAGCTACGTGAACGGTGCGACCTTCGTGGTCGATGGCGGCATCACGGCCGCGTACGTCACGCCCGAATAGCTTCGTCGTCGTAACCCAGTCGGGTATCCAGGTGCGTGAAATCCAAACTGTTGGTCGCCGGCGCCATCGCCGTCACATTCGTTGCAGCCGCGTGCGGCGGCACGACCTCACCGACGGCCATCAGCAGCCCATCGCCAAGTGCGGCTTCAGCCGGAACCACCATCGCCGTGGCGAACGATGCGAAGTTGGGCCAGATCCTTATAGACAGTGCGGGCATGACCGTCTACCTGTTCGTGGCGGACACAGGGTCGGTTTCCACCTGCTACACGTCCTGCGCCCAGATCTGGCCGCCCGTCGCCACGAGCGGGGCGCCGCAGGCCGGGACCGGCGCCACCGCGTCGCTTTTGGGGACGTCGAAGCGTACCGACGGGAAGACGCAAGTGACATATGCCGGCCACCCGCTTTACTACTTCGTGAATGACAAGAAGGCGGGAGATACGACCGGGCAGGGCGTCAACGGTTTTGGCGGACTGTGGTGGGTCCTCTCTCCGTCGGGGGCGGCGATCCACTAGCCACACCGGGCCTGGTTTTTGAGCCCGGCCCACAGGGGCATCGTCCGCGACGCGCTCGGGATCGGGATCGCCTCCGGCGCTTACGCGCTCTCCTTCGGCGCGATCTCAACCACAGCCGGCCTCACGCTCCTCCAGACGGTTGCGCTCTCGCTCCTGATGTTCACCGGCGCCTCGCAGTTCGCGATGGTCGGGGTGATCGGAGCCGGCGGCAGCGTGTGGGCCGGAGCGGCCACGGCGGCCCTACTCGGAACCCGCAACGCGCTTTACGGGATGAGGCTCTCGTCGCTGCTTGGAAATCGCGGCTTGAAGCGCGCGCTGGCGGCTGATTTCGTGCTCGACGAGACCACCGCGATGGCGATCGCTCGCGATTCGGCCCCCGAATCGCGGTTTGCGTTTTGGGCCACGGGTATCTCGGTTTTCACTCTGTGGAACCTAGGCACGCTTATCGGCGCCCTCGCCACGCACGCCCTGCCCGACCCGAAGGTCCTCGGTTTCGACGCGGCGCCGCCGGCAGCCTTTCTCGCATTGCTGGCACCGCGACTCAGAGCGCGCGAGCCGATCGCGATCGCGCTGGGCGCCGGCCTGATCGCGCTGGTCTGCCTGCCGTTCGTGCCCGCGGGGATTCCACTGCTGATCGTCGCCGCCCTGGTGGTACTGCTCGGATTTCGTAGCCTCCCCGCCCCGCGGGGAGGTCGGCCGGCCCGCGAAGCGGGCCCGCCGGGTGGGGAGTCGCACTAAGAATGCTCTGGGCCGGAATACTGACCGCCTCGGCCGCCTGCTACATGCTGAAGCTGGCCGGCGTCTCGCTGCCGGAGCGCTGGCTGCGAGATGCCCGCATCCAGCGGACCATTCCTCTCCTTCCCGTAGCCCTGCTCGCGGCCCTGATCGCGACGCTCACGTTCTCGACCGGCCATCGGCTGGTCCTGGATGTGCGCGCGGCAGCGTTGGCCGTTGCCGCTCTCGCGGTGCTGCTCCGGGCGCCATTTCTCGTGGTGGTCTCTGCGGCTGCCGCCACGGCCGCGTTGCTCCGACTCCTCTAGCCGGCGCCTGACTCGACAAAGGCGGCGAGAACCGCCGGCCAGTCGTTCCTTTTAGGGCTCGAGCTTCAGGGTCAGGATCTTGAAGGGCGTCAGCTCCAGCTGGAGCTCGCCGTCGTGCACGCGGACCTCCACGACGTTTCGTTCGAGGAGGTCGCAGAGGAACGCTCGAGTCGCGGGCAGCGTGGTCCGAACCCGCGTTGTGCACCGGCCGCCCCAGGACTCATAGAGACGCACGATCACCGCCTCCGAATCCTCGGCACGCTTGATCGCCTCGATCACGACTTGCGGCCTGTCTACTTCGATCAGCGACCTGCGCTCGCCGGCCGCGCGACCTCCGTGAACGACGCGCAGCGGCGCGTTCAGGTCCTCGGCGGCCGCGATCACACCCGCTTCGCGAAAGTCGCCCGGGTGCGGCATGAGGGCGTACGTGAATCGATGCCCGCCGCGGTCGGCGGTCGGGTCGGGGTGCGTGGGCGCGCGCAGCAATGACAGTCGCATCACCGAACCGCGGATGTCATAGCCGTACTTGCAGTCGTTGAGGAGCGCGACGCCATAGCCGGCTTCGCCGAGGTCGGCCCAGCGGTGGCCGCACACCTCGAAGCGCGCCTGGTCCCACGACGTATTCGTGTGGGTCGAGCGCTCGACATGCCCGAACTGGATCTCGTACGTCGCGCGCGGCGAATGGACCGCAACCGGAAACGCGACCTTGAGGAGCTTGTGCTCCTCGTGCCAGTCGACGTCGCATTCGAACCGCAGCACGCGCGAGCCTGCGTCGAGCACCATCCGCTGTGTGAAGCGTGAGCGCCCGAACTCGCGTGTGAAGCGCACCGCGCCGCGCAGCCCCATCGACGACTCGACCTGCTGCGCCGACAGCTTGACGAGATCGGCCGGACCCTTCTTCAAGTAGTCGAGGTCGATGTCCCACGCGTCCCATTGCTTTGGATTGTCGTCGTGGAGCTGGAGCAGATTGCCGCGCGCGCCAGTCGCTAGGACCTCGCGCCCCGCCTCTTTGTCCCAGATGGATGTCAGCAGGCCTTGTTTGTCCCACTGCACGCGCAGCTTGTCGTTCTCCATGGCGCCGTCGGAGACAGAAACCGCCTGGTCCCGCGTGACCGAGGCCTGGTCCTGAACCGCCCATCCGCATGCCGGGGACTCGACCACGCGCAGCCGGTCGCCCAGGTCGACGATCTCGGTCCGGGGATGCGAGTTGACGTTGAACACCATCAGGTTTTCGCCGCTGCCCGCGAGCTTCGATTGGGCGCCCGTGGTGATGCCGCCCGCGACCTCGACCACTCCCGCGAGGTCTCGTTCCGCGTCCTCGTACACCCAGTCGATGCTCGAGCCCGGCAGGATGTCGTGGAACTGGTTGATCAGGAGCTGCTTCCAGGCCGTCTCGAGCTCGGCGGCGGGATAGCCGTCGTTCGCTGCGACTGACCAGATTTCGGCTTCGCGCAGGGCCTGCTCGGCGCGCCGGTTCAGGCGCTTGGTCCGGGACTGCGTCGTGTACGTGCCGCGGTGCAGCTCGAAGTACAGCTCGCCGACCCATGTTGTGAGGTCGTGCGCCTCGGCGGAAGCGGCGGCGAAGAACTCCGCGGACTTCGTCAGCTCAACCCGCGGCGCGCCTTCGAGGTTCCGCAGCCTATGCGCGGATTCGATCATGTCGGGCTCCGGGCCGCCTCCGCCGTCTCCCCACCCATATAGGTAGAGGGAGCGCGACGAGCGGTCGTGATCCTTGAAGTCGTTGGCGCTGCGCACGATCTCGGTCGCGCTGAAGTCGCCGTTGTACGTATCCGCCGGCGGGAAATGGGTGAAGATGCGCGTGCCGTCGATCCCTTCCCAGAAAAATGTATGGTGGGCCGGCTTGTTGGTGTCGTTCCACGACAGCTTCTGGGTCAGGAAGAAGTTGCCCCCCGACTCGGCGATAAGCTGAGGCAACGACGCCGGATAGCCGAAGACGTCTGGCAGCCAGAGCTCCTTGGTGTCGTATCCGAACTCCTTCATGAAGAACCGCTTGCCATGAAGGAACTGGCGAACCAGTGCCTCTCCGGAGGGCAGGTTGCAGTCGGCCTCAACCCACATCGACCCGACGGGCTCCCACTGGCCGGCAGCGACCTTCTGACGGATTCCCTCGAAGATGTCGGGGTACGACGCCTTCATCCATGCGTACTGGGCGGGCTGAGAGCAGGCGAATATGTAGTCCGGGTATTCGTCCATCAGCGCCAGCGCGGTCGAGAAGGTGCGCGCTGACTTGCGGCGTGTCTCGCGCAGCGGCCACAGCCAAGCGGTGTCGATGTGCGCGTGTCCGACGGCGTCGATGAAGTGGCGCGAGTCACTCGGCCGCGACATCATCTTGTCGAGCGGCTTTGGGTCCATGGTTTGCGCGAACTGATCCAAGGCCTCGAGGATCTGCGCGCGGCGAGTCCCCTCGGGCAGGGCGAGCGCCAGCTCGACCAGAACCTTGAAATCGAGCGCCAACTTCCGGGCGCGCTGGTCCTGGATGCGCAGCTCGGCCTGGCGGAAGACGAACGCGGGGTCCGCCGAATCGCGGAGCGCGATCATCGAAGGCGCGTCCTCCGGCCCCGACACGATTGCTTTCGGAATGGCGGCGGCTTCGATGTAGAAGTCGACCTCGGGTCCGGATAACGGCAGCCACCGGTGATTGGGATCGACCCCGCGCCACGGCTTGCCGTCCTTCCAGGCCAGAGCTTCGCAGGTGAACCCGACATGGCCGTCGAATCCGATGTCGAAGACCGCGACCGCGGTCTGCCCGGCCCATGCCTCGGGCACGTGGCCACGAACGTGGAACCAGGTCGTGCTCCAGGGCGGGCCCCACCGCTCGCCGACCTTGAAGGCCCGGTACTCGCCGCGTACCGCCTCCGCATACGCGATCGGTTCCCCCCGCACCATGAAGGCCGTCAGCTCCAACTGCTCGTGTTCTCGCTCTACGGCGGCGAGCAGCTGGTCCCGGATGGCGTCGAGGCCGGTTTGCGTCAGCACGCTCATATCATCGACGGTTAGCCTTCTCGAACGTGGTTCGCATCGAACCGGCAACCGACGCGAGCGCCCGGGTGCACGCCGCGCTTGCGCGCCTGCTGCCCCAGCTCAACGCGCAGCTCCCGGTCCCGACGATGGAGCGGCTGCGTGCGATCATCGCCGATCCGGCGGTGACGCTTCTGATTGCAAGCGACGGCGCCGAGATCGTCGGCACCGCGACGGTGATCGTCTACACCACACCTTTCTGGGTCAAAGCACGAATCGACGACGTCGTGGTCGACGAAGCCGCTCGCGGCAGGGGCGTCGGCGAGGCCCTGGTGAAAGCATGCCTGGACGTCGGACGCGCCCGGGGGGCGCAGGTCGCGGAGCTGCAGTCGGGCGTCCAGCGTGAAGCCGCGAACCGCCTGTACCCGCGAATGGGCTTCAAGCTGCGGGAGAGCAACCTGTATCGGCTGCAGCTCGGCTGATGGGAACCGCGACCGAGGCGCTCGCCCGCCTCCGCGCAGCTGCCGACCGAATCGCATTCGCGTGGCCGGAGATGGAGTGGAACGGGCCTGGGCCGGCCAGTCCGCTCGTCCTGGCAAGAGGCGAATTCAGAGACCTGGCCGTCGCGCCGGGCGGCGTGCTCGAGCTTCGCTCCCGGCTCAATGTCGGGGGAAACCTGGAAGGCGTCGACATCGCGGGTGACGCGCTCGACGTGATGGTCGACAGCATCTACCCGCTCGAGCTCGAGTACGACGGTGCCGCCGTCTATCACGAAAAAATGCCCGAGGTCGCGCCCGGGCCGGCATTGGTCCGAGTCACGCCGAAGCTCCAACCCGGTGATAACGGCGAGCTGTTGCTCCGGGTCAAGGCTCACACCTACAAGACGTGGCCGTGGCTGCGGATCCGATTCAGCACGCCGCGGCTCCGCCAGTGCTTCGAGCTCCTCGATGTGACGTGGGCGCGGCTCGCGCTGGCGAACGCTGTGGCAGCGGACCCCCAACAGCAGGCGGAGGTGGAGGCCGCGGCGGACCTGGTGATGAAGACCAACCTGGACCGACCCGGCGATCCGGACCTCGCTCCGAAGCTCGAAGAGGTTGGCGCGGCGCTGGCGAGTGTTGGCGAGAGCGTGCGTCGTCTTCGCGTGCATGTGATCGGTCATTCGCACATCGACATGAACTGGCTGTGGACTTGGCCCGACACGCTGGAAGTGATCAAGCGAGACTTCGCAACCATCCTGGCTCTGATGGATGAGTTCCCCGAGATGACCTTCACGCACAGCCAGGCGGCGACGTACGAGGTGATCCGCGAACAGGCGCCCGCGCTCTTCTCAAAGATCGGCGAGCACGTGGCCGGCGGTCGGTGGGAGCTCGCGACCATGCAGTGGGTCGAGAGCGACCTCAATCTCATCTCAGGCGAGTCGATGGCCCACCAGCTGCTGCAGGGCGTGGGCTTTGCCCAGGAGCATTTCAGCCGCGGCCCCTCGGTCTTCCTGGCTCCCGACTCTTTCGGCCACGCCGGCAATCTCCCGCAGCTGGCGCGATCCGCAGGTGCCCGCTACTACTACCACCACCGCTGCAACCCAGGAGGCCACGACCTCTGGCCCGCGTACTGGTGGGAGGGTGATGACGGCTCGCGCGTGCTGGCGCTCTCCACTCACAGCTACAACGGGCTCATCACCGCCGGCGCTGTGGCGGAGGCAGCGCTGCGCGCTCACCGCCACGGCCACGCGACCGCGCTCCTCTTCCACGGGGTGGGCGACCACGGTGGCGGGCCTACACGGGAGGGCCTGCTGGCGCTGCGCCGGTTTGCGAATCTTCCGGGCCTACCGGATACCCGCTGCAGCACGCTCGGTGCCCACGCTGAGGAGATCCTTGCCGCGGGCGACCGGCTTCCGGTTCACCACGGCGAGCTGAACACCATTTTTGAGGGCTGCTACACGACCCACGTCGAAGCCAAGGCCGGCAACCGCCGGGCGGAAAACCGGCTCACCACCGCCGAGACGCTGGCCGCGCTGGCCGGGATAAATGAGATTGACGAAACGGACCGCTTGAGCCAGGCGTGGCGTCGCGTGCTGTTCAACCAGTTTCACGACATCCTGTGTGGCTCCTCGGTCCACGAGGCGTACGAGGAGAACGCACGGGATATCGCATTCGCGGAGGACGTCGCCAACGCCGTGAGCGCGGAAGCATTGGCGGTGATCGAGGCTCGGGCCGATCGCGGCGACATCGTCGTGACCAACCCGCTGGGCTGGGACCGTGAAGAGGTGGTGGCGGCGCCCGCCGATCGTGGGCGGCGCGGATCCGTGCGGCTCCAATCCACGAACGGGTTCTCGACGCCCGGGCAGTGGACCTCCGACGGCCTCGTATTCGTGGCGCGAGCGCCGGCATTCGGCACCGCCGCTTACACGGTGCAAGAGGATGACCACGAGGCGCCGAGCATCGAAGTTGCGGAGGGCCCGCTCTACATCACTGTCGAAACGGACGCGTTCACGGTCCGCATCCACCGGCCGTCGGGAGCGATCGTGGCACTGCAGGACAAGCGAGCCGGTCGAGAGTTGGTGGGTTTTGGGACGCGTCGTGGAAGCGACTACCTGGACTCGGCCAGGGTCGACCTCGCGCTCAATGTCATGCAAGTCGTCGATGAGCGCTTTCACGACATGTCGGCCTGGCATCTCGACGATGTGACCGCCGAGACCTCGCTCATCGATGGAGCGGCGTGCGAGGTCGTCGAAACCGGGCCGGTGCGAGCGGTGATCGCGGTCAAGCGCCGGTTCAGGCAGTCACGCCTCGAGCAGCGAATCGTGCTGTACAAGCAGCTCCCCCGCATCGACTTCGAGACGATTGTCGATTGGCGGGAGCCGTCGGGTCGCGAGCACGGCATCCCCAATCTCAAGGTCGCCTTCAACGCGCGCCTCGGCCAGGCCGATGCCTGGTACGAGACCCCATACGCCGCGGCGCTACGGCCGGCCGACGGCCAGGAGGTTCCGGCGCTGCGCTGGGCGGATGTGGGCGGCGCCGACTATGGAGTCGCGCTGCTCAACGACGGCAGATTTGGTCACGACGCCCTGGGCAGCCGCCTCCGCCTGACGCTGGTTCGCAGCGCATTCGACCCCGACCCGATGTCGGACATGGGCGAGCACCACGTGCGCTACAGCCTCGTTCCCCACTCGGATGACTGGAGAAAGGCGGGCATCACGCGGTTGGCGGCGGGCTTCAACCAGCCGCTGATCGCGCGTCCAGCCCCTCATGAGGGCGGCCGTTTGAACCGCGCCTGGAGCCCCCGCCTCACCGGCAGCCCCGGGATTTTGATCGCGGCTTTGAAGCGGGCGCAGCACGGCGCGGCCCTCGTGCTGAGGCTTCAAGAGAGCTTCGGCGAGGCCGGAGAAGCGGTCGTTGAGGGATTGCCGCAGGGTTCGCATGCGCAGAATGCGACGATCACTGAAGAGGTGATCGATGACATCCCCGACATCCCCATTCATGGCGGGCGCTTTCGGCTGCAGATGCGGCCGTGGCAGGTGGCAACCGTGGTGGTGACCGTGTGATGCGCCTGCGCGTTGGAGTCGTCGGCTGCGGAACGATCAGTGGCGCCTACTTCAAGAACATGAAGGCGTCGCCCCACCTCGAGGTGGTGGCTTGTGCCGACCAGGTGCCGGAGCGGGCGAAAGCCAGCGCCGCCGCATACGCGATTCCCAGGGTGTCCAGCCCCGATGAGCTTGTCGCCGAGCGCGAGGTGGACCTGGTGCTCAACCTGACGATCCCCAGCGCGCATGCGGCAGTCACGCTCTCCGCTCTCGAAAATGGAAAGCACGTGTACACGGAGAAGCCGTTTGCCACCACGCGTGAGGACGGCAAACGGATTCTCGAGACCGCCCGAACCAGGGGACTCGTGGTTGCCTCCGCGCCGGACACCTTTCTCGGATCAGGTATCCAGACGTGCCTTCGGCTGCTCGAGCACGGCGAGCAAGGTCAGCTAGGCGAGCCGCTTGCCGCCTCGGGATTCATGCTCAACCGAGGGCCGGAGAATTGGCATCCGAATCCAGCTTTCTTCTATCAGCCTGGCGGCGGTCCGCTGCTCGACGTCGGTCCGTATTACGTGACCACGCTGGTCTGCCTCATCGGTCCGGTTCGCCGCGTCACGGGGATGAGCCGCGTCCTCTATCCAGAACGCACGGCCGACCGCGGGCCCAGAGCCGGGGAGACCTTCAAGGTGAGCACGCCGACGTTCGTGGCGGCGTTGCTCGAATTCGCGAGCGGCGCCCAGGCGACGCTCGTCACGAGCTTTGGAATTTCGGGACACGACCTGCCCAACATGCAGGTGTACTGCACCAAGGGGATCCTGGGCGTTCCGGATCCGAATTACTTCTGGGGCCCCGTGAAGGTGCGATCCAACGAGGAGGAATCGAAGTGGCAAGATGTGCCGCTCGCATTCCACCACACCGATGGCCCAGGTAACTTTCGCGGACTCGGGGTGATCGAGATGGCTATGGCGATTGAGAGGGGAGAGGAGCCGCGCGCGTCCGGCGAGCTTGGCTACCACGTGCTCGACGTGATGCTGTCGATCCTCGAGTCCTCCACGAGCGGCCATCACGTCGAAGTGCAGAGCACCTGCCGGCGCCCGGCGCCGCTGCCACTTGACTCCGGCCTGGTGGCGGTATCGTGATCGCGGCCCAGCTGTACACGGTTCGCGATCAGCTCCAGGATCCCTCGCGATTGAGCGGCGTCCTGGGCCGGCTGCGCGAGATCGGCTATCCCGCGGTCGAGGTGGCCGGGCTCGGAAGCCGGACGTCCGAACGCTTCGGGCAAGAGCTGTCGCGATCGGGGCTGGTCGCATGCGCTGCACACATTTCGCTCGAGCGCTTGTGGAGCGACCTCGCGGCTGCCGCGGCCGAATGCAAGGAATGGGGCTGCAAGTACATCGTCGTTCCCAGCCTGCCCGAGAGCTACAGGTCGATTGAAGGTTACGAACGCTTCGCCGCGGAAGCGGTTGAGCTCGCCGGCGGCCTGAAATCGCACGGGCTGGAGCTCGTCTATCACAACCACGCGTTCGAGCTGCAGCGATGGCACGGCCAGACGGGACTGGAAGCCCTGTTCGGCAACGCGAACGGACTGCAGGCGGAGCTCGACACCTATTGGCTTCAGTACGGCGGTGCAAACCCCTCCAGCTGGATCCGCAGGCTGAAGGGTAGGGTTCCGCTGGTGCACCTCAAGGACATGGACGTAGAGAAGGGTGATCCTGTCATGGCGGAGGTCGGCGAGGGAAACCTCGATTGGCCCGACATCTTGAGCGCGTGCCGCGACGCCGCGACCAAGTGGCTCGTCGTGGAGCAGGACGAGTGCCGCCGCGATCCGATGGAGAGCCTCTCCATCAGCTATCGCAACCTCGCGAAGTTGACCGATGCGTAAGCGCCTGCTGGGCCGCACGGGTGTGCTGGTGTCGGAGTTCGCGCTGGGTACGATGACTTTCGGCCAGGAGGCCGATGAGCACAGCGCCGCCGGATTGCTCGACCACTACATCGAGAGCGGCGGCAACCTCGTCGACACCGCCGACGTGTACCCACCTGTGGGGCCGCGCGGCACGTCGGAGGAGATCATCGGCCGCTGGCTCAGTGGGCATCGCGGGGTACGCGACTCCATCGTGCTGGCAACCAAATGCCGCGGGCGTATGGACCAGTCGGGCAACTCCGAAGGCCTTTCGCGGCGATGGATCATCCAAGCATGTGAAGACAGTCTTCGGCGGCTCCAGGTCGACCACGTGGACCTGTATCAAGCCCACACTTGGGATCCGGCGACCCCCATCGAAGAGACGCTTGCCGCCTTCGACCACCTGGTGCGGTCCGGGAAGGTCCGCTACATCGGAGTGTCCAACTTCACGGGCTGGCAGCTTGAGCGTACGGTCCTGGTCGCACGGCATTCAGGCCTGTCCGCGCCGGTTTCATTGCAGCCGCAGTACAACATGCTGGCTCGCGAAATCGAGTGGGAGCTGGTGCCGGTTTGCCTCGAGGAAGGTCTCGGGATCCTGCCGTGGGGTCCGTTGGGCCAGGGCTGGCTGTCTGGCAAATACAGGCGCGACGCCGGGCCCACCGGCGCCACCCGGCTGGGCGAGGACCCAAACCGCGGCGTCGAGGCATACGAGCGACGCAACACCGAGCGCACCTGGAGGATCGTGGATGCGGTTCAAGCCGTCGCCGCCGAGCATGGTGTGCCGCCGGCCCGGGTCGCTCTTCGCTGGCTGGCCGACCGGCCCGGCGTGGCGGCTCCCCTGCTGGGCGCTCGAACCGTCGAACAGCTGAGCGACAACCTCAAGGCGTCGGAGCTGACGCTTGACGACGCTCAAGTGCAGCGACTGGACGATGTGAGCGCACCGCCCACGCCCGACTATCCGTACCGGCTGCTCGCGGAAGGCGCCGCCGAACGGCGGGGGCTCCTGAAGTCTGGCTAAGTAAGAAACAGCTCGACCACCGGGACCAGAGCCGGCGGTCGAACGGTCGGCACCTCCAGGGTCAGCGTTCCTTCCGGCAGTCCGCCCATCCGAACGTTCTGCGCGCGTCGCTTCGGATCGATCACCTGCATCGTGACCTCCGATCCGTCATTGAGCAGCTGGGCGTAACCGACACGGTCGGCAAGTCCAGGCAGGTGGACGTGGCGATATGGCCAGGCGAACAGGTGCAGGTAGAGATGGTCGCCTCGCTGGGTGTAGCGGCAATCCGGTGGCGGGCTGAACGAGCTCGGGCCGCACCCGTACACGGAGCGGCCGTGGACGCTCAGCCAATCGCCTAACAGGCTCAGGATTTCCAGGGCGCGAGGATCGAGCCGGCCGCGCGCGGTGGGTCCCACGTTGAGCAGCAGGTTGCCGTTCTTGGACACGCCGTCGATCAGCATGCGCACGACCATGTCGGGCGTCTTGTAGTGCAGGTTGTCTCGGTCGTAGCCCCAGCTCCCGTTCAGGGTCTGGCATGCCTCCCAGAGAACAGGTGCGCCGTCTCGCTGCATCGGGCTCGCCGGCTGGTACTGCTCGGGGGTGACGAAGTCGCCGGGAATGCCCAGGCGATCGTTGACGATCGCCTCCGGCTGGAGCTCGCGAACCATCGCCAGCAGCTCCTCCGATCCCCAGTCAGCTGCGCTCTTTCCGCCCCCGGGGAGATCCGGATAGGTGAAGTCGAAGAACAGGTAGTCGAGCTTGCCGAAGCGAGTGAGCAGCTCTCTCACCTGGCCATGGAGATACCGGCGGTATTTCGAGATGTCGCGATCGTTGGCGGCGGCATCTCCGCGCCGGGGATGGTGGCCGTCGATCGGAAATTCAGGGTGATGCCAATCGATCACGGAGTGATAGAAGCCGACCCTCAGGCCTTCGGCTCGAAAAGCCTCCAGCATCGGCCGGATGAGGTCCTTGCCCCACGGCGTCTTCGTGACCTTGTAGTCGGTGAGGTCTGAGTCCCACAAACAGAAACCGTCGTGGTGCTTGGTGGTGATCACGAAGTAGCGCATCCCGGCATCCTTCGCCACCCGCGCCCACTGAGCCGGGTCGTAGAGGTCGGGATAGAAATGGTCGAAGTAGCGTTGGTAGTGATCGTCTGTCAGCTGTTCGCGACTCTTCACCCATTCGTGGCGTGCGGGCAGCGCGTAGATCCCCCAGTGGATGAACAGGCCGAGGCGCGCCTCCAACCACCAGGCGGCGCGGGCCTGCGAGCCGGCGTCATCCCTGGACAAAAGCTGCGGTGAGCCCCCCGTCGATCACGTAGCTGGCGCCTGTGATGAATGAGGCGTCGTCGCTCATGAGGAAGACGACGAGGCGCGCGATCTCGGCCGGCTGCGCGATCCGCCCGATGGGATGCACCGAACCCCACATCGCCAGGACGGCTTCGGCATCGCCCTGCGCGGCAGCGTTCTTACGCAGCATGGGGGTGTCGACAGACCCCGGGCAGATGCAGTTGACCCTAATGCCATCAGAGGCGTAGTCGAGCGCCATGCTCCGCGTCAGCGAGATCACCGCGCCTTTGGAGGCCGCGTAGGCGGCGACCCTTTTCTGCGTCGCCAATCCCTGGATCGACGCGGCATTGACGATCGCGCCGCCGCCCCGTGACCGCATGAGAGGGATGCAGATCCGCGAGCAGAGGTAGATCCCCTTGACGTTTACTGCGAAGAGGCGATCCCACGCGGGCTCCTCGAGCTCGGTCACGCTGCCGTAGGTCTGGATGGCGGCATTGTTGTACAGGAGGTCGATGCCGCCATAGCTGTCAACGGCTGCCGCGGCCATCGTGCCGACATCCACCGACCTGCTTACGTCAACCACCAGGCCAAGAGCGCTGCCACCTTGCCCGACGATTTCCGCAGCCACCGCCTCCGCCGCCTGCTGGTCGATGTCGGCCACGACCGTCGCGGCTCCGGCGCCTGCGAGCGCAATCGCCGCCGCCCGGCCGATTCCCGCGCCGCCGCCAGTGACGATCGCCACCTTGCCGGCCAGGTCCATGGCTGCAGACTGTAGGTGCTTAGGACCGTGGCCGCAGGCCCACCAGCACTTTGCCTTCGGTGCTCAGATAGTTGTGCTGGTAGTCGAAGCGGGGGCGTTCGAGAACAGACCCACCGATACCGCGCTGCGCCACCGGCCGCTCTCGATATCGATCGAGGTGGCGATGAGGTCGAGCGGAGACCGCCGCTCGTACACGGCTTGGGCTGCGCGCTTGGCGACCTGGAAGTAGCGCTCGTCGCCAGTGAGGCGGGCGAGCATGCCGAGCTCGGCCAGGTTGGTGCCGACCTCCGCCACGAAATTCTCGGGCACGCTCACCACTCCTGAGTGCAGCTTGCCTTATCGATACGAGTGCTTCGATGATCGTGAGGCCGACGGGAGGTCCCGGGCGCGAACGTCGGCGGCGACCTCGGCGGCGCCTGGAATCGATGGAGGGGCATTGGTTTGGCGCGCCAGCCAGATGCCTGCGCCGGCTACGCCAAGCCCGGCGGGCGCCACGCAGGCGAGAAACCCCCGGCGCGAGATCGTGCGGCCGCCAATACGAGGCACCACTCCCGTCAACCTAGCCGTTCAGGGTTTGTCCAGATCCTTGACATTGCGATGCGACCGGGCAATAGTGAGGGCGGAGTAATTGGCGGCCCCTCGTCGGCGCGCTCTCGCCCCGGGCTTCGGGCACACGTCGAACCGGGAAGAAGGCGGGGGGGATCAGGGCGCATCGTTTACGGAGGAAATCGCCATGTCATTACTCAGCTGGCGGGGCTGGAAGGCCTCGCTCGTATTCGTCAGCGTCGTGCTGGCGGCATGTGGAGGCGGCAATCAGTCGGCTGCCCCGCTGGCGGGCTGCAACTCGGGCACGACTCTGGCCACGTTCTGGACGTCGCACACGCCGCCCGACTCCGACAGCCTGAAGCACATCGTGGACGCATTCAACAAGCAGAGCACGGCCACCTGCGTGAAGATGGTCCAGGTACCTGGCTCCGAGACCGACATCGCCAAGCTGACGACGGCGGTACGAAGTGGAACCGGTCCTGATGTCTACATGCTCGACCGCTTTACGGTCGCCGAGCGAGCCGCCGCGGGCGTGCTCGAAGACCTGAGTCAGTACGGCGCACAAGACCTGGCCAGCAACTACGTCGACTTCGCGTGGGCTGAGGCCACCTTCAAGGGCAAGCCCTACGCGCTTCCGTTCGACACCGACACCCGCGCCATGTACTACCGCAAGGACCTCTTGCAGGCGGCCGGGATAACAGACCTCAGCGCACTCGACCCCGCCAACGGCCCACCGACCATCGACACGGTGCGCGCCATGGCGAACAAGGTGAACCACAAGACCGGCGGCGCTTACGACGTGGTCGGGTTCATCCCCTGGATCAACCAGGGCTGGCACTACACGTGGGGCTTCGTCTACGGCGGCAGCTTCTTCGACAAGAGCGGCTGCAAAGTGACGCCGAACGACCCCAAGATCGTGCAGGCCTACACGGACATGTTCACGAACTGGTCGAAGTCACTGGGCGTGGACGCGGTCCAGACATTCATCAGCTCGTATTCGCCCCCCAACCAGCCCACCCAGCAGGACCCGTTCCTGACAGGGCACCTGGGCTTCGTCATCAGTGGTGACTGGGTTCTCGGCCAGATTGCCACCTACACCCCAAACCTCAAGTACGGAGTCACCTACATCCCGGTCCCGAAGAAGGGCGACCAGCCCGCGACCTGGGCAGGCGGCTGGTCGGATGTGATCCCCAAGAACGCCAAGAATGCCAAGGGTGGCTATGAGTTCATGAAGTACATCGCCGGCGAACCGGGCCAGCGCGTGTACACGAAAGAGACCCAGCACACGCCAACCATCAAGAGCCTGCAGAGTGACAGCAGCCTCTTCCCAGGCGACCACCAATTCTTCATCAAGCAGCTGTCGGCCGCTCACAGCCGGCCCCCGCTTCCGGTCGGAGCGTTCTACTGGGACCAGCTGAGCACTGCACAGGACGCGGCCGTTCGCAACACCGCGGCTCCACAGGCAGCGCTCGACGCAGCTGCTACCGCTACCAACGCCAAGCTGCAACCCTTCTGTCCTCTCGCGTAGAGATGTCCCTGTGTGGATCGAGTCCGCCGTGAGGCGGAGAGTCCGCGGGGAGCGGCAGTGATTGCCGCTCCCCGCCTCCACCTGAGCAAGGCCGACAGGCGCAACCTGCGCACGGCAGCGCCATTCATCCTGCCATGGGTGATTGGCTTTTTCGCCTTCACCCTCTACCCGATCGTCTACTCCCTGTATCTCAGCTTCACCTCGTACTCAGGTTTCGGGAACGCAACCCCGGTCGGGTTTGCAAACTACCAGCACCTGGCCAGCGATCCGCTGTTCTTTAAGTCGCTCTGGAACACTCTCTACTACACGGGCCTAGCCGTCCCCATCGGGCTGGTCGTGGCGATCGTGCTCGCCCTGGCGATGAATCAGAAGGTCCGCGAGGTCGCCATCTACCGGGCGGCCATCTACCTACCCTCGATCCTGCCCCTGTTCGCGCTGACCTTCATCTTCATCGTCCTGCTGAACCCGCGCTTCGGATTCGTGAACTACCTTCTCTCGCTGGTGGGCGTGCCCACGATCAACTGGCTGGGCGACCCCAAGTGGACGAAGTTCTCAGTGGTCCTGCTGGCTCAGCTGGGTGCCGGCGGCCCGGCCCTCATATTTCTGGCCGCGCTGCGGGCCGTGCCCGGCGAGCTCTATGAATCCGCGTCGCTCGACGGAGCCGGCGCTCTTCGCCGCTTCCGCCACATCACGCTCCCTCTGATCACGCCGGTCATTCTCTATGACCTCATCTACGGCACAATCCTGGGGGTCCAGATCTTCACCCCCGCCTTCATCCTGGTCGGCGGGACCAGCGGCGGAGCCGCCTACACGGCCGGGCCTGACAACTCACTCCTCTTCTACGTCTTCTACCTGTACAAGGAGGCTTTCCAGTACAGCGACATGGGCATCGCCTCCGCGATGGCCTGGATCCTGTTCCTGATCAGCGTCGTGCTTTCCGTGATCATCATGCGGTGGTCGCGATTTTGGGTTCATTACGAGGTGAGCTGAGTTGACAGTCGCGCAGAAAGAAGCCTCGAGGCTGGCCGCGCGCCGGCGCCCAGCCCGCCGATGGGGACGCTTCTTCAACAAGACGGTTCCGGAGTCGCTCGGCCCGCGCCTGATTCTGATCGTGATGTGCGCCCTGTTCCTGCTGCCCTTCTGGTCGATGGCCACGGCCGCGTTCAAGACCACCCAGGAGCTGTCGACCTTCCCGCCAACCTTCTTTCCGCTGGGATTGGAGTGGTCGAACTTCAGTACGGCAGTCAACTACATCCCCTTCGGGACGTTCTTCATCAACTCGGTGATCCTCACCACCGGCATCGCCCTCGGCGCTGCGATCTCCAACCCTCTGATCGCCTACGGTTTCTCTCGCATCAACTGGCCCGGACGCGACGTCCTCTTCGGGATCGTGATGGCGACCATCTTCATCCCCTTCCCGGTCCTGATCGTCGCCCTGTTCGACATCTTCGCCAAGCTGGGGTGGATCAACACCTTCCTCCCGATGATCGTGCCCGCCTTCTTCGGCAACCCGTTCTTCATTTTCCTGATGCGGCAGTTCTTCCGTGGGCTGCCGGGCGAGATCTCGGAGGCGGCGCGGATCGACGGCGCCAACGAGTTCCAGACTTTTCTCTACGTCATCCTGCCTCTCGCACGGCCGGCCGTGGCGGTGGTGGTGATCTTCGCGGCGGTTGCCGCCTGGGGCGAATTCCTGGCCCCGCTGCTCTACCTACAGGACGAGGCCAAGTACCCGCTCTCGATCGGGCTGCAGTTCTACCGTCAGGAGCATGCCGTGTCCTACAACCTGCTGATGGCGGCTTCGACCCTGATCGTCCTGCCGGTGGTTGCGCTCTTCATCGCCTTCCAGCGCTTCTTCATAGAAGGCGTGACCGTGGGCAGCGTCAAGGGTTAGAGGCGGAAGATCGCCGGCTGAGCTGCTTCGGGTCGCGGCTGGACAGCAGATCCTCGAGTCGCGACACGGTCGTCGACAGGGCGGCAAAGGCGGATTTCACCGGTTCCGTCGATGACATGTCCACTCCGGCGAGCCGCAATCCCTCGAGCGGATACATCGACCCTCCGCTCATGAGAAACGCGATGTAAGCCTCCGCCGCGCCTTTCTCGCCGGCCGTGACCCTGGCGGCGAGGTGATGCGCGCCCGCGATCCCGGTCGCGTACTGGTAGACGTAGAAGTTGCTGTAGAGGTGGGTGTGGAACTGCGCCCACGTGGATCCGGCCCGGTCGCGATCCAAGCCGCTGATGTCGACCTCGTCACCGTAGACCTCAGCCATGAGATCGGCTGTCAGGTCGTTCAGATAGGCGGCGGTGATCGGGCCACCGCGCTCCACGCGCTGATGCAGCTCCAGCTCGAGCCTCGCCAGCGTAGGCATGATGAAGAAGTAGCGATAGAAGTTCGCCATCGCTTCTTCGAGGACCGCGATCTGGAACTCCGGGTCGTTCTGGGTGTCGAGCAGGTGCTGTCGCGTCAGCGCCTGGTGCATGTTCGATGCGACCTCGGCCTGGAAGAGCCCGTAGTTGGAGTAGACGAACGGCTGCGTTCGGCGTGCGTAGTACGAGTGCATCGAGTGGCCGAGCTCGTGCGCAAGCGTGCTCATCGCGAAGATGTCGTCGCTGTAGCTCATGAAGATGAACGGCAGCGTGTCCATGACCCCGGTCGAAAACGCGCCCATCCGCTTGCCTTTGTTCGGGTACACGTCGACCCAGCGGTCCTGGAGGGCGCCGCGGCGAAGTATCTGTACGTACTCGTCTCCGAGCGGGGCCACGCCGGCGGCCACCCACTCCACCGCCTGCTCGTATGGCACCTGCAGCCTGAGGTCCTGAAGCGGCGCCCGCGTGTCGTGAGCCTTGAGCGTTCCCATACCCAGCGCCCGGCGGCGGAGCTGCCAGTACCTGTGCCACGTGCCGACGTTGTCTCGGAACACCTGGATGATGTTGTGAAAGACCTCGAGCGGGATGAATGCCGGCTCGAGCGCCGCGTGTAGAGAGGACTCGTACCCTCGTGCGCGCGAGTAGAACACGTCGCGCTTGATCCCCGCCGCGAGGCTGGTCGCCATAGTGTTCTGCAGCGCGAGGTGGGCATCGGCGTAGCTCTCGTATGCGGTGCGCCTTATCGACGCGTCGGGGCTGCCGAGCAGCGCTCCGATCGTGCCCTGCGCCACCTCCTCCGCGCCCTCGGCGCCGACTGCGGGCGGAAACTTCATGTCCGCGTTGGCGAGCACGCTGTGGGCCGAAACCGCGCTCGCGAGCGGATCTGACACCTGCGTGAGGACCTCCTCCACTTCGGGTGCTCGCACGTGGCCTTGCAGCCTCTCGAGGCGATCGAAGTAGTGGCCGAGGTGGGCGAGCCTGGGCGACGTCGCGACCCATTCGTGCAGCTTCGGGAACCCCATGGCGATCATCTCGGGCAGCGCGAATGACATCGCGGCGCCGAGCTGCGCCGTCGCGGTGCGGGTGCGGTCGGTTCTCGCAACCGCTGCCTGGTCCGTGACATCCACCGAGTACGACATCGTCGAGTAGACGGTCACCTTGCCCATCAGCCGCTGAACGCGTTCGGTGGCATCGAACCAGTCCGCCAAGGTGTCGGGGGAGTCGCCGAGATGCCCTTTGAACTCGGCCAGGTCGGGGAGCCGCGCGAGGACGGTCTGCACCGCGGATTCCCAGGCCGCCTCGTCAGGAAAGACGGTCTCCGCGTTCCACGCGTAGCTCCTGTCCACCTCAGCCCTGGTGGGCAGCGTCTTGGCCACGGCCGCTAAGGGTAGGTCATAGCATTAGGCGCATGCCACGAGCTCACGCCAACGGCATCGAAATCGAATACGAGGCGTTTGGCGATCCGAATGCCGCGCCGCTGCTTCTCGTCATGGGGTTGGGCGCGCAGATGCTCAGCTGGGACGAGTCCTTCTGCGAGCAGCTCGCCGCCAGGGGTTTCTACGTCATCCGGTTCGACAATCGAGACAGCGGCCTCTCGACGAAGATGGAGGAGGCCGGCGAGCCCGACGTCATGGCCGCGTTGGCGGGTCACGGGAAGCCGGCGTATTCGCTCGATGATCTCGCCGATGACGCGATTGGTTTGCTCGATGCGCTGGGCATCGGCGCCGCGCACATCGTGGGCGCGTCGATGGGCGGCTTCATCGTGCAGCTGATGGCCATCAACCATGCCGATCGGGTGATCTCGCTGACCTCGATCATGTCGGGCCCCGGCGGCCATGACACCGTCGGTCCCTTGCCAGAAGGCGCGGAGGTGCTGACACGAGTGGCGCCCGAGACTCGGGACGGGCGAATCGAGCACGGCGTCTGGATCCGCCGAGTTCTCAACGGGTCTGGGCCTTTCGACGAGGCGGAGGAGCTGCGGCGTACGACACGGGCGGTCGACCGCTCGTACTACCCGCCAGGAACGGGCCGCCAGCTGGTCGCGGTCTTCGCGGCTCACAGCCGCCTGGAGCGGCTCGCGCAGGTCAAGGTGCCGACGCTGGTCATCCACGGCATCGACGACCCGCTGGTCCCGGTCGAAAACGGCCGTCGCGTCGCGGCCGCCGTGCCCGGGGCTCGGCTGCTCGAGTTCGAGGGCATGGGTCACAACATGCCCGAGCGTTTCTGGCCGCAGATCCTGGACGCCATCGTCGATACGGCTCGCAAGGCGAACGTCCTGCAGCCAGGCTGACGACGGGTGTCCCTGCTCGCCGCCGGCAGCCTGGACGGCATCAGTCCCGCCCTGGCAGTGCTGGCGGGCCTCGTCTCGTTCGTGTCACCTTGCGTGCTGCCCCTGGTTCCGGCGTACCTGGCCTACCTCGGCGCGCACGCAGGAACGGTCCCGATCCCGACGCCGGCCGGCGCAGGCGCCGTCGCCACGGCCGATCGGGGTGTGTCATCGCTGCCTGTTGTGACAGCCGGCCTAGGTTTCGTCGCGGGCCTGTCCCTGATCTTCATCCTCTTCTTCTATGCGTTCTCCTTAGCCGTCCAGCCCATCCGCGCCTACGTGCCGGTGGTGGCGGGGGTGCTGGTGATCGTGTTCGCGCTGCATGTCGCAGGGGTGATCCGTATCCCTTTCCTCGATCGCGAGTACCGGGCCATCGATCGAGCGCCATCCAGGGGCGGCGTCACCGGGGGGTTCCTGCTCGGGATGGGCTTCGCCAGCGGATGGACTCCGTGCATCGGCGTGACCCTGGGTGCGGTGCTCAGCTCTGCGGTGACGACCGGGACGACCGCGCAGGGCCTGCTCTTGATGGTCGCCTACTGCCTTGGGCTCGGCCTTCCGTTCATCGTTCTCGCGTTCGCGCTCGAGAGCGCGCGGCCCGTGGTCCGTTTCGTGAACAGCCATCGCCGCGCGATCGACCTCGTTTCTGCAGGGGTCCTGGTTGCGATGGGCCTGCTGCTGTTGACGAACAAGCTGACGATCCTGGCGGCCGGGATCACGCAGCTCGTGCCGTCGTGGCCGTCGCCGACCCTTTAGTCATTGAGGCCGTGATAGCCGCGGCGGCTGAAGATCATCGGGGCAACGCCCTCGCGATGATCGCCTTCCGTGACCAGGCCGACCAGCACCCAGTGATCGCCGGCCTCGATGGTGTCGCGCAGGGTGCAGACGGCGTAGGCGGCGGCGTCCTCTTCGAGTATCGGGCCGCCGATCGGACTATTGGGGCGTCGCCAGCGGATGGAGTCGAACTTGTCGGTGACCTTGGTCGCCATCCGGCGGGCGAGCTGCTCCCGGCCGGCGGCCAGGATGTTGGCCGTGAAGCCGCCCGTGTGCTCGACGGCGGGCAGCGTGTTCGAGGTCTTGTCGATGCAGGCCAGCGCCAGCGGAGGCTCGAGGGAGACCGCACAGAACGCGCTGACCGTGAGGCCTCGCGGCTGCGAGTCATGGCCGAAGGCGGTGAGCACGACCACGCCGCTCGGAAAGCTGGCCATCACATCGCGAAAGCGCTCGGCATTCATTCGCCAGCGATCTTAACAACGAACACTTGTTTGTAAGTCGGGAAGCGATCAAACTTGTTGATGTGGGGGATGTTCTCGACCTCTTTGCGCCGGCGACCAGGGACTGGTTTCGCGCCGCTTTCGCGGAGCCGACCCAGGTCCAGGAGCGTGGCTGGCGCGAGGTGGCCGCGGGCCGGCACGTCCTCATGGCTGCTCCGACCGGCAGCGGCAAGACCCTAGCCGCCTTCCTCTGGTGCCTCGATCGGCTCGCGTCGGAGCCAATGCCGGCCGAGGCAGAGCGCTGTCGCGTCCTTTACGTATCGCCGCTGAAGGCCCTCGCCCACGACGTTGATCGCAACCTGCGATCACCCCTGGTCGGCATCCGCCACCAGGTCGAGGTGGCGGGTGGCGTGGCTCCCGACATCACAGCTGCCATCCGCACCGGGGACACCCCCTCCGAGGTGCGCCGCTCCATGGAGCGTCACCCGCCCGACATCCTGATCACCACTCCGGAGTCGCTGTACCTCATCCTCACCAGCGCAGCGCGGCGGATCCTCGCCTCGGTGCGGTGGCTCATCGTGGACGAGATCCATTCCGTTGCCGCCACCAAGCGCGGTTCACACCTCGCGCTGAGCCTCGAGCGCCTGGCCGCGTTGACGAAGGTCGAGCCCCAGAGGATCGGGCTTTCGGCCACGCAGCGTCCGCTGGAGGAGGTCGCGAAGTTCCTCGGCGGGACGGGCCGTGACGTGGCCGTAGTCGATGCCGGCCGGCTGAAGACGATGGAGGTGAGGGTCGAGGTCCCTGTCGAAGACATGACTCGGCTGTCGACCGAGGACGAAGACGGCGCGAAGGGGGCCAACAGCATCTGGCCGGCGATTTATCCGCGCCTTCTGCAGCTGATCCGTGAGCATCGCTCGACCATCGTCTTCGTCAACTCGCGCCGCCTTGCGGAGCGGATCGCGGCGCGCATCAACGAGCTGGCCGAAGAGGACATGGTTCGCGCGCATCACGGCTCCATCGCGCGCGAGCAGCGCCTGCTGATCGAGGACCAGCTCAAGGCGGGCACGCTTCGTGGGCTCGTCGCGACATCGACCCTCGAGCTCGGCATCGACATGGGAGCGGTCGATCTCGTGCTTCAGGTCGAAGCGCCTCCCAGCGTCGCCGCCGGCATCCAGCGTGTGGGCCGGGCTGGGCACTCCGTCGGCGAGATCTCGCGCGGCGTAGTCATCCCCAAGTTCCGGGGCGACCTCTTGGAATCGGCTGCGGTCGTCGAGGGGATGCTCGAAGGCCGGATCGAAGCGACGAGCGTGCCTCGGATGCCACTCGACGTGCTTGCCCAGCAGGTGGTCGCGATGTGCGCCCTGGACGAGTGGCGGGTCGATGACCTGGCAGCTGTCGTGCGCCGGGCGTTTCCATACAGCGAGCTCGGCCCGCGTTCGCTGGAGTCGGTGCTCGACATGCTCAGCGGGCGATACCCGTCTGACGAGTTCGCCGAGCTGCGGCCGCGCATCGTGTGGGACCGGGTCGCGGGCACGATTCGGGGGCGGGCCGGCGCGCAGCGCCTCGCGGTGACCAACCCCGGCACCATTCCGGACCGCGGCCTGTACACGGTCAACCTGCTCGAGGACGGCCGCCGCGTCGGGGAGCTGGATGAGGAGATGGTCTACGAGAGCCGCGTGGGCGAGACCTTCGTCCTCGGCGCGTCGACCTGGCGCATCGCCGAGATCACTAGTTCCCAGGTTCTCGTTACCCCGGCGCCTGGCGAGCCGGGCAAGATCGCGTTCTGGAAGGCTGATGTGCCTAGCAGGCCGGCCGAGCTTGGGCTCGCTCTCGGGAAGATGGTTCGCGAGCTGCGCGCCCTCGAGCCGGCTGCGGCCGAACGTCGCCTACGTGAGCGCGCGGGCTTCGACGATCGCGCGATCAAAAACCTCCTCACGTACCTCGAAGATCAAGCCGCGGCCACGGGCGCTGTGCCTGACGACCGCACGGTGGTGGTCGAGCGATTCCGCGACGAGATCGGCGACTGGCGGGTGTGCTTGCACTCGCCTCTCGGCGGCCGCGTGCATGCGCCGCTCGCACTTGCCCTGGAGGCGCGGCTCAAAGACCGGTTGGGGATCGATGCACGTGCGCTGTGGACCGACGATGGGATCGCACTCCATCTTCCCGACGTCGAATCGCCTCCTGGTCTCGATGAGCTCGTACTCGATCCGGAGGAGGTCGGAGCTCTCGTCGCGGCCCAGCTGCCCGCGTCTGCTCTGTTTGCGGCGCGCTTCCGCGAGAACGCTGCGCGCTCGCTGCTGCTGCCCCGCCGGAGGCCCGGCCAGAGAACGCCCCTGTGGCAGCAGCGCATGCGCAGCGCCAACCTGCTGCAGGTGGCGGGGCAGTTTCCCGACTTCCCCATCCTCGCGGAGACG
Source organism: Chloroflexi bacterium 13_1_40CM_65_17 (assembly GCA_001917815.1). GTDB lineage: Bacteria > Chloroflexota > Dormibacteria > Dormibacterales > Dormibacteraceae > UBA10449. Next base: position 59,074 of record MNES01000017.1, on the reverse strand, counting down.
TGGCGGGAGGTCATGAGCGATCACTTCGACATGCCAGCCCTTTCCACACTGCTGCGGTCCATCCGCTCGCGCGAGGTTCGCGTGGTCGCGGTCGACACGGAGCGGGCGTCCCCCTTCGCATCGTCGCTCCTCTTCTCCTATGTGGCCGAATTCATGTACGAGGGCGATTCGCCACTGGCCGAGCGCCGAGCGCAGGCGCTCACGCTGGATCGAGAGCTGCTGGCGGAGCTGCTGGGCACCGAGGACCTGCGCGAGCTGCTCGACCCGGAGTCGATCGCCGCGGTGGAGCTCGAGCTGCAGGGCTTGCTTCCGGAGCGATTTCCTCGGGACCCGGACGAGGCCCACGATCTCCTGGTTCGCCTGGGCGATTTGAGCACATCGGAGGCTGCCGCTCGCGGCATTGACGTCGAATGGCTCCGCGTACTGGAGCGCGAGCGGAGAGCGGCGACGGTGCGCGTCGCAGGCGAGTCCCGATGGATCGCCGCTGAAGACGCGGGGCGATACCGGGAGGCGCTGGGCGTGACGCTTCCTGTCGGCCTGCCAGACGCGTTTCTGGATCCGGGCGCCGAACCGCTCATCTCGCTGGTCCGCCGCTGGGCGCGCACGCACGTGCCCTTCGTTGCGTCCGACATCGGGGCTCGATGGAGTCTTGCCGGCGCCGCGGTCGAGGACTCGCTCGCGCAGCTGGTCGCGCGGGGCGAGGTGATCGCAGGCGAGTTCCGGCCTTCGGTGCACGGTCGGGAGCACTGCCACCCGGAAGTTCTTCGAACGCTCCGCCGGCGGTCGCTGGCCGCTCTGCGTCGCGAAGTCGAGTCCGTTCCGCCCGAGACGCTGGCCCGCTTCCTCCCCGCGTGGCACGGCATCGGTGTTCGAGCAGGCGGTGTCGACCGTCTGCTCGAGGTCGTCTTCCAGCTGCAGGGCGGCGCGCTGCCCGCGAGCGTGATCGAGCGCGACGTCATCGCCAGTCGCGTCGCCGGGTACAACCCGCGGCTCCTCGACGAGCTCGTGTCGATGGGCGAGGTGGTCTGGGTCGGACGCGGCTCGCTTGGAGCCTCCGACGGCCGGGTCGCGTTGTATCTGCGCGGCGATGCCCCGCGCCTGGTCCCAGAGGCAATCGAGGCACCCGGCGGCGATGTGCATGTTCGTCTCCGCGATCACCTGCGTGTGCGTGGTGCGAGCTTCTTCCGCGAGCTGTACGCGGCTGCTGGAGGTGGCGACGAGGAAGCCGTGCTCGATGCATTGTGGGACCTGGTCTGGGCCGGGGAGGTGACAAACGACACCTTCGCGCCGCTCCGCTTGCTTGGGCCCGCGACGCGACGTCCCACGAGTCGCCCTCGCCTGCCGCGCCTGACCCAGCCCAGGGCATCGGGCCGCTGGTCTCTCGTCAAGGACCTGGTGGGGTCGGGCGCCGGCCCGACAGAAAAGCTGCATGCGGCTGCGGGCGTCCTGCTGCAGCGATATGGGGTGCTCACGCGGGAGTCAGTCGCCGGCGAGGGCTGGCCGGGCGGGTTCGCCGGCCTATATCCGGTGCTGCGCGCGATGGAGGAGTCGGGGCGCATCAGGCGTGGCTATTTCGTGGAAGGGCTGGGCGGCTCGCAGTTCGCTCTGCCGGGCGCCGTGGATCGACTCCGCGCCCTCCGCGAAAACGAAGGCGGCGTGATTGCCCTCGCCGCATGCGACCCCGCGAACGCGTTTGGATCCGTGCTTGCGTGGCCGCGATCAGACGGGCGCATGGCGCGCGCCGCCGGCGCGTACTGCGTCATCGACGGCGGCCGGCTCGTTCTCTACCTCGAGCGGGGCGGCCGCTCGCTCCTCACCAACGGTGAAGTCTCGCTGGATCATCTCCGCGCGCTGATAGGAATGGCTGTGCTGGCGGGGAGGGTGGAGGTGCAGCGGGTCGATGGGGTGCCGGTCATGGAATCGGCGCTCAACGCGCCGCTGCGCGAAGCCGGATTCTCCGCGACACATCGAGGCCTGGTAGCGTACGGCACGCGCGGCTAGCTGGGAGGATAATCGCGGAGTTCCGACAGCTGGTATGTGGATAGGGAGGCACACCATGCTGAACATCAAGAGGTCGGCCGCCGCGATTCCGGCGCAGGACGTAAAACGGGCCCGTCAGTTCTACGAGCAGAAGTTGGGGCTGAAGCCCGCCGAGGAAGAGGCAGATGGCGGGGCGATGTACCGGACCGGAGAAACCGGATTCCTCGTTTTCCAGAGCACTGGCAAGGCGTCCGGAGAGCACACGCAGATGGCACTCGAAGTCGATGACGTCTCGAGCGCTGTGAGCGAGCTCAAGAGCAAGGGCGTGAAGCCGGAGGAATACGACTATCCGAACTTCAAGACGAAGGACGGCCTCGTCGACTTGCCCGACGGCACGAAAGGCGCATGGTTCAAGGACACAGAAGGGAACCTCATCGCGCTGACGCAACGGGTGCCCGCGCAAACACCAACCCGCTGACAGAGGCCCGCGACCACCACCCTCATCTGACGGTCGGTACGATTACTGCTCCGTCGGGGAGTAGCGCAGCTCGGTAGCGCACCTGACTGGGGGTCAGGTGGTCGCGGGTTCAAATCCCGCCTCCCCGACCAACTATTTGAATCCGGGCCGCCCTCTCCAGACAGCGGCTACGTGTCATCGGCTCGTAACGGGAGTGCGTAACAATGGCTGCAGAGGGCTACGTCGACGTTCCCGGTGGTCGAGTCTGGTATCGCAGGATGGGCGAAGGTGGAATCCCACTTCTTTGCCTTCATGGGGGCCCTGGTTTCACCCACTTCTACCTGGAACGCCTGGAGGATCTCGCCGGCCAACGCGAGGTCATCTTTTACGATCAACTGGGTTGCGGGAATTCGGACCGGCCGGATGACAATTCCCTCTGGACGGTAGATCGCTTCGTCGAGGAGCTGGCTCTGGTACGGGAGGCGCTACAGCTGCAACGCTTGCACCTCTTCGGCAATTCCTGGGGCGGAATGCTCGCAATGCAGTACGTACTGGACCGAAAGCCTGACCTGGAGAGTCTGATCCTGTGCGGAAGTCCGGCCAGCATCCCGCGCTGGATTCGTGAATGCGCTGAACTGCTGGCTGCTCAGCCCGAAAGTGTTCAGCAGACGATTCGCCGCCATGAGCAGTCCGGCTTCACTGCATGCCCCGAATACCAGTGCGCGATTCTCGGCTTCTACAAGCAACACGTCTGCCGGCTCGATCCGTGGCCGAAGGGATTGGAGCGCTCGTTTGCCGAGGCCGGATATCAGGTCTACAACTACATGAATGGCCCCAGCGAGTTCACCGTGGTCGGCACAATCAAGGACTGGGATGTTAGCGATCGGCTCGACCAGATCCGCGTGCCGACGTTGCTGATCGGCGGTCGCTATGACGAATGCAGGCCGGCTCATCTCGAGGACATGCAGCGCCGCATCAAGGACTCGCAGCTGGTGATCATCGAAGATGCCTCACACCTTTGCTTTGCGGAGCAGCCTCAGGAGTTTCTGCGAAACGTCAATGCATTTCTGCGGCAAGTCGAACCAGGAGTTCCCGGCTAGGTGACGGAGCAAGAACGAGTCCTGCGCGAGTTCTATGACGCGTTCAACGCTGGTGATCTCGAACGCTCGGCCGCGCAGTTCGCCACCGACTGCGAGTACGAGTTCGTGGCGTTCGGCAAAACCAGGACGCAGAGGAGCCGGCAGGAGGTTCTCGAGGGCCTGCGGAACTGGCGAGGCGCGTTCCCGGACGGACGGGTGGAGGCGACAAACGTCATCGTGTCCGGGAATACAGTCGTCGTGGAATGGGACTCTCACGGAACCTGGACCGGAGCTCCCATCCGCGGCGAGCCGCCCAACGGCCGGCCCTTCGAACGCAGGGGCTGTGCTGTGGCGGAGGTCGCGAACGGAAAGATCGTCCGATGCCGCGACTACTTCGACAGGGCGAACATGTGGGAGCCGCTCGGGATGCTGCGGTTCTTCGGCGGCTGAGCAGCTTCACCTACCGCCGTGTTTGACGATCCGCAGCTGGCAGCCCTGTACGACGCCGTCAACCTGCACGTGGAGGACACCCCTTTCTACGTTCAGCTGACAACGGAGCTCGCTCCCGTCGACGTCGTCGATATCGGATGCGGAACCGGCCGGCTGGCGCTGATCCTCGCTGCGCGCGGCTTCCGGGTCACCGGTATCGACCCATCGCCGCAGATGCTGGCAGTCGCCCGCGGCAAACCAGGGGCCGACGCGGTGCTTTGGGTTGACGGAGGCACGGAAGTGCTGTGGCAGCAGGAGGCCGACCTCGCCCTGATGACCGGCCACGTCGCGCAATTCTTCATCCGTGAAACGGACTGGCGCGACGCCCTGCGCCACATCCGGCGCGTGCTCCGGCCTGGCGGGCGGCTGGCGTTTGAGACTCGCAACCCGACGCCGAGGCCGTGGGAATCATGGACCTGGCAAGACTCGCGACGAGTAACCGAGGCGCCGGCCGGCCAAATCGAAACCTGGTACGACTTCGCGTCGGTCCGCGACGGGATGGTCGACTACACCTTCTACCACCGATTCCCTACCGGCCGGGTGGTACGCGAAGACAGCGTGCTCGCGTTCCGGACTCATGAGCAAATCTCGGCCTCGCTCGCCGACTCAGGCCTCGAGGTCGAGCACGTGTACGGCGACTGGGACTGCAGCCCGGTGTCCGCGAAAAGTCCTGAGCTTATCTATGTCGCGAGGGTGCGCACTTGAGTCACGAGTCGCGAATCGCGGGCATCATCGCCCGAATTCGACAGATTCCTGAAGGTTCCGTTCGCAGCTATGGCGAAATCGATCCGGAGGCGCCTCGGCTCGTCGGGCGCATATTGGCCACAACTCACGAAGGCCTTCCGTGGTATCGCGTCATTCGGGCTGACGGGACGATTCCAAAGGGACAGAGGCAACGCCAACTGCTGCTGAGTGAGGGTGTGCCGATGCGCGGGAATCGGGTCGACATTGATCGAGCGCGGATGAATCTCCCGGCCGTTGTCGCCGGCTACCTGCGGGCTGCCGACTCGTCAGACGCGGACGCGCTCGTCGCCTGCTTTGCGGAAGACGCGGAGGTCACCGATGAGGGACGCAACTGGCGCGGACACGCAGAGATTCGCCGGTGGTGGGAGGGACCCGCGAATAAATACCAGTACACGGTCAAGGTTCGCGGAGGGCAACGAATCGGGGGCGATCGCTATGTCGCCAGGATCAGATTGACTGGAAACTTCCCAGGGAGAACGGCCGACCTCCGCTATAGATTCACGCTTCGCGACGGGCTGATCAGCCTCCTCAAAATCGCACCCTGATGGTTCGCTAAGGCGACGCGAGAAGGTCGCCGACGGTGAACCGTCCCCGAGTGCGGCTCGGGAGGGTCGGTTGCCAGGTTGGGTCGACGCTCCGAAAAGACTCGGGATCGCCATCGACGATTCCGAGCAACACCTCGCCGACGATCAAGGAGCCCACCGGTCCCAGTCGCTCCCCGTCTTCGCGAACCTCCGCCTCTTTGAGCAGGTAGTACCAGAGCGGGGTCTCGCCCGACCAACCGAAGCCGCTCAGGCCTACCTCGTCGGGGCGCAGCGGCTCCTCCCCAACCAGCCGAGCGATCGATTCGCCAGAAGGCAGCCCGGTCGCGACACCGCGCTGCAGGTCGCGCACTGCCAGTGATTCGTAGTCGTGATCGTCGAGCTCTCCCGTGATCGCGACGGGGAGATTGAGGAGCGCGTCAGGCAGGCACGCGTCAATGGGCCGGGAGCGCAATGCTGGAGGCTCACCAAGCATGTCGAAGAGGAGGCTCCAGTCGATCACGCGATTGGCGGGGACGGGACGAAAGCCGATCAGGTCCGGGAACAGCTTCAGCTCGTCGCCGCCGCGCTGGACCTGATATGTCTGCCGCATCTGGCAGTGCCCGTACCTGTAGGCGGCGTCGGCAAACTCGAACGGAATCGCGACAGCACCGCTGGGCCGGAAGAAGCGTGGCCCCTCCTCCAGCAACTTGCGCATTCGATGCTCGCCGATCGCAACGGGCAGGAAGTCGTAGACGGCGAGCCATTGGTAGTGCCACGTCAAGGCCCGGCGCGACTCGGTGAACAGGTCGGCTTCGTGGACGGCGTCTTGCCTCAAGCGGTCGACGAGGCGGTTGTGAGCTTTGATCATCGCCACCTGCATCTGCGACACGAGCAGGTGCACGTCCTGGCGAGGGTCGCCCACGAGAGCCGTGCCCTCGTGGTTTCGGGGCAGGTCATCCGGGAGACCCTTGTCGTTGAAGCCCAAGAGAAGCTTGGCCGGATCTTTGCGGCTGACAAGAAAGGGATTGCCGACGGGGGCATCGCCGTAGAGACATTCAAGGTCGAGCCGGGCGCTGCGAATGTTCTGGATCAGCGCTTCGTCATCGTGGTGGGTCACAGGTGAGCGGTCGGCAGTGATGTCGTGAGCAATGAACTGTCCGAAGACAGGCCAGCCGGCCGCCACTGTCCGCGCCTGCTCCCGCGAAGCGCGAGCGCTGTCGCAAGCGCCGCCGGCACGCCCGATCGCGTGCAGCAACGTGGGATCGATCGTGAGATGCGGCAGCTCGGGAAACATGCGCGTATAGCGGTGGCCGCCCGTCGGAGCGTCCGCCGTTCGCGCCGGCGCCAGACAGTGATCGCGCGCCGGCCTCGGTTGCGCAGCCCTCCGGCCCGCCGTGGCAGCCATGATTACGTTATTACACGATATTTTCAGGTAGAGGACCGCCGCACGCGGTACTGCAGATGCGTGACATGCAGGCCCTGGGTCACTCGGGGTCGTCCAGCAAGATCGGCGTGTCGCGAAGGTTGGCGAAGAACGGGATGCCAGTCATTGGGATCCGCGATGAATCCGTCCAGCGACATCGACATGTCTGCGACCACTGTCGCCATTTCTCACTACCTCCTGTGCAGTCCTACCACGTTTTTATCTTGAAGTCGGGCCACGCGGGGCGTAAATCGACACCCGGCTAAAATTCAGGGCGCGATGCCGAAGGTGACGATGATAGGAGCCGGCAGCGCGGTGTTCGCGCGCCAGGTCATCACCGACACCCTCGCCATCGACGGCCTAGATGACGGGGTTTTCGCCCTCGTCGACATCGACGACGGACGCCTCGAGCTCGCGCGCCAGATCGCCGAGCGGCTGGTCGACCTGTCCGGCAAGCGATGGACGGTGGTGGCATCGACCGACCGGCGCGAGGTGCTCCAGGACAGCGACTACATCGTCAACTCGATCGAGGTCGCCGGCTTGCAGAACGTTCGCGCCGACTACGACATTCCCCTTCGGTATGGCGTCGACCAGTCTATTGGCGACACCATCGGGCCGGGCGGAATCTTCAAAGCACTGCGCACGGGGCCGGCCTGGCTGGACATCGTGGCGGACGTCACTCGGATCGCGCCCGAGGCGACCGTCCTCAACTACACGAACCCGATGTCGATACTCACGCTCGCGGCGTCGCGGTCCACCTCGCTGCCGGTCATCGGCCTGTGTCACAGCGTCCAGGGCACATCGCGGCTCCTTGCCGATTACCTGCAGGTCCCATACGAGGAGCTCGACTGGAAATGTGCGGGGATCAACCACAACGCCTGGTTCACCAAGCTGGAGCACGACGGAGACGATCTCTACCCGACGCTACGCCGCCGCGCGGCCGATCCAGAGATCTACGAACAGGACCCCGTGCGCTTCGAGGTTATGCTCCACCTCGGAGCGTTCGTGACCGAGTCCAGCGGGCACTTTTCGGAGTACGTCCCGTACTTCCGCAAGCGTCCAGACCTCATCGCTAAGTACGCCCGTGCCGGTTACCTGGGCGAGAGTGGCTTCTACGCCAACAACTGGCCGCGATGGAGGCGTGAGAACGACGAGCGCATTCACGCGATGCTGCGCGGCGAGGCCGAGATACCGAAGGCCACGAGGCACGAATACGCCTCGTGGATCATCGAAGCGATGGAGCTCGGTCGCGCGACGAGCATCCACGGAAACGTGATCAATGACGGCGCCATCGAGAACCTGCCGAGCGGCGGCTGCGTGGAGGTGGAATGCCGCGTCAGCCAGGAGGGCGTCCAGCCGGTTCATTTCGGCAGCCTGCCAGAGCAGCTGGCCGCGCTCAACCGCGCCCACATGGCGGTGCATGAGCTGGTCGTGGAGGCGCTTCTCGAGCGCGACCGGCAGAAGGCGAAGTACGCATTGATGATCGATCCTCTGACGGCTGCTGTGTGTTCGCTCGAGGAGATGGATCGGCTCTTCGACGAGATGTGGGACGCAGAACGTGAATTTCTGCTTCCCTTCGAAAGTTAGCTCAGAAACTCCGCGATAGCGCGAGCTGTTTCCGGGTGAACGCCGACGGCGTAATGGTTGGTATCAACCTCGACCACCTTTGACTGCGGAACCTCGCGCGCGAACCTTGCGGCGTCGGCCGGGCTGAGGATGTGGCCCATGCCCGGCAGGATCTCCTGCTTCGCGCGCACCAGCAGACACGGCATTGTCACCGCCGCCCAGAGCGCGTATGGATCGTGCGTCTTGCGGTAGGCCTCGTCCTCCCACGGCGCGTCCCTTGATGTTCGAGCGCGAACCCCGCCCTGCACATCCTCCAGCTCGTAGTCGAACAGACGCTCCCATGGGGGCCACGGCGCGTACATCGGCAGTCTCTTCGCCAGCTCGAAGAAAGCCGCGCGAGATGGATACGTCGTGGCCAGGCGTTCGAGTCCCGCGTAGACAGGCGCGACAGAGCTGGCATCCGGCGTGCCGCCGCCATCGATGAGCACGAGTCTCCGCACGCGGCCGGGCGCCAATGCACATACAACCATCGCGATCCAGGTCCCCATCGACCAGCCGACGAGATCGAAGGAATCGGCGTCCAGCTGATCCGCCATCTCGACCACATCTCGCGCATGTGCCGGCCAGCCATATGTGCCGGGCGGCGTCTTCTCGCTGCGACCGCGACCCCGTGGGTCGTAGGCAAGCATCCAGTGCCCGGCGGGATCGAGCGTTTCGAAGATGACGTCGAAGCTGCGCAGGTTGGCCGAGAGGCCGGGAATCCCGACCACCAGCCGGCCTTGCGGCGAGCCAGTCAGCTCCGCGGCGATCTCGCCCGATCGCAGGTGAAACGTCCGGGCGGTCAAGCCACCGCGCGGCCGAACGCGCGCGCGCCGATCAATATCGAGATGAGGCAGAGGACGGCCATGATCGCGACGCCCTTGATCACGCTCGGATCGCTCAGGTGAGCAAGGAACACGGCTCGCGCCGCGTCGACCGCGTACGAGAGTGGGTTGGCGGCGGCGATGTTGCGCAGCCACTGTGGCGCAAAGCTCAACGGCAGCAAGACTCCAGACAGCAGCAGGATTGGCAGGGTGGCTGTGAAGATGATCGGGGCGTAGCTGTTCTCGCTTCGCGTCCACAGCGCGACCGCATACGCGACCGATGCCGTCAGCAGCCGCTCGACCACCCCCATTCGCAGCTCGGCGATGAGGCTGAAGCCCACGCCGGCGGCTCCGAACAATCCCAGCTGGACTAGCAGCCCAGGCACGAACACGTTGTATGCCCCTCCCCTGGGGAAACCGGGCGCCGACTGAATCTTCTTCAGCAAGGGGGCGAAGAGGAGCAGGTAGAGCAGCGGCTGGACGACACCGATGACGACCCATGCAGGGTTGTGGATGAAGATCCAGAAGTAACGGCCGAACACGAGCCAGGTGTCGCGCAGGAGCTTCATGCCGCGACCTCGCGCAGCGAGCGGCCGGTCTTGCGCAAGAACACGTCGTCGAGGCTTGGCCGGTGTAGCCCGTGCGTTTCGATTGCGGCTTGCGCGACCCCCACAGCCATCGCGCTATTTTCGTTGTTTCGATCAAGCGATATCCTTTTGCCGACCGATGGCAACTACGTTCCGCGGCTGGCCCGAGGAGTGCCAGCGCTTCTTCATCGGTCTCGAGCTGGACAACTCCAAGAAGTATTTCGACGCCCACCGCTCCATCTACGAAAAGGTGGTCAAGGGCCCGATGGTGGCGCTGATCGAGTCGCTCGAGGCGGATTACGGGCCCGGAAAGGTGTTTCGCCCCAACCGCGATATCCGATTCTCGAAGGACAAGTCGCCGTACAAGACGAACATTGCGGGGTATGCGGGCATGGAGGGCAACGGGGGGTACCTGTCGCTCGACGCGCGCGGCCTCACGGTTGCCTCGGGCCGCTACGAGTTCACGCCCGAGGAGCTCAACAAGTATCGGAAGAAGGTTGCGGCCGAGACCACGGGTGCGCAACTGGTTGCGATCGTGGCCAAGCTGCAGCGGGCCGGATACCAAATCGGCGGCGAGGAGCTCAAGCGCGTGCCGGCAGGCTTTCCGCAGGACCACCCGCGCGAACGCCTGCTGAGGCGAAAGCTCATCTACATCTACAAGAACTTCGGGCTGCAGCCCTGGCTGGGCACGGCCGCGGCCCGCAAGCAGATCGTGAAGGTGTTCGACGACGCGGGCCCGCTCAACACTTGGATGAAGCGAAACGTCGGTTGACGCGGCCCTGGTGGCGCGGCGCGGCCTTCTACGAGGTCTACGTTCGCAGCTTCGCTGATTCCAACGACGACGGAATCGGTGACCTGCCCGGCATCACATCCAGGCTCGACTATCTGAAGCATTTGGGCGTCGAAGCCTTGTGGCTCACGCCTTTCTATCCGTCACCCCAAAAGGACCATGGCTACGACGTATCCGACTACTACGACGTCAACCCTGAATACGGCATGCTGGACGACTTCGACCAGCTCGTGGCGCGCGTCCACGAGCTCCGGATGAAGGTCCTGTGCGACCTGGTGCCCAATCACACCTCCGACCAGCATCCCTGGTTCCAGGCGGCACTGAGCTCGCGCGACGACCCGCATCGCGCCTTCTATCACTTTGCCGACGGCAAGGCGGACGGATCGCCCCCCAACAACTGGCGGTCCGCATTCGGCGGCCCGGCTTGGACCCGCGACGAGCCGAGCGGCCAGTGGTACCTGCACCTCTTCGCGCCCGAGCAGCCCGACCTCAACTGGTGGAATCCAGAGGTCCCTGCAGAGTTCGAGAAAATCGTGAGGTTCTGGCTCGACCGGGGCGCAGACGGATATCGCATCGACGTCGCCTCCGCGCTTTTCAAGCGCAGAGACCTGGCCGACGTGCCGATGGTGAAAGACCAGTTGAGCGGCATGCTTCGTCCCGACCCTGCTTTTCTGATCATCGATCAGCCGCAGGTCCACGGGGTATACCGAAGATGGCGGCAGATCCTGAACGAGTACGAGCCCGATCGCGTGCTGGTCGGTGAGATCTTCGAGCCGCAGCGGCAGTCGCGGTACATCCTTCCGGACCAGCTCAACATGGCGTTCGCGTTGATTCGCGCACGCTGGGACGCGAATTTGTGGCGGCGCTCGATCGAGATCGACATGAATGCTTTGCGTGGACCAGGGTTTGCGCCGAGCTGGACCCTTTCCAACCACGACGTGGTCCGCCACGTCACACGTCTCGGTGGCGGCTCCATCGGAATCGAGCGCGCGCGAGCCGCGCTGCTGCTTCTACTCGGCCTGCCGGGACAGGTTTTTCTCTATCAGGGCGACGAGCTCGGGCTCGAAGAGGCGGACTTGCCGCCCGAAGCGCGACAGGACCCGCTGTTCGTGCACAGCGAAGGCCGTCACCCTGGGCGCGACGGATGCCGTGTGCCGCTGCCCTGGAAGAAGGGCCGGCCCAACGCGGGCTTCTCCGCGACGCCGCCGTGGCTCCCGATGCCGCCCGGGTGGGACCGCTGTGCAGTCGACGCCGAGGAGGCGTCCGGCTCCTCGATGCTGTGCTTCTACAAGCGGGCGCTCGCACGTCGACGGCGCTTGTCGCCGTGGTTGCCGATGTCGATTTCTTGGCTGCCTTCACCCGCCGGCGTTTTGGCCTACCGGCGAGAACGGCTGACGGTCGCCTGCAACTTTCTCAACCGTCCTGTCACTATCCGCGCCGCCGGACGGCTTCTGCTCGCGAGCAAACCTCTGGCCGCGATCAGGGACGGATGGCTGGCGCTGCCTGCTAACTCGGCCGCTTGGCTCGACGCAGCCTGGGGCGGCTAGCCGGCGCAGCCGAGACGAGCCGCTCTCGGACGGCCGGTCGCGCGATGAGCTCACGAAACTCATCCGGGCCCGCGGCCAGGTGTTTGCCGACACGAGGGCCTCGCCCTGAGTGATCAGCCAGAGCCTGGAGCTGGGGCGCCCCTGCACCGTCATGCGCGTGCCACGCTCGACGTCAGTCTCGTGCAGGAGGTCGGCTGCGAACTCGAGTTCCGACCATCGGAGGCCGACGAACAAAGCCATTCCGGCCAGCCGGTCGGCGTGCAGGCTCAAGGGCTGCAGCACCTCGACCAACCTGGCCACCCAGCGCACGGTGGAATGCCCTGGATCGTGAACGCCTTCATGTAGCCAGGCTATCGGCGGTGGGTTAAAACCCGGGCGGGAAAGGGTTAAGAAGAGCGGCCGAGAAGGGTCAAATTCGGCAGTTCGAGGACAATTCAGGCGGCGATGCCGCCTTTCACCCGAACTTAACCTGGTCCTAACCAAGCAATTCGGCCCCAACCGCTAAAGTTGCTCCGTGGCGGTTGGAGCCCATACAGATTCGGAGCCGATAGGCCCCCAGACAGGACCTCAGGCAGGCCCCTCGATAGTCCCGGACGCGCCTCGATTCCTGAATCGGGAGCTGTCCCGCCTGGACTTCGACGAGCGGGTGCTGGCAATGGCCGAAGACCCACGCTTACCCGTTCTGGAGCGGGTGCGATTCCTCGCCATCTTCAGCCAGAACCTGGACGACTTCTTCCAGGTTCGCGTCGCCGGTCTCAAGGAGCAGGTGCTCGCGGCCGTGGCGGTCTCGTCGCCCGACGGAATGTCGCCGCTCGAGCAGCTCAAGGCCATCCGCGGGCGGGTCGAGGCGCACGTCGAGAGGCAGGTACGACTGTTCAACACGGGCATAGTCCCGGCGCTGGCGGAAGCCGGCATCGCCATCGTCCGCGCCGACGAGGTGAGCAAGAAAGAGCTCAGCCAGCTCCATTCGGTTTTCAGGCAGCAGATCTTTCCCGTTTTGACGCCGCTCGCTGTCGACCCCGGCCACCCGTTTCCATACATCTCGCACCTCTCGCTCAACCTAGCCGTCACTGTTCGTGATCCGCAGCGCCGCCAGCAGCGGTTCGCACGAGTGAAGGTGCCGCCGGTGCTGCCGAGGTTCATCCCGCTCGCGGAAGAAACAAGGTTCATGCCGCTCGAGGACGTCATCGCCCTGCACCTGCAGGCGCTCTTCCCCGGCATGGACGTGATCGCACACCACCCATTCCGCGTGACGCGTGATGGCGACCTCGACGACGTCGACAGCGATGCTGAGGACCTTCTCGCCGCCATCCAGACCGAGCTGCGCCGCCGACGGCGCCATGCGCGGGTGGTCCGCCTCGAGGTCGACCCCGGAATGTCGCCTGAGGTGCTCGAGCTGCTCACGCGCGAGCTCGAGCTCCAGCCCACTGACGTGTATCAATCGGAAGGCTTGCTCGACCTCGGCAGCCTGAGCGCGCTGTGGCAGCTCGACCGCCCCGACCTCAAAGAAGAGCCGTGGACTCCGGCCACGCAGCCGCGTTTGCGCGGCGTCGGCGCCGAGGTGCCCGATCTCTTCGCAGTCCTGAGAGCGGGCGACATCCTCGCCCATCATCCGTACGACTCATTCGCGACGTCGGTCGAGGCGTTCATCGACCACGCCGCCGGCGATGCGAACGTGCTCGCAATCAAGCAGACGCTGTATCGCACGTCCGGTCCGGGCAGCCCGATCGTGCTCGCCCTGATCAGGGCCGCAGAATCCGGCAAGCAGGTGGCGGCGCTGGTCGAGCTCAAAGCCCGCGGCGACGAGCAGGCCAACATCGCGTGGGCGAGAGCACTGGAAGAGGCGAACGTTCATGTGGTCTACGGATTGGTTGGGCTGAAAACGCACGCCAAGGTGACCCTGGTGGTGCGCCGCGAAGGCAACCGGATCCAGAACTACGTCCACGTTGGCACGGGCAACTACAACCCCAGCACCGCTCATGGCTACGAGGACGTGAGCCTGTTGACGGCCGACGCTGATATCGGCGCCGACGTCACCGAGATGTTCAACCTTCTCACCGGCTACAGCCGCCAGCACCGCTACCGCAAGCTGCTGGTGGCGCCGTCGAGCCTGCGATCCGGCATCACGCAGCTGATCGAGCGGGAGGCGAAGCCAGGCGGCCGCATCGTCATCAAGGTCAATAACCTGATCGACCCCGACATCATCGATGCGCTTTACTCGGCGTCTCAGGCTGGGGCGGACGTTGACCTCATCGTCCGCAGCATGTGCTCGCTGCGGCCGGGAGTCCCCGGCCTTTCGGAGCGGATCAAGGTGCGCTCGATCGTCGGCCGCTTTCTCGAGCACTCGCGCGTCTTCCGCTTCGGGGGCGGAGGTCAACCCGATTTCTACCTGGGCTCTTCCGACATCATGCAGCGCAACCTCGACCGCCGTGTCGAGGCCGTTGTTCCGGTCACGGACCCCAAGCTCTGTGGGCGCCTCGCGGAGATTTTCGAGGTGGCATTGGCGGACGACGTTCTTGCGTGGGAGCTGGGAGCCGCTGGATCGTGGCAGCACGTCCCCACGGTGGCGGGCCTCAATTCGCAAAGGCGCTTCCAGGAACTTGCCCTGGAGCGTGCGCGCGGCAATGGAGTGGTAAGCCTCATCAAGCATGCTTAAGCCCCACGAATTCCGAGCCCGCGGCTCGAATTCGCGGGAACCCCATTAAAGAGCGTGAGGTGAAGCTCGGGGCGGGACCCGCGTTCCACCTCCCCGACCTCAACGGAGTCCTCGACGGTGTGACCGTCACCCCGCCCGAGGCTGTCCGGCTCGAGACCGTCTATTACGACACTCCCGACCTGCGGCTCGCGCGATGGGGAGTCTCGCTCCGTTATCGAGCGGGCGAGGGTTGGACGCTGAAGCTCTCCCCGTCGACGGAGCAGGGAATGCTCGAGCGTGATGAGATCACGTTCCCGGGCGGGCCGAAGAAGCCGCCGGCCGCGGCGGTCGCACTGGTTCGCGCCTATGTGCGCATGTCTGAGCTGATGCCCGTCGCCCGGCTGTCGACCATCCGCGGCCGCGTTCGGCTGGTTGGCGCCGACGGCAGCCGCGTCGCGGAGGTCGTCGACGACGAGGTCTCGGTGCGTGACGGGCGCCGCGTGGCGGCGCGGTTTCGCGAGATCGAGGTCGAGGTGGTGGGTCCCGATGGAAACCAAGCCCTGGTCGCGCCGCTCGTCGAACGCTTGCGCGCGGCGGGAGCCGGCGCGCCAGATCCGACACCCAAGCACATTCGGGCGCTGGGTCCTCGCGCGATGGAGCCGCCGGAGGTCGCCCCGCTCCCGGTAAGCCCCGACTCGCCCGCGCGCGACGTCATCAGGAGCGTATTGGCCGAGGCGGTGGCAGCGATCCTCCGCAACGATCCGATCGTGCGCCTGGGCAAGGACCCTGAAGGCGTGCACCAGGAGCGGGTGGCGACGCGCAAGCTGCGGTCACACCTACGCACATTTGGTCCGCTGCTCGAACCGGAGTGGACTGATCCGCTGCGTTCTGAGCTCGGCTGGCTTGGGATGGCATTGGGTGCGGTGCGGGACCGCGAGGTGCTGCTGGAGCGGCTTCGCGATCGGGCCAAGTCGTTGCCTGCGAGTGACCTGAGGTCGGCCTCGTCGCTTCTCCATGTTCTCGAGCTGGAGATCGATTCGCTCAGGAAGAAGCTGCACGCGGAGCTCGACTCGCCTAGGTACGTCGACCTCCTCGAGAAGCTGGTCGCTGCGGCGCACGCGCCGGTGACCACCCTCGATGCGGACCAACCGGCATCCGCAGTGCTGCCGCCGCTGGCAACGGGCCCATGGCGGCGATTGCGCAGCGCGGTGAGGCAGCTGCCCGAGCAGCCTACCGATCCCGAGCTGCATCGCATCCGCATCCTCGCCAAGCGCGCCCGCTATGCGGCCGAGGCAGTGTCTTCGGTGGTCGGACCGGGCGCGACGGCATTCGCGCGAGCCGCCGCCAAGCTGCAAACGATCCTCGGCGAGCACCAGGACAGCGTCACGGCACAAGCGTGGCTTCGCAGCGTGCGCGTGACGGGGCGGCGTGCGTTCGTGGCCGGCGAGCTGATCGCCATGGAGCACCTCGCCGCGCAGAAAGCGCGCAAGGACTGGCCCAAGGTCTGGAAGGCGCTCGACCGCAAGTCCCTGCGAAAATGGATGACATAGCATGAGAGAAAACCTGCCGGTTTTCTCTCATCGCGCGGCTTCGCCGCGCTGCTCTTTTTCCCGCTGTTGGGATCACTCTGAGGATTCCTCGTCGCCGCGCTGCTCTTTTTCCCGCTGTTGGGATCACTCTGAGGATTCCTCCTCGCCGCGTTGGGAGACGCAGGAAACAATGTTGCGCTCGGGTATAACCCGGCCGCCCATGCCACGCTGGTGGCGATGAACGTCTTCTACTTCGTCCGCCACGCCAAGGCGGGGAGTCGCGGGCACTGGCAAGGAGACGACCGGCTCCGACCACTGAGCAAGAAAGGCGTCAAGCAGGCCGAGGCTCTAATTGATGTCTTCAAGCCTTACAAGGTCAAGGCCATGTATTCCAGCCCGTACTTGCGCTGCGTGCAGACAGTGGAACCGCTCGCACGCGATCGGGATCTCCGGATCCAGGAGACGCCGGCGCTTGCCGAAGGCCGCGGATTGCGCGGCGCAGTCGAGTTCATGGGCGACTCGAACCTGGACGACGTCGTGCTGAGCAGCCACGGCGACCTGGTCTGGGAGCTCGTAGAGGACCTCGTGCGACGCCGGATCATCAAGCCCGGTGAAGGTGGCTACGAAAAAGGTTCGACGTGGGTGGTCGACGTCGAGGACGGCAAGCTGGTCCACGCCCGCTTCATCCCGGCACCTTGAGCCGCCTCGCGCCGGGCGCGCGCAGGGCGCAGAAATTGACTAGACAGATTCAAGCCGCGCTCGCCGCCGCCGCCGACCCAGCCAGGGCGGCGGGGATGCAGGCTTACATGAAATCGACGATGCCGTACCGCGGGGTCCGCATGCCAGGGGTCCGCTCGATCTGCAAGCGCGCTTTCGCGGAACACCCGCTCTCGTCGTGCGACGAGTGGCAGGCGGAGGTGCTGGATCTGTGGCGTGGCGCGAAGTTTCGCGAGGAGCGATACGCGGCCATGGAGCTCGCGGGCCAGAAGCGCTATCTGGAATACCGCACGCCGAGCGTGATGCCCATGTTCGAGGAGATGATCGTCACTGGCGCCTGGTGGGACCATGTCGACGAGGCCGCACATCTTGTCGGACAGATGCTCGGCGCTCATCCCGGGCAAATGAGACCCGTCATGCGTGCGTGGAGCCGCGACGAAAATCTCTGGAAGCGTCGCGTTTCGATCATCTGCCAGATCTCGTTCAAGAAGGACACGGACCTTGAGCTGCTCTATGCGACCATCGCGCCGAATCTTGCCGATCGCGACTTCTTCATTCGCAAGGCCATCGGTTGGGCGCTGCGGGCATACGCCTGGACGGACCCGGCTGAGGTCGCGCGTTACGTGCGCGCACACGAGTCCGAGCTCAGCGGCTTGAGCCGCCGCGAGGCGCTCAAGAACATCGGTTAGATTGCTTCTGTGACCGTCACGCTGCGGGGCGCCTCGCTGGACGAGGAGCAGGTCGTGGCCGTCGCGCGTCATGGGGAGAAGGTCGCGCTCTCGGCCGCAGCCCGCACCAAGATGGAGCAGAGCCGGGCGCGAGTCCAGCGGGCGGCCGGTTCGCGCGAGCCGGTGTATGGCGTGTCCACCGGGTTCGGAGCCCTGGCGGGTACGCGGATTGCTCCGCTGCGCCAGCCCGAGCTGCAGCTCGCTCTCATCCGCTCCCACGCCGCCGGCGTGGGTCCGCCCGTCGACGATGAGGTCGTGCGGGCCACGATGCTGCTGCGGGCGCGCACGCTGTCTATGGGTCTTTCGGGGGTGCGGCCGGTCGTGGCCGAAGCGCTCATCGCCGCGCTCAACGCGCAGGTCACGCCGATGGTGCCGCGCCACGGGTCGGTGGGATGCAGCGGAGACCTTGCCCCGCTAGCTCATATCGCGTTGGCGCTGGTCGGAGAAGGCGAGGTCGTGAACGTGGACGGAACCAGGCGACCCGCTGCCTTGGCCCTGCGGGCCGCAAAGCTCAAGCCGCTCAAGCTCGAGACCAAAGAAGGCCTCTCGCTGATCAACGGCACAGACGGCATGTTGGGCATGCTCACACTGGCGTGCAGGGACGCCGAGCTTTGCTTTCGCGTCGCGGACATCACGGCGGCGATGTCCGCCGAGGCATTGATGGGCACCGACCGGCCGTTCCAACCGCACCTGCACGAGATCCGCCCGCATCCAGGGCAGCTGGCGAGCGCGGCCAATCTGGCGCGCCTGCTGCGAGGGTCGGGAATCGTCGCCTCGCATCGCCACTCCGCGCACGCGGTGCAGGATTCCTATTCGGTCCGCTGCAGCCCGCAGGTCGCCGGCGCCGCACGCGACACGCTCGACTTCGCGCGGCGGACGGCGGCAGTAGAGCTTGCATCAGCCATCGACAACCCCGTCGTGCTTGAAAACGGCGACGTGGAGTCCACCGGCAACTTCCACGGCGAGCCGCTGGCCTTTGCCGCCGACTTCCTCGCCATCGCCGCCTCCGAGGTCGGTGCCATTGCGGAGCGCCGCGTCGACCGCCTGCTAGACCCGCACCGATCCGAGGGCCTGCCGCCCTTTCTTGCACACGAGCCCGGAGTCAACTCCGGGCTGATGGTCGCCCAGTACACCGCCGCGGCGCTCGTGGCCGAGAACCGCCGGCTGGCGGCGCCGGCGAGCGTGGACTCGGTGCCCACCTCTGGGATGCAGGAGGACCACGTGTCGATGGGCTGGGGCGCGGCGCTGAAGCTGCGGACGGTGATCGAGAACGTGATCAGCATCCTCGCCGTGGAACTGATCGCCGGCGCCCGCGCGCTCGATCTGCGCGCGCCCCTCAAGCCGGCGCCCGCGACCGCCGCCGTCCGCGACCTGGTGCGTACGCAAGTCTCCGGCGTGGGGCCGGATCGCGTTGTGGCGCCTGAGCTCGCGTCGGCGGCGGCCCTGATTCGCAGCGGCGCCGTCCTGTCCGCGGCGCAGGCGGTGACAGGCCTCCTGAAGTGAGCTCGGCACGCGTCGTCCGCGCCCCGAGAGGAACCGGTCTGAGCTGTCTCGCATGGCCGCAGGAGGCCGCGATGCGGATGCTCATGAACAACCTCGATCCAGAGGTCGCCGAGAGGCCCGCGGACCTCGTCGTATATGGCGGGACAGGCCGCGCAGCGCGGTCCTGGGACGCGTTCGATGCCATCATCCGCGAGCTGCAGCGGCTCAAAAGCGACCAGACCCTCATGGTCCAGTCGGGCAAGCCGGTCGGAGTTTTTGACACGCACGAATGGGCGCCGCGCGTGCTGATCGCCAACTCGCTGCTTGTGCCCGAGTGGGCGACTTGGGACGAGTTTCGGCGCCTCGAGGCCCTCGGTCTGACCATGTACGGCCAGATGACCGCCGGGTCGTGGATCTACATCGGCACGCAGGGCATCCTCCAGGGCACGTACGAAACGTTTGCCGCGATTGCGCGCAAGCGTTTCGGGGGTTCGCTCGCGGGCACGATCACGCTGACCGCGGGCCTCGGGGGCATGGGCGGCGCGCAGCCGCTGGCGGTCACTCTCAACGGGGGAGTTGTGATCTGCGTCGAGGCGGACGCCGAGCGAATCCAGAGACGGATCGACCATCACTATCTCGACGTTCGCGCGTCCGACCTCGAGGACGCGCTGCGCCTGTCGGGCGAGGCCAAGAATGCGAAGAGGGCCCTCTCGATTGGGCTTCATGGCAACGCCGCCGAGGTGCTGCCGGCGCTGGTGGCGCGAGGCTTCGAGGTTGATGTGGTCACAGACCAGACTTCCGCTCACGACCCGCTTAGCTACATCCCGGCCGGCGTCGGAGTCGAAGATGCGCAGGAGCTCCGTCTCGACGACCCCGACGGCTACGTGCGCCGCGCCCGAGAGAGCATGGCCCGCCACGTCGACGCGATGGTCGATTTTCTCGACCGCGGCGCGGAGGTGTTCGATTACGGCAACAGCCTGCGCGCTGAAGCGAAGCTGGGTGGAAGCACGCGCGCTTTCGACTTTCCGGGTTTCGTGCCCGCATACATCCGGCCGCTGTTCTGCGAGGGCAAAGGACCGTTTCGGTGGGTGGCTTTGTCAGGCGACCCCGCCGATATCGCCGTCACCGATCGTGCGATGATCGAGGAGTTCTCAGACGATGCCGCGCTGGTGCGATGGATCGCGGCGGCCGGCAAGAAGGTGAAGTTCCAGGGGCTGCCCGCGCGCATCTGCTGGCTGGGTTATGGCGAGCGCGCGAGGGCGGGCCGGCGGTTCAACGAGCTGGTTCGCACAGGCGCGGTGAAAGCTCCGATCGTGATCGGCCGCGACCACCTCGACTCGGGTTCGGTGGCGTCTCCTTACCGCGAGACCGAGGCCATGAAGGATGGGTCGGACGCAATTGCCGACTGGCCCATTCTCAACGCGCTGTTGAACACCTCGAGCGGCGCGTCGTGGGTGAGCGTCCATCATGGCGGCGGCACTGGCATCGGCCGCTCGATACACGCCGGCATGGTGGTGGTGGCGGATGGCACTGCCGAGGCCGCGCGCAAGCTCGAAAGAGTCCTGACCAACGATCCCGGCACCGGTGTGATGCGGCATGCCGACGCGGGCTACGAGCGCGCGCTGGAGGTCGCCCGCGAGCGCGGCATCCGCATCCCTATGGGTTAGTGTCCCGCCACCGAATGTCCTTGCATCTGCGCGTCCTAGGCGGCCGGGCGCCGACTCACCCCGTGGAATCTAACGATTCCGCGGGGACCCCGAGGAGGGCGCTGAAGCCTGCGTCGCCTCGTGTGCGCGCTCGGTCAGCAGCCCCGCACGACGATGCGGGGACCCCAGCACGTATGCGCTCCCTCGCGTGCTCGTCGTCTCCTTGGCTCCGGCCGCCGATGCCGCGAAATCTGCGGCGGACCTCGGCGTCGGGACATTGGTGAACGGAACCGGCGTCTGGCACGCAGAGCAGGCGTGGCTCGGCCATCAGGCCTATGACGTGGTCATCGAGGTCGAGGATGGACGCATCAAAGCGGTGAGGGAGGAGGCGCCGGCTCCCCCTGGGGCGGTCCAGCTCCGGGGATGGACTGTTCCCGGCTTCGCGAACGTCCACAGCCATGCGTTCCAGCACGGTCTGCGCGGAATCACAGAATCGGGTGGCGGCGACTTCTGGGAGTGGCGGACACAGATGTATCGGGCCGCGGAGAACGTCGAACCGGGGCGTTACTTGGAGCGGGCTCGCAAGGTGTTTCGCGAGATGCTCAAAGCAGGCATTACGGCAGTAGGCGAGTTCCACTACCTGCACGCTCTGGGCAATCAACTCGGCGACGAGCTCATCGAGGCTGCAGAGCGGGCGGGGATTCGCATCACGCTGCTCGACACGTGTTACCTGCGAGGCGGCATGGATGGCAAGCCGCTGGAGGGCGCCCAGCGGACATTCTCGGATGGGGATGCGGACCGATGGGCGCGGCGAATGGATGAATTCGAAGATGGCCAGGGTGTGCGCATCGGTGCGGCAATCCACAGCGTGCGCGCGGTGGATCCAGCCTCGATGCGAACGGTCGCTGGATGGGCGCGCAAACGAAATGCGCCGCTGCACATTCACCTCGCCGAACAGCCCGCGGAGGTCGAAGAGTGCTTGGCCGCCGAAGGCTGCACTCCTGCCCAGCTGCTCGACCGCGAGGGAATCCTTGGCGCTGACCTGACCGCAATCCACGCGATCCATCTGGATGACCGCGACATTTCCCTGCTGGGTGCGAACCGTGTCTCGATCTGCGCGTGCACAACCACGGAGCGTGATCTTGGTGATCGCGTCGGCCCGATTCGCCGTCTAGCCGATGCGGGATGCACGATCTGCGTGGGCAGCGATTCCAACGCGATGATCGACATCCTAGAGGAGGCTCGGGGGCTCGAGGTCGACCAGCGCCGTTCCACCGGACGCCGCGTTATACACCAACCGGAAGAGCTGTTCCGGGCGGCCACGATCGATGGGATGCAGGCCCTCGGCTGGGATGCTGGGGAGCTCAAACCGGGAATGCTCGCGGATTTCGTCACCATCAACCAGAACTGGCGCTCCGAGTGGAGAGTGCTCAACCTGGACTACCTCATGTTCGGCTGCTCCGCGCGTGACGTCACCAACGTGGTCGTGGGTGGCACGACGGTGTTCTCGAAGTGAGGCGCCTCCACAACATCGGCCGCCTCTTCACGGGCACCGATGCCGGTGTGATCGAGAGGGCCTCGGTGATATGTGACGACGAGGAGCACCTCGCCTGGTGTGGGCGCGAGGGCGAAGAGCCGCTCGCACTGCTCGGGTACGTCGCGCATGAGGATGACTGCGGCGGCGGGCTCGTCACCGCGGGCCTCATCGACGCGCACACGCACCCTCTCTACGCAGGGAATCGGATGGCCGAGGTTGCCATGCGCTCAGCGGGTGCTTCGTACGAAGAAGTGGCGAGGGCGGGCGGCGGCATAGTGTCGACGGTGAAGGCCACGCGCGCAGCGTCCACCGCGGCCCTCGAGCAGGCGACGGCGCAGAGGCTGCGCCACTGGCTCGAAGGCGGCGCCACCACGGTCGAGGCAAAGACCGGCTATCACCTCGAGCGCGAGGGCGAGCTCGAGGCGACGCGCATCCTGAAGCGACTCGGCGAGCGCGGCGACCTGCCTCGCGTCGAGGTCACGTTTCTCGCCGCCCATGCCAAGCCGCCGGACCCCGGCGCCAAGCTCGACCGGTACGCGAAGCATGTGGCGGACTGGTGTGCCGACGCGTACGTGGCGGGTGCGCGCTTTTGCGACGTGTTCTGCGACCGCGGTTACTTCTCGGTGTCGCAGTCGCGCCGCATCCTCAAGGCGGCGCGCGCGGCGCAGCTCATCCCTCGCCTCCACGCCGACGAGCTTGCGCGCACCGGCGGCTCGCGACTTGCGGCCGAGCTGCGCGCGGCCTCGGCAGACCACCTGCTCCGGGCCAACCGCGCCGACGCGGTCGCCCTGGCCCGCGCCGGGGTAGTGGCAACGCTCGCCCCCGGGACCGCTTTATCGATCGGAAAGCTGCCCCCTGTAAGGGACCTGATCGCGGCCGGCGCCGTGATCGCGCTTGGTACCGACCACAACCCGGGGACGAGCGGGATCACGAGCATGAGCGTGGTGGTCGCGATGGCGGTGGCCGTATTCAAGCTCTCGGTCGAACGGGCCTTGCTGGCAGCCACCGTTGGGGGGGCGCTCTCGATCTCGCGCTCAGATCGGGGTGCTGTCGCCCCCTCCAAGCTGGCCGACCTGGTGCTCTGGGACGCCGACCACGAGGGGGCCTTCGCCTGGGCCTACGGCCTCCGTCCGCTTCGGGTCTGGCGGGGCGGGGCGCAAGTTTTGAGTTGAAGCCCGTTGCAACTGACGTGCATTTGGCGTACAACGTTGGCTACAAATGACCGCTGGTCTCACTAAATGTAACAATCAACCGCGGTCGAAATGGAGGAATGGGACTAGTGGCTAAGTGGAACCCAATGGCGTTGAAGCTCGTGATGTGGGTGATGGGAGTATTGATCGTCGCCGGCTCCGGTCTGGGGTTCATCGGCGGCACGTTCTTCCCGTTTGACCAGTACTTCGGCGTCACAGCTTCGGTGGCCGGTGTGGCGTTTGGAGCCGGATTGATGATCGCGGGCTTTGACCCGATCGCCAATGTGAGCTGGGTCCGCGCCCTCATCCTTTACGCGATCCTGCAGGTCGTCTACCAGCTGTTCGCTTATATCTCGATCGGGCGTTTCGACCTGATCGCGTTCCTGATCGCACTTATCGCCGGAGCGGTGTTGATCGCGATCTACCCCAACAAGCCCGAGCTCTTGCTGACCGGCACGATGAAGATGCCGAGCAGCGGCATGGCCCGCTCGAAGATGTAATCAGTCCGACAAACACAAAGGGCAGCGCAAGAGCTGCCCTTTTTCTTTTGGTTATGCCGTGCCCGGTTCGTCCCCGCTCACGATCCAGCGGCCCCCGCCGTCGGCAGCGACCAGGTCGTCAGCCGCGCGGGGACCCCACGACCCGACGGGATAGATGTCTGGATGTCCTTCCGCCTCCCACGCCTTGATCAGCGGATCGACGATCTCCCACTGCAGCTCGATCTCCTCCGCGCCTGGAAACGCCGAGTGACCGCCGGCCAGGACCTCTGAGAGCACGTTCTCGTACGCGTCCGGCAGGGTGGCACGCGTGAGCTTGGCGTAGTCGAGCCTCATGCCGGCGGGCACCAGCTCGAACCTCGGCCCCGGACGCTTGGCGCCGATTCGAAGCGTGATTCCCTCATCGGGCTGAACCCGGATCACGATCAGCGTCGGGATGCCGCGCTGGCGGCGGCCGCCGATGCGGAGCGAGGGCGCGTCTCGCAGCTTGATCATCACCTCGGTCGCGTGCCGCCTCAGCACCTTGCCGGAGCGCACGAAGATCGGCACGCCGTCCCAGCGCCAGTTCTCGATCGCAACACGCGCGGCCGCGAATGTCTCCCGCCGCGACTCCAGCGCTACACCGGGCTCATCGAGGTAGCCCTCGTACTGACCTCTCACGGCGGAAGTCACATCCAGCGGTGACATCGCCCGCAGGGCCGCGCGCTTGGCACGGCGAACGTAGTCTGCATCGAACGTGGTGGGCGGTTCCATCGTGACCAGCGCCAGCAGCTGGAGAACGTGGTTCTGAATCATGTCGCGCACAGCCCCGATCTGGTCGTAATAGCCGGCGCGCTGGCCGATTCCCTCGTCCTCGGCGGCGGTGATCTGGATCGTCTCCACCAGGTTGCGATTCCACACCGGCTCGAACAGCGAGTTCGAGAACCGGAAGGCAAGGACGTTCTGGACGGTGTCTTTTGCCAGGTAGTGGTCGATCCGATAGATCTGCTGTTCCTCGAAGGCTGCCGCCAGCTGCGCGTTCAGCATCTTTGCGGAGGCCAGATCGTGGCCGAGTGGCTTCTCGAGCACTATCCGGCGCGACGGGTCGCCCTTGGTAGCCATTCCGGAGTTCGCGATCGCCACCATGATCGGACTGAATGTCTCCGGAGGCGTGGCCAGGTAGAAGATGACGACCGATGTCCCCGCGATCAGCGCGTTGACTGGCGCGAACGTCGCCGGGTCGGCGTAGTCGAGGGTGACCCACTCTGCGGTGGCGGCCAGGCTGCTGCTGCCGCTGGCTTCCATGACCACGCCGCGGAACTCATCGGTCGTCTTGTGGCTCCGCCCAGCGCCGATCACTCGAAGCTTGTGGCCCTCCCGAGCGACGAGCGCCCCCAGTGACGGGAAGATCTTCCGGCGGGCCAGGTCGCCGGAGGCGCCGAAGATGACGAGATCAACCGTTGTTGGGGGCATCGGCCCAATGCTAGTTGCTAGTCGGCGATGACCTCTGTGCCCGCGATCTCGTCGTGGACCGCGCGCATGCGCAGCGCGGCCAAGGGTAGCGCCAGCAGGCGAAGGAGAGACTGACCGGCGCTGACGCCCGACCCGTCCACCGATACGACCCGCTGCCTGGTGATCACACCACCGATCGTGCGGCCGGAGACGCTCCAGCACGCGACGTGATACACGAAGATGATGCCGACGAGCGCCGGGAGGCGTCGTCGTTTCCCGGCGACCAGCGCCAACGCCGCGCATAATCCCGTGTCGATCGCGGCAGCTGCGAAGCGACCTGTGGGCGCGGCCGGCATGCCCGCTGAAGGAAGGCGCCCCCTCTGGCGCAGCAGGTGCAGGCGCAGGATCAGGTGGTGGAGTGGGAGCTGCATGATCACGTAGAGGGGGAGCGGCAGCCAGGGCCGGTAACCCTCCACCTTCGCCTTCAGCGCGCCTTTGACGGCCTCGATACGAAGGCTTCCTCCCGGCACGCCCACAGCGAGGCCGCCTTCGATCGGCAGCTGGACGCTGGTCCGCGTCGTTTTGGCCGGCCCAAAGCGGAGGATCTCCAGCGGACCCAGGAACAGCGACCACCCGCGTGGCCGGATCAGACCCAGCGTCAGCACCCGCATGTCCGCGAAGAACGAATCGCACAGGACGCGACCGGTCACGCGGCGCGAGGATGCGACCGAGTCCTCTACTGTCACGCGGCCGCCGGGCGTCCTGACCATCAGGAGATATGGTGAACTCCCCATGCCGAAGCGCGAGTTCTCCGCGGCCGTGGTCGTGCGCACGTCGCCGGAGCAGGCCTTCGACTTCTTTGCCAACCACCGCCATGTGGCACAGGTCCTGGAAGGGGTGACCCGGTGGGAGCCGATTGGCTCCCGTTCCGAAGGCATCGGCGCCCGATTTAACGTCGAGGTGGTGGCGATGGGCTTTCCCCTCCGAAGCGTGCTTCGATTGAACCGCTGGCGCCGGCCGCACGAGATTGGATGGGAGTCGGAGTCGGGGCTCATCAAGCAGGAGGGCGGCTTCACGTTCACCAAGACGCCTGAGGGCGTTCGGGTCGAGCTTCGTATCGCATACATACCGCCGGCTTCGGTGATCGGGGCCGCGGTCGCCGGCCGGCTCGATTGGGTGGTCAGGCAGCGGCTCCAGCAGGCGTTGGAGCACATTCGTGGCACCCTGGAAGGCGCGCCGTCCTAATGTTCGTAATGTGCGTTTGAGCCGCGAAGCCCAGGGCATCCTGGGTCGAGCGCAGATCGGGATGCTGGCCCTCAGATCCGGCCGCCTGCCGCTGGTCAACCCCGCCGCCTACAGCTTCGCGGCGGGATCGCTCTGGATGACCACTTCCCGATACGCGGCCAAGAACCTCATGGCGAGACGCGACCCGCGCGCGGCGTTCTTCGTCGACGGCGGTTCGAACGCCGTGCTGATGCGTGGGACGCTCGAGGTCTTCGATCCGCTGTCACTTTCGAGCCAGGTGCGGGCGGCGCTTGCAGGCCCAGGCCTGTACCTGGGCATGGCCGAGTACGCGCTGCGGAACGCGCCTTTCGTGGCCGGCTACGTTCTCGACATCACCCGGCTGCCGCGCGAATGGATGCCGTACAACCGTATCGTGCTGCAGCTGCATCCCAACGACGTAGAGGTGATCGACATCTGGCCATTCCCACCTGCGCAGGCGGCCCGGGTTCCGGCCGTCCCGGCTGAGGTGAGCCGCCGTTTAGCGGGTGTCCCCCGCGGCTATGCCTGCTGGTTCGAGGGAGGCGCGCCGGTCATCCGCCCTGCCCTTTGGGAAGTCGATAGGGGCTCCGTGATGCTCGCCCCCACTGGCGGTCACCCGCGCGCCGGTTCGCCCGGCGCGCTCGTGGTCGAATCCCACCACCGTTTCCGGCCATCGCAAATGGTCGGAGCATGCATCCGCGGCACGTTCGGCAGCGGCGCCGATCGGGATGCGATTGCGGAGCGCTACGCCATCGACAACGCGAAGGTGCCATCCGCGATCGAGCTGAGGGCCGAGCGGGTCACGTCGTGGCGTGGCTTCTCCATCGCCACTGCGATCCCGCGGTCGGCTCGCCGGCTGCGGATGGCCGAAGGGTAGAGATGGCCAAGCCCGCAGCACCCGGACTGCGAATCAACCGCTTCGCTGCGGGCCGGTGGTCCGAAGCACCGGATGCGGTCGTGACCGAAGAACCGCTCCAGCTGCTCCTCGACGGCGAGCCGCTAGCGGTGGTGATGCGAACGCCTGGCGCTGATATCGAGCTTGCGTTCGGACTGCTCTTTGCGGAAGGCGTAATTCGCTCCCGCAGCGACGTGCGCGCTATCCGGATCAGCGCCGAGTCGGCCGAGAGCGAGGAGCGCATCGCCGTCGAGCCCGTGCTGATGGAGTCCAACCATGTGGATGTGAAGCTGGCCGTGAAGCCTCAGCGCAAACCGCAGCGCTCGATGCTCGCGAGCTCCGCGTGTGGCGTGTGCGGGACCCAGATGATCGATGACCTGCGCCACGACCTCGCCGCTCTACCGTCCGGGCCCAGGTTCGACCCGTCCACCCTCCCCGGGCTCGTCGACAGACTGCGATCGGGGCAGGGGGTGTTCGACCGCACGGGCGGCCTCCACGCCGCCGGACTGTTCGATGCGACCGGTGAGATCGTCGCGCTCCGCGAGGATATTGGCCGGCACAACGCGGTTGACAAAGTGGTGGGGCGGCTTCTGCTCGACGGTCGTCTGCCCGCTTCAGACATGCTGCTCGTCGTCAGCGGCCGCGCGGGTTACGAAATCGTTCAGAAGTCGATCGGCGCGGGCATCCCGCTGCTGGCCGCGGTCGGCGCGCCGTCCAGCCTGGCCGTCGCGCTGGCGAGAGAGTTCAACCAGACGCTGGTCGGGTTCCTACGTGGAGATCGGTTCAACGTGTATTCAAATCCTGATCGGCTGACGACCCCGTAACGAAGCAGTCTGGATAATCGACCGGTGCTCTCGGTCCTGAAATCCCGGCCCGCTGCTCGCGTGGCGGTCATCGGGACCTACATCCTGCTCGTCGAATGGACGCGGGCTCTGAGTTCGAACGTTTCGCACGCGGCTGCAGCCGCTCTCATCCTGGGCGGCTTCGCGTTGCTGCTTGCCGGCTTGGGATGGCCGGCTGACAGGCTGGGGTTGGGCAAATCGCGCCTGGGTTTCAGAATCCTCGGCGGCTTCGCGCTTGCGGTGGTGCTCCTGCTGCCCGCCGCCGCGCGCGCGAGCGCCGCGCCGATACTCCCGGCCTTCCTCGCGGTGCCGGCGATCGTGGTGTCGGTCGGCGAGGAGATCGCATTTCGCGGCGCGCTCTACGCCGCGCTCGACGACATTGGGGGCGTTCCGGTGGCGATCATCGGCAGCACGGCGCTGTGGACCGCGGCGCACGCCCTTTCTCATCCTCCGGAATTCCTGTTTGCGGTCGCCGCCGCCGGCCTCCTCCTGGCGCTGTGGCGCTGGGCGTGCAAAGACCTGGTCGCCCCGATCATCGGCCACGTCATCGCGGACCTCGCCCTGTGAGGCGGGTCTGGCTGCTCGCGGCCGCAGCCGCTGCTTACCTGCTCGCGGCGTGGATGGTCGCGCCCGGCTTTTACGACGGCTTTGCGCCGGCGCAGCCGTACAACTGGTTATGTCCGCCCTTCCACGTCGCCGCCAACCAGCCGCCCAAGTCAGGCAGCCTCCAGATCAAGATCATCGGCGGGGTCAGCGACGCCAACTCCGCGTTTACCGACGACGTTCAGGTGGTGATCGGCTTCCTGCCCGGCGCCTTCGACGCGACTGGGAAAACGGTCATCGCGGTCGACATCAAGCCGGTGAGCCCATGCCCAAAGCCGCCCGGCCTCACGTTCGTCACGAACACCTACCTGATCACGGCCGGCGCGCCGCTAGTCAAGAAATCGAGCCTCCTGATGCGCTACTCCGACATCGTTCCCGCGCCGAGCACCGTCTATTACTCGAGCAGCGCGGACGGGCCCTGGACCTCGATCGGCGCCCTGTCCGAAGCTCAGCCGTTCACGATCGACACGACCACCGACAAGCTCGGGTACTTCGCGGCCGGCTATCCCACAAACTCCGTGTCGCATAGCTCGAGCACCACCTGGCTGCTGCCTCTCGCGATCGCGCTGCTCATCATCGCCGTCCTCGTCGCAGGCATCCCCCTGGCGATCATGCGCCGGCGCAGAGCCGGGGTCGAAGGAGAGCCGGACGAATCGGAGCCGTGACCGCGGCGGCCCTCCTCATCCTCAATCGTGCGTCGGGAACCGGGCACCCGTCGGGGCTCGTCGAAACGCTTGGGAATGCGATCCGCTCGAGCCACGGTTCTGGACTCGACCTCGAGACCTTGGTGGTCGAGACCCATCCAGACGCGCGGTCGGCCTCCGAGGAGTTCGCCCGATTCGCGTCACGGCCCTCGCTGGTGCTCGCGGCGGGTGGGGGCGGGACGCTGCGCGCGGTCGTCGAGGGCGTGATGGACGCCTTTCCGTCAGCTCCTCCGACCGCCGATGTCCTGCAGCTGGCTGCGCTCCGCATGGGATCCGGCAATGTGGTCGCACGCAAGCTCGGGATCCCATTCGATCCGGTTGAGGCGGCACGCCAGGTGGGCAGCGGATTCGCGAGTGGAAGCACGAAAACGTGCGGTGTCATCCGCTGCCGGTTCGGCACCAGCGGCGGCGGTTCAGATGTCCGCCACGCCGTCACGATGTGCGGGCTCGGGCAGTGGGGCCGTGTTCCAGGCGACATTGCGCTCTGGCGACAGCGGCACCCTTCGGGTCGCAAACGTGTGGCGTCTCTGGTCGGCCTCGAGCATGTCAACGGCCTCGAGTACGTGGTGTTTGGCGCCGCCCGTATGCTGGCGGGCACCGTGGCGGCATCTCGCTGCGAGCTGGTGGAGATCGATGGCGGCCGGCGCATGCGCCTTTTGGCGGCCGTCGCCTTGAAATTGCCGCTGCCGCCGCTGCCGGATCCTGGCGTGGCGATGGGTGATGACGCGGCGGGGCTCATTGTCGCTCCACGGCTGCAGCGGCCGTTCAAGCGCCGGCTCGAACCGGGCAAACCATTCGAGCTGCGGCTGCTGGATCGTAATTCCGTCGAATTTTTCCTGGATGAGGATCCCGAGCGGGCTTATGGCTGGCTGAGTCTGGAGATGGCCGGCGTGCTCGCATTCGTCCCTGGCCTGGCGTCGTGACCCTCCAGGTCTCGGTCATCGGCATCGATGGCAGCGGGAAGAGCACTCTGGCCTCCTCGCTCGCTGTGATCGTCGCCGCCGAACGCGGCCTCATCGCGGGCTCGGCGGCTGCCGACCAGTTCTGGATCAGAGCGCCTGAGATGGACCTGGCCGGTCGTGGCTTCCACCCGCATGGCTATGCCATCGCTGCCCGGCTCAATCTGCTGTTTCGGAGGCTTTCGCACCTGGTCGTCGATCACAAGGCGCTGTATCCGGTAGCCAAGGTGTTCCAGATGCTGCTGCAGGACAACGCCGCAGTGAAGCTTTCGCGCCGCTACCACGTCGACGTCATGGTCAGCGACGGCAATCTCCTGCTGTCAGGCGCAGGCCGCGCGTTCAACTACCGCGGCCACGTAGAGAATCCGCCCACCGCGGACGACGTCGATGACGCATTCCAGCACCTGTTGCAGGGCACCCGCTTGGGACCCGAGAGCCGGCGCCGCCTCCCCGACCTCAAGACCGCCGATGCCCTTGCGATGACGGCGAGGCTGACCCGCATGCAGGGCGTGTGGATCCCCGATCGCGTCATCTTTCTCGACCTGACGCCCGAGGCAGCGGTCAGTCGCGTGCACTCACGCGGGGCGAAGGTTGACCGCCATGAGAACCCCGCTGACCTGACCGTCGCTCGTGAGGGCTACATGCGTGTGCTCGACGTGGTGAGGCGCAATAAAGGGATGGACTCGGTGCAGGTGATCGACGCTGCACAAATGCGCCCAGGTGACGTGCTGGCTGCCGCTGCGCGCGAGCTGGCTCCGCATCTGCCAACCGCCTCCGACAGCGCCACTCGCGCCGGAGCGCTGCATGAGTCGAGGAGCCGTCGCAGCGTATTCCGGCGTGTGATGAGCTATCAGTACCTCGGGCGCTATCTCGCGCGCCGATTCTTCGAAGGCGCCTGGCGCGAGCCACTCTTCCCCTTGAGCGCGCCCGGGCGGGCCTTCCTCCGTGACGGCTACTCCGCTGGGATCATGCGGTTGATCTACGACCAGCCACCTCGTCCCCGGTTGGTCGATCGCGCCTTCTACGGCTACCCACTTCATCGTGCGGTGCGAGATCGGCTCGCGATCCTGGTCCAAGGAATCGAGAACGAGCTGCGCGGCCGGCTTGCAACCGGTGCTCGAGTGCGTATCTTCACAGCGCCAAGCGGATTCGCGTACGACCTGCGCCGTCCGCTGGTCAAGCTCACGAATGAGAACCGCGACCAGATGGGCCGTGTCGTGCTGGTTGCCGCCGACCTCGACCCGGCGGGCGACCTCGGCCCCGAGCTGGCGGTGGCCGTCGAACGCATCGGGGCGGAGTTTCACTTCTTGAAGGGAGATCTCACGAACTCTGCATTCCGGGCTGAATGCGACCAGTTCGGTCCGTTCGACCTGGCCCTGTTCGTCGGTCTGTCGTCCTGGCTGCCAAAGCAGCCCATGCTCGAGCATTTGCGCTGGCTTCGCGCCAACCTACGGCCGGACGGGCTGCTCGTGACCGACTGCTTTACGCCGGCCGCGTACGCGGTCGGCGGAGCGGCCATGGGCTACCGCGCAAATTACTACCCACCTGACGTGATGCGCGCCGTGCTCGACTACTGCGGCTTCGATGGGCTCGGTGCGACGGTTGAGTCGGGTCGAGATGGGATCAACCACGTCATTGTTGCGGGTGTTGCCGGGTGAGTCCTACTCGTACTTGATCGCCTCGAACAGCGTGCCGCAGCGCCGGCATCTGTACTGAAGCGTCATCGCCTGAGTTCCGAATAGTGAGATCACCTCGGCGTCCCGCGCGCCGCAGTGCGTGCATCGCGGCTGGGCGCGAGGGTCAGGCTTCTTTCGCCTGGGCAAATCGCTTTTCCTCGAGGCCGCGAAGCATGGCGAATGTGCGCTCGTCGACGGCGCCTGACCGGCCGCGCCGGCGTATAGGATCCCATTGCTTCCAGTCGATCGTCATTTCAGGAACCCTGCTCTCGAGACGCTCCTCTAATCGAGCCTGGAGCTCGGCGGGGCCCATGCTCAAGCGCCCGTCCTTGTAGAGCTGCGCGGTCTCGCCATCGGGCGGCCCAAACCATTCGATCGCTTCGCGCCACGCACGGTGCAAGGGGCCGGTGTCGATGCCGGATCGCAGCCAGCTGCGGCCGTGGAGGAAGTGGTAGCGCTCCTCCATCAGCATCTTCCGGAGCCGGTGCTGCAGCACCTCGACTGATCCGCCGACGCAGGCCTCGATCATCACGGTGAAGGCGGTGTCGAGCACGGAGTTGGCGGCAACGAATTGTCCCCACTCGCTCCAGGGCTCGTCGAAATAGGGGAGGGAGCGGATGCTGCCGGCGTCGACCTCGCGCTCCGGACCTCGTGGGTCCTCCCCAAGAGGCTCGAGACAGCCGTAGAGGACGCGGCTGTGACCGAGGTCGTCGAGGCCCATGGCGGCCGCGGCGATGTCGGCCTCCAGGGAGGGTGCGCGCGTGGCCCACTCCGCGTACCGAAGGCCGAGCATCTGCTTGTTGTCGGCGATGCTGAGGACGAGGTCGGAGAGGCTCACGTCTCCGATGATTCGCCTGGCTGCCAGAGTTCGATGACGTCGTCTTTGCGCACGATCGCCATCTCTATCCAGCGCTCTTCATCGTAGGTCGCGCGTGCGTACGCGGCCGCGAGGTCGTCATCAGGCGCGACCACGCTGCCAACTTGGTGCAGCGGGTCGCCGCGAGTCTTGCGCGCGAACACCTCGTATTCGACGGCGTCTCCGCTGACGCGTCTGTACCTGGTCAAACCGCCAGGCCCCAGGCTTCGAGCGCGTCGCGACCCGCCTGTGTCATTCGGGCGGTCGTCCAGGGCGGATCCCAGACCACAGTCACCCGCGCCTCGCGCACGCCATCCTCGCGCAGCAGGCGCTCGCGAACATCGTCGAGGATGAAATCCGACGCCGGGCAACCCATTGCGGTGAATGTGAGCTCGACCTCGACGATGCCGTCGTGCTCATCGATTCGATAGATCAACCCCAGGTCGACCAGGTTCACCGGCATCTCAGGGTCCTGGACCTCAGCCAGCGCAGCCCAGAGTCGCTGGGTCACGACCCGTTCTTGTGATGTGTCTTGCGGAACTTGTGGAACTCCTCCTGGAACATGGCGACCATCTCGGCGTTGCGAGGGCCCCGCCCTCGCCAGCGCACGAGCACGTCGTCCCACGTGATCGGCTGCTTGAAATCCCATCGTTTGGCGTTGGCGTCGAACTCGCATGGAAACGGATAGTCGAGCTTCCAGACGTCCTTGTCGTCCCTGGTCTCTTTGTGCGCCGGAACCTTGATCCCGATCTGCTCGCAGTAGGGCACGACGGTCGAGAGCCACCATTGGCGCAGCTGGTCGTTGGTCAGGCCCTTCAGGCGGTACTCGAGCTGGGTCGAGTGCATTTTCAGGTCGTCAGGCAGGCCGAACCATTCCACGCTCAGCGGGAACATCCAGTCCACCGCTCGCTGCAGCTCATCCTTCGCTGAGCCACCGGCGGCACTGATGCGCTTCATCCACGTCCGGCCGTTTCGGAGGTGGAAATTCTCTTCGGCCATGACCTTGTTGAGTCCGCGCTTCCAGGGCCCGTACGAACACTTGTCGTGGATGTCGCCGAGCAGGCAGAAGCCAGCCTGGTCGTACATGCCGTTGGCGACCACCAGCTCGGTCCATGTGTCGAGCGGAACGTCGAATGCGTAGGGATATCGGAAACTCTTGGGATCGCGGCTGAAGATCAGCTTCTCCTGGTCCTCACCGAGCTCTTCAAGGATGTGATACGCGATGTGGGCGTGCGCGAGCTCGTCCTGGATGATCGCGATGCCGGTCATGAAGGCGTTGATCGACGGCGCCCGCTTAGCGGCGAGGTAATAGGCGGGCGCGGAGATGAGTTCCGTATCGCCCGAGACGATGAGCGTGTGCTTGAGCTCGCGGAGATACTCGGGAGTCATCTCCCGAGGGGACTCGATCAGCTCGCCGGACTTGATCATCTGGTCGAATTCGGCCGGAGTCGCCATCGCCCTCAATTGTCCGGCAACGGGGCGGGTAAAATCGTGGTTCCCAAACAGGGCCCGAGGACTCTTGGCCCGCACCACGGTGGCTATAGCTCAGCATGGCAGAGCACCAGATTGTGGATCTGGGTGTCGCGGGTTCAAGTCCCGCTAGCCACCCATACCGCTGCTTTTGAACTCCGCAGCCCTCGACCGCTGGCGGACGGTGGCGGCATGGTCTCGAATCCACTTGGGTGGGCCTAGGCGTCGGGAGCCGCGAAGACGGTGATCGTGTTGCCGTCCGGATCGTGAAAGACAGCCTTCATCGGCTCACTGCCGACCGTTTCCGTCGGTGGGATCTTCAGTCCTCGGCCCTCCAACTCGGCGAGACATCGTTCCAGATCACTTACGGCTATCACGACGAGCCCACGACCGGCGCGTTGTCTGTCAGCGACGATGTATACCAAGCCTGTGGTCGTCACCTGCCAAACAGCCTCGCCCTCTTTGGGGACACCGTCTGGCGGACGGCCGAAGAACTGCTCATACCATGTGCGGGCCGATGCGTAGTTAATGACCGGGACGCCGACGAATACGTGCGTGATCAGGCTGCCGGTGGCCATGCTGGTCGGCAAGGATACGTTGGCCGTCGAGTGTTGAGGGTCGGGTCCCCGCGGCTGAATCGGACGCAAATTGCAAGCCGCGTGAGGAAAGTCCCGACAGGGGCTTTGACATTGACCCCAGGTCAGGGTTCGATCATGTGTCGCATGAACGCACTGACCAGACACGGCACACATAAAGCGATAGGGACCCTTGCCACTACTTTTGAACTCTTTGGACAGCGCTGCGGCTGAAGACTGGATCCGGGCGCACGTCGAACCGGTCGGCGCCATCGAGGCGGTGCACGTGCGCCCGTGGGCGACAGTGCTGCGCGTGCCGCTCGCTGACGGCGTTGCCTGGTTCAAGCAGTGCGCCCCGGTGCAAGCGTTCGAGCCGCGACTCACCGCAGAGCTCTTCGCTCGTTGGCCCGACCGGGTCGCAGAGGTCCTCGCATACGACGAGGAACGGGCATGGCTTCTGCTCGGCGACGCGGGCACTCCCATCCGCACACTCGGCAACCCGCCGGAGAAATGGCTGGCTGTCCTTCCGCTGTACGCCGAGCTTCAACGTGGTGAGACCGCCCATATCCTCCAGCATCTGATCCACCACGTCCCGGACCTGCGGGTCGCGACGCTGCCGGCGCGCTACCGGGACCTCCTGCACCACGATCTGCCTCTGGCGAGCGACGAGATCGGCCGGCTCCGAAGCTATGCTCCGCGTTTCGCCGAGCTCTGTGACGAGCTCACCGAATGTGGCGTACCGGAGACGCTCCAGCACGACGACCTCCACATGGGCAACGTGTACGAACAGGCCGGGCGGCTGCGCCTCCTCGACTGGGGCGACGCGTCGATCTCGCATCCCTTCGCGTCGCTGGTCGTCACATTCCGGTTCCTCGAAGAGATAAACAACCTGCGGCCAACCGACCCGTGGTTCATGCGGCTACGCGATGCGTACCTGGAGCCGTGGGGTAAAGGGTTCTCCGAGGCGTTCATGCTCGCGATCCGGGTCGGCACCTTCGCACACACCGTGGCTTGGGCGCGACAGCGCAATGCGCTGCCGCTCAACGCACGCCCCGACTTCGACGTCGGTTATGCAGTCGTGCTGCGGCGTGCGATTGCTCTGACTTTCGAATAGACCTCGCGGGGACGATCCGCCATCGGACGTTTCATCTCAAGCACGCCCCATTGACCGCGGCACGTCGTCCCGCGAGAATCAGACCCACAACCGGCCTGAGTGTTGAAAACGGGGGGTTCAACATGGGGACTGCTGAAGGCAACCTGGGTGCCGTTGGAAGGTCCGGCACGACTAGTGAGCTGCTTTCTGAGCGCATAGCGCCCGGAATCCTGCCCAAGGTTCTGGGCCCATTCGACATGGTGGCCATCTTTGTGGCGATCGTGCTTTTTGCGAACCAGGCTTCGGTCATCCAGGCGGCTGGACCGGCCGGATTCGTCTACTGGATCCTAGGCTTCATCACATTCCTGATTCCGGGGGCGATCGTCACCGGCCAGCTCGGCCTCATGTTCCCCGGCGAAGGCTCAATCTACGTCTGGACGCACAAGGCGCTAGGCACGTTTTGGGGATTTTTCGCGGGCTTCTGCGCCTGGTGGCCCGGCATCTTGGTCATGATCGCCACCTCCGACCTGATCGTGACGATGCTCCAGTTCCTCAACAGCAGCTGGCTCCAGCAACCCTGGCAGCAGGGCGTGGTGATCCTCGCGGTGATCTGGTTCAGCACAGGACTGTCGATCCTGAGATTCCGGGTTACGCAAAACATGGTCAACGTGGTGTTCGTGGTTTACGGCGCCGCAATCGCGGCGGTGGGGCTGGCGGGCCTCGCGTGGCTGCTCGGCGGACACCCGGCGGCAAACGACTTCTCCCCCTCCGCATTCAGCCTGAACTCAAGCAACGCGACCTTCTATGGCCTGGTGATCCTCGCCCTCCTCGGAATCGAGGTGCCGCTCAACATGGGCGTCGAGGTCAAGGACCGGCGAGCCATCACCAGCTACCTGTTCTGGGGCTCGATCGTCGTCATGGCCGCATACCTGCTGCTCACGTGGGGGGCCATGGTTGTCGTTCCTCAGAAGGATGCCAACTCGACGACGGCGATCCTCCAGGCCGTGCAGATCTCATTGGGCAGCGGCGTCAGCACTGTGGTCACGCTGATCCTGATCGCGTTCTTTCTCTTCAACACGACCGTATACAACTACTCGTTCGCGCGCCTGCTTTTCGTCTCCGGCCTTGACCGCAGGCTGCCCGGGGCGATGGCTCGCGTGAATCGGAACAAGGTTCCTCACATCGCCGTGATCACCCAGGCGGTGATCACCACGGTGATCACGCTCGTGACGTTCATCGGTTTTTCAGGTAATCCGAACCTGTCGACGCAGGTCTACCTCGTACTCCAGGCGGCTGTGACCGTGATCTGGTGCCTCTCGATGGTCATCCTCTTCGTCGACGTCCTGATCATTCGCAACAAGTTTCCAACCGAGTTCAAACGTGAACAGCTCGTACCAAACGGAGTTTTCGTCGCCGCCTCGATCTTCGGTGCGGTCGCGAGCGCGGCGGGCATCTGGGTCACGCTGACCGGGTCGTGGAACCCTGCGCTGATTGCAAACGGGCCGTGGCTGCTGGTCGTGGGTGGCGTCACGGTAGCCTCGCTGGTTGTCGCGGTGGTCGTCTACTTCCTCGGACCGAGCCGGCGATCGCAAGCCGCCCAGTCGTCAGCCTGATGACAGCGGTGCAGGTGGCGGAAAAGGCGCGCTCCGCCGGTATCCGGCTGGTCCGATTCCTGTACTGCGACAACGATGGCGTGATCCGCGGCAAATGCAGCGGAATCGCCGATCTCGAGACGCGCCTCGAACGCGGCATCGGACTGACGCTCGCCATGCAGGCGTTCACGATGCTCGATCACCTCGCCCCGTACGAAGGCATGGGTCCCGTGGGCGAGATCCGCTTGGTCCCTGACCCCTCGACATTTGTGATCGCGCCATATGCACCTCACACCGGCGCGGTCCTGGTTGACATGGTCACGCTCGAAGGCCAGCCGTACCCGGCCGACGGGCGCGACTTCCTGAAACGGATGGTCGCCCGAGCGGCGGGGGAACGTGACCTCCACATGCTTGCCGCATTCGAGCCGGAATGGACTCTTTCCACGCGAGCGGACGGCGTCTACCAACCACTCGATGAGAGTGGCTGTTTCACCAGCACCGGGATGAATACGGCTGCTGGCGTGATCGATGAGATCGTCGAGGCTCTGGAGGCTCAGGGCATGGAGGTCGAGCAGTACTACCCTGAGCTCGGGTGGGGCCAGCAGGAGCTGTCGATCAAGCACGCGCCCGCCCTCGCTGCAGCCGACCGCCACATCCATTACAAGGAAACCGTGCGCGGCATCGCCTTGCGTCATGGCTTGTTTGCGCTCTTCGCGCCCAAGCCCTGGGTCGACCAGGCCGGCAACGGCTGCCATCTCCACTTCTCCGGCTGGAGCAAGGATGGAACGGCCAACCGCTTCTACGATCAGACCCAGGCCTACGGCCTCTCAACGCTCGCGCGCCAGTTCATGGCCGGCCTCCTGGACCATCTGCCTGCGCTCGTCGCGCTCACGTGCGCCTCGGTCAACTCGTACCGGCGCCTTCAGCCCCAAACGTGGGCTTCGGCATACCGCGTCTGGGGCCCTGACAACCGCGAAGGCGCACT
Source organism: Chloroflexi bacterium 13_1_40CM_65_17 (assembly GCA_001917815.1). GTDB lineage: Bacteria > Chloroflexota > Dormibacteria > Dormibacterales > Dormibacteraceae > UBA10449. The sequence continues at coordinate 20,120 of MNES01000017.1, read as the reverse complement.
CCGCGTCGCCTCGCCGACCAGGTCGCGCGAGGCTCAGTCGGCCAATGTCGAGCTCAAGGCGAGCGACTCGAGCTCCAACCCTTACCTCGCCCTGGGCGGCGTCATCGCAGCCGGGCTGGACGGGATCGAACGCGGTCTCGAGCTGCCGCCACCGGCTACGACCGACCCCCACCTCTTGAGCGACGACGAGCGGCGCATGATCCATGCCGACCGGCTGCCCCAAAGCCTCGAGGAGGCGGTTGGCAACTTGCGGCGCGACCAGGTCCTGATCGACGCGCTCGGCGACCGGCTCGCAGGCTCCTATATGGCTGTGAAGGAGGCCGACATTGCGGCGTTCGCGAGCGAGGACCAGGCCTTCGAGCTCCGCCAGCACGCCTACAAGTTCTAGACCGAACGCTGCGGGCGCCCACCTCCTCGCCGAGTGGGAGGAGCTGCCGGCAGTCGATCACCATTGCCATCCCTTGCTCCGTCTCTCGACCCGTTTGGCACCCGCCGACTTGCGCCGCGCCTTCACGGAGGCCGTTGATCCGGAGATCATTGCTGAACACTCTCACCAGACCGTCGTGTACCGAACGGCCCTGCGCCGGCTTGCTGGCGAGCTGAAGTGCGAGCCCACCGAGGACGGCGTCTTGAGCGCACGTGAAGCATTCGAACCGGTGGTCTACGCCAACCGGCTCCTGAAGAAGTCGCGGACCGGGCTGATGATCCTCGACCACGGCTTCGCCGGCGGCGAGGCGATGAGCCCGCCTGAGCATTCGGCAGCGATCGAGATCCCCCAGCGCGAAGTGGTGCGACTGGAGACCGCGGCCGAGGCGGTGGTGGCGTCCTGCGAAAGCGTCGTCGAGTGGCTGATGGCCGTCAAGGAGCTGCTCATGAATGCTGTCGATGGCGGAGCGGTGGGAGTGAAGAGCATCGCTGCTTACAGGGCCGGGCTGCGGCTTCGAGAACCTGACCCGACCCGCGCTGAAGCCGACTTCAAGGACCTGCGGGCCCGCGCCGCGGACGGACATTCCATTCGACTGGAGGGCGAACCGCTCTGCCACTCACTGCTGCTCGAGGCAGCGCAGGTTTGCGGCGAGCTGGGAGTGCCCCTGCAGATCCATTGCGGATTCGGAGACCCGGACGAGGATCTGGCCCTCACCAACCCACTCGGCCTAAGGCGGCTGTTTGTCGAGCCCCGATTTGACCAACTGAAAGTCGTGCTGCTGCATTGCTATCCATTCCACCGGGAAGCCGCCTACCTCGCGTCGGTCTTCCCCGGCGTCCACATGGACCTGTCGCTCGCCATCCCGTTGGCCGCGCACGACGGTGCTCGGGCCCTGAACGAGGCTCTCGGCCTCTGCCCAACAAGCAAGATTCTCTATGCGACCGACGCGACCCGCTTCCCCGAGGTATACCTGGTCGCCGCCGCCCTCTACCGAGAGGCACTGGCCGGAGCGTTGGGCCGGTTGGTGGATACCGGTTGGCTCACACCAACAGAAGCCGTCGAGGCCGGCCGTCAAGTGCTCAGCGGCAACGCGAGACGGATCTATCGACTCACCTGACTCAAGGAGACCGGCAGCGTCGGATTCAGACAGTACTTGCATATGCAATAAGCTCGCTGTTTCGAAGGTATTTGCGGATGCAAGTGTCTTACTGATACAGGAGGAAAATGTCAGCGATGGCCACTCAGATCGACACCGCGCAGCGCGAAATCGTCCTCGTGGAGGACGCCCATATTCGCCCGATGATGGGCAATCAGGTCCTCGAGTCCCTGCCGTCGAGGCACATCCCGTACTCGCAGGTGGACCCGTACATCCTTGTCCACGAGGCCACTGTCAAGATCAGCCCCGAGCAGGCGACCCAGGACACCGGGCACCCGCACCGCGGGTTCGACAACCTGTGGTACGCAATCTCGGGCTCCTCGAGCACAGGTCACAGCACCGGTCCCGGGGGCGCCATGGAGCGGGCGCGCCTGGCGGAGGGATCGCTACTGAAGATCCGAACCGGTCGCGGCGTGTGGCATGCGGAAGGACTCGGAGAGGACGAGCTCCGCGAGGGTAAAGCGGGGACCGAGATGCGCGGGCTTCTCTTCTGGGTGAACCTCGCGCGCAAAGACAAGAACGTCGAACCCACTGCGCAAATCGTGCGACCGAACGAGGTTCCTGTCCGGAAAGAGGGAGACGCGACCATACGGGTGCTGGTCGGCCAGGGCTCGCCGGTGGAGCTTGGAACTCCTGGCCTCATCCTGGACGTTCAGCTGCCGAAGGGCGGAAATGTGAGCATCCCCGTCCAGGCCGGCTTCAACGGCTTCGCCCACATGCTCGAGGGGAAGGCTACGTTCGGCGCCAACCGAAGCCTGGCCAAGCGCGGACAGATCGCTGTTCTTGGTCCGGGCGGGGTGCTGGCTGTTCAGGATGCGCAGCCGGGGACGCGGTTCGTGCTCATGGCCGGAAAGCCCTACGGAGAGAGGCCCCTCTTCAACGGACCGTATGTGGACTGACCGCAGTCGGCTCCGGCTCTGGCGGTTTCAGGCGTTTGAGCAGGAGGGCGTTCACCGCGACAAGCAGGCTTGATCCTGACATCGAGAGCGCAGCTATCTCGGGTCGAAGCACAAGTCCGAATCTGGGCTCGAAAATCCCGGACGCGATTGGGATGGCGATCGCGTTGTAGCCGACTGCCCAGCCCAGGTTCTGGCGCATCTTCCGAAGCGTCGCCCGCCCGATCGTGATCGCGGTGGCGACGTCGAATGGGTCGGAGCGGATGAGCACGATGTCTGCGGTCTCGATGGCCACGTCGGTGCCGGCGCCAATCGCGATTCCGACGTCGGCCTGGGCAAGCGCGGGAGCGTCGTTGACGCCATCGCCGACCATCGCCGCCTTCTTGCCGGCACGCTGCAGCTCAGCGATCTTGCCCGCCTTGTCAGCGGGGAGGATCTCAGCCATCACCTCCCGGATGCCGAGCTCGCGCGCGATCCGTTCAGCGGTGGCCCGGTTGTCACCCGTGAGCATCACGACGTCGATTCCCAGCTGCTGAAGCGCCTCGACAGCCACCTTCGCGGTCGGGCGGGGAGCGTCGCTGATGCCCATCAAAGCCACCGGGCGGCCGTCGACCGCCACCACGACGACGGTTCGCCCTTCCGCCGCCATCGCGTCGCGCATGCCTGCCAATTCATCGAGGTCGATGCTCTCTCGCGCCATCAGCCTCGCGTTACCCACCGCAACGCGATGGCCGCCGACCGCCGCCAACGCGCCGTATCCGGGCACGTTCTCGAAGTCGGTCGCGTCGCGAGAAGCCACGTGCGCATGCTCCGCGCGACGGACGATGGCCTCGGCGAGCGGGTGCTCGGAGTCTCGCTCTACGGCCGCGGCCAGCGCGAGGACGTCCTCCTCCGGCATGCCGACCGTATACAGCTCAGTCACCTCGGGCTCGCCCTTGGTCAGCGTTCCAGTCTTGTCCATGACCACGACCTGGACTCGAGCGGCGGCTTCGATGGCGGCCGCGTTCTTGAACAGGATTCCGCGCTTGGCGCCGAGCCCAGTGCCGACCATGATCGCGGTCGGCGTGGCGAGCCCGAGAGCATCGGGGCACGTGATGACGACCACGGTGATCGCGAAGAGGATTGCCTGGCTGAAGCTGCGGCCCGCGAGCAGCCACGCGACAAGTGTCAGCGTGCCTCCGACCAGCGCCACGAGCACGAGCCAGAAGGCGGCGCGATCCGCAAGCTGCTGTCCGGGCGCCTTCGAGCTCTGGGCTTCCTGCACGAGCTTCACGATCTGCGCCAGGGCCGTGTCCGAGCCCACCCTTGTCGCCCGGGCACGCAGCGTTCCATTCGTATTGATCGAACCGCCGATCAACGCGTCACCCGGCGCCTTCGCAACCGGGAGGCTCTCGCCGGTCACGACTGACTCATCCACCTCGCTGGTCCCGTCCCCGACCGCGGCGTCCACGGGAACCTTGGCCCCCGGCTTGATGAGAAGGAGATCGCCGACCTGCACCTCCGAAGTCGGCACCTCGACCTGCGCGCCATCTCGAATGACGATCGCCTTGGGCGGGGCAAGGTCCAACAGGGCGCGGACCGCGTCGTTGGCGCCACCTCGCGCTCGCATTTCGAGCCAGTGGCCGAGGAGCACAAAGGCGCACAGGACGGTCGACGCCTCGTAGAAGACGTCGCCTCCGCCGCGAAGCGTCACGACGACCGAGTAAGTCCAGCCCGCCGCGATGGCGACGGCGACGAGGACCATCATGTCCAACGTCCGCGCTCGCAGCGCGCGCACAGCCCCGTCGAAAAAGATCCAGCCCGAGTACCCGATGACGGGCAGGCTCAGGATCAGCTGGAAGACATCATCGCGTAGGCCGAAGGGTGCCGGAGCGCCGAAATGCAAGACCTGGCGGCCGATGGCCGACCAGAGGAGGATCGGCACCGACAGGACCGCCGCGACCAGGAAGCGGTTGCGCATGTCATCGGCCATCGCGTCCATCGACATCGCGGCATGGCCGTCGTGGCCCATCACCTCATGCGGGGAGCGCATGGCGGTACCGTGGTGATGATCCATCAAGTCACTATACCCTTGGGGGGTATACTGTGTCCATGCCAGGTTATACGAAGGACAAGCAGAAGATCGAGGCCAGGCTCCGGCGAATCGAGGGTCAGGTGCGTGGCATCCAGAACATGGTTGAGGAGGATCGCTACTGCATCGACGTCCTCACCCAGGTCAACGCGACCAGGGCAGCGCTCGAGAGCGTCGCCCTCCAGCTGCTCGCTGATCACACCGAGCATTGCGTGACGGAGGCGATCCGGTCTGGCGGCGGACGCGCGAAGGTTCGGGAGCTCAATGCGGCAGTTGAGCGTTTGGTGAGGAGCTAGCGCCCGATTGTTCGTCGTCAACGCGATCCTGCATGCCCTCCAGATCTCTGTCTTCATGCTCTGGGAGGTCCTGTGGCCCCTCGCTTTCGGCTTCCTGCTCTCGGCGATGATCCAGACAGTAGTTTCGAAGCGAGCTGTGGCCGGTGCTCTGGGCAGACCGGACCTGAAGGGCTTCGTACTCGCGTGCGGCCTCGGGGCCGCGAGCTCGTCGTGCTCTTATGCGGCAGTTGCCGTAGCCAGGGCCCTCTTTCGGAGAGGGGCCAGCTTCGTCAACGCGATCATCTTCGAGTTCGCCTCGACCAACCTGGTATTCGAGCTCGGTCTGGTGCTGCTCATCTTGTTGGGGTGGCAATTCGTCGCGGCTGAGTTCGCCGGCGGCCTCCTGATGGCGGTCCTCATCTGGATCTTCTTCAAAGTGACCCTGCGCCAGCGGATGGTTGACGAAGCCGGGCGCCAGGCCGAGCGCGGAGTTTTCGGCTCGACGCATGAGGCCCACGGCGAGATGGACGTGTCCATCACCGATGGGCCCTTTCTTTCGCGGCTCTTTTCGCCGCGAGCATTCACCGCCATCTCGCATGCCTTCTACATGGACCTGCACGCGCTCTATCTCGACCTGGGCCTGGGCTTCCTGATCGCGGGCGCACTCGCGGCCTGGGTGCCGAGCAGCTGGTGGCAGGCACTCTTCCTGACCAACAACCCGACCCTCAACGAGTTCTGGGGACCGCTGATCGGCCCGGTGATCTCGATGCTGAGCTTCGTCTGCTCGGTTGGGAACGTACCCCTGGCGGCCGTGCTCTGGAACGGAGGCATCAGCTTCGGCGGGGTGATCAGCTTCATCTTTGCCGACCTGATCATCCTGCCGATCCTGAACATCTATCGGAAGTACTACGGCGGCCGGACGTCGCTCTATCTCCTCGGGGTCTCCTACGCCGCGATGGCCCTGGCCGGTTTCCTGGTCGGAGGCGCGTTCCAGCTTCTGGGACTGGCTCCGACCAATCACCACGTCACCGTGTTCGAAACCCAGCCGGCCTGGAACTACACGACAGGCCTGGACATCGCATTTCTGGTCCTGATGGCTGTGTTGGCGTGGCGGTTCATCACCACCGGCGGCATCGAGATGCTGCGGGCTCACGCGCGCCGGCCTTCACCCGTCGTAACTGCAACACCCGGAGGAGAAATGGACCAACCCGTATCGGCGACCGACCCCGTCTGCGGAATGAGCGTCGACCCCCAGCGTGCGGAATATCGATCGTTTCAGAAAGGCGTGACCTTCTACTTCTGCTCCGCCGGCTGCAAGCAAACCTTCGACAAGGACCCGGCCAAGTACATTGCTCGCTCACAGGCGGAGCACAGCCACTAACTCAGCGTTATGACGAGGCCCGCTCGGCCACCTCCTGAGCAAACCGACGGGTTTGGTTGGCTACCGCCACCAGTGCAGCCGTCTTGTCACGCGACTGGCGCCAGAGGAGAGCCTTCCGGATCAGCTCAGACCATTCGGGTAGACGGCGTTCCGCCCAAGCGGCGGCCTGCACCTTGGAGACCTGCTCTCCACGCTCGACCGTGTACAGCCCCCGACACATGGTGAGGATCGTGTAGGCGAGTGAGCCCAGCGGTGGAGTGCCGATGACTCGCTGCGGGAACGAGTCCATGTGCTTCCGCACCGCCTCGACATATTCGTCTTGCGAGATTGGGGGGATCACCTCATCAGGCGGGGGACCTATGAGCGCCACACCGTTCTTGCGTACCGGATACCAGGTGATGAGCCAGTCGTCCCCGGCCTCGAGCGTATGGAACGGCTCGCCCGGACTTATCACCGCCGCGGGCGACGGACGTTCTTTGAAGTTGGCCAATCCGCGGCGGGATATGTAGACGACCTCAACCCGGTCATCCCACTGCGGGTGCGACCGCGCAATCGCGTCATGCCGCAACGCGAGAGCCCCCAGCTGATTTTCACTCAGGTCGTCATTGAGCACCGCCAGCAGGTCGACGTCGCTGACGTTCTCGTCGAAGTCGCCGGTGATGCACGACCCATACAGGTACAGGCCGACGAGGTTCTCATCGAGGACTGAAGCGATCGCCTCCCGAACATCGGCAAGTACGGCCATGGCTGCCGAGGGAACGACTACTTGGATGCCGTCCTTTCGAATCGTGCGAATCGGGCATGGACGACAGAGGGTGACCTGACGAGCTCGACGCACTCGTAGCCGACCGGGCCGCCACCCAGATTGTCGAAGAGCCGTTCACCGCCGCCCAGCAGCACGGGGACGATCGCGATATGCATCTCGTCGATGAGGCGGGCGCGCAGGTACTCCTGGATCGTGGCTGCGCCTCCGCCAAGCCTGACGTCTGCGCCGTTCGCTGCTTCGAACGCCCGCTCGAGCGCCGTTTCGAATCCGTCGGTGACGAAGTGGAACGTGGTCCCGCCTTGCATCGTGATCGGAGCACGCGCGTGATGGGTGAGCACGAAAACCGGGTGGTGATATGGCGGGTTGTCGCCCCACCAGCCCGTCCATCCGTCGTCTTTCCACGGGCCCCTGATGGGGCCGAACATGTTGCGGCCCATGATGGTGGCCCCGATACCAACGTCACCCTGGGCGATGAACTCGTCGTCGAGTCCTTCGTCGCCGCCATTCCCTACGCCGTGAGTCTGACGCGCGCTGCGGGTGGCGAACACCCACTCGTGCAGGGCAGGTCCACCCACGCCAAGCGGATTGTCCGCATCCTGGTCAGGTCCGGCTGCGTACCCGTCCAATGAGATCGCGACGTTATGGACGCGCAGTTTCGGCATGGCCTCGAACGAGGGCTGGTCGCTTATGAAACTTCTGGGACGTGCAGCGAGTCGAACGTCCCCTTGTTGACGAACTTGAACATGCGCAGCGGCTTGCCGTCGACTTCGACGTCGGCAACGACCGCGTAACGCTCCTGGCGGGTGCCCCGGGACGTGGTCCGAACGCTGCGCCGCTTCTTGATGTCGGAGTCAGGGACTTCGACCTTTTCCTTGGTCTTCAGGTTGTAGAACTGCATGGTGCCTCCTTGGTGTGGGCTCGAATCCAGCTTGCGCCGCGAATTAGAGTAGCCGGAAGTCGAAGTGGGGCTCGGAGGCGACGGCCTTCAGCTTGAACACCCGCTCCACCCTGTCGGCGTTGGAGGCGCTGGCGCTGATGTGAAGTGAGTACTCGGTGTCCAGGGCGAGTGGCGACGGCGGTTGCTTCCCATCGAAATTGAAGCCGAGCTCGAATGCCTCCCTCCATTCGTCGATCCAGAACAGGACCCAGGGCAAGTTGTCCCGCCACACCCAGTCGAGGACATCGAAATACTCACGGGCGCGGGGATTCACGTCGCACACAACCTCGAGGTTGCGTCTTTTGTCGTGACCTTTCCACTGAAGGGTGGAGGGGAGGACATGGGTGCCGCTGCGGACTGGACCGTTTGGGACCTGGTATCGCGCGGCGAGCATGGGGTTGTGCGGCTCGATCCCTTCCAACGTCACTACGACGTGCTGCGCCATGGCCGGGCCCTGGTTGACGACCATCACCCTCGCGAAGCCGACGTCGGTCGACCAAAGCGTGGGCACATCCTTGTCGAAAGAGAGGTCCAGAAGGGCCCTGCCGGCAGCGCGATTTACGCGAGCTTCATCGCGAGCCTCGGCTGCCGCTGTACGCGTTGACAGCGTGAGCAAGGCGGTTGCCGCCCCGAGGAAAAGTGTGCCGCCGGCCACTGCGATGCTCGACATGTCGGCGAGTGAAAGCGGGGTACCGATCACCCAGGCGTAGAAGCCGAAGGCGCCACCAAGCGCGAAGAGGGTGACCCCAAGCGCGAATGTGGCCACGAACACCAGCAGGCCCGAGAGCGCGCGACTGAACCAATGCACTACGTCACTACGGAGCGGAGTGTAGCCACTCACGTGCCATCGCCCGGATGCGCGAAACTCATGGCCATGAGCCGACCATCGATGTATGACTTCGCCGGCGGCGCTCCAGCATTCCTCGCACTTGCCGCGGCTTTCCACGAGCGCTGCCTCGAGGACCCCGACCTGAATCACGTGTTCTCACACCACGTCAGCCCGGGGCACGTCGAGAACCTGGCGGCCTACTGGGCGGAGGTCTTAGGCGGCCCGCCATCGTATTCGCGCAATCATGGCGGCCAATCGAAGATGCTCGAGATTCACGCCCGTGAGGGAGGCGAGTCCCTCGAACCCAACTTTGTCTCCTGCTTCGTGCAGGCCATCGAGGACGCGCAGCTGCCCGATGATCCCGACTTCAGGGCGAGCATGCGCGGCTACATCGAGTGGGCCACCAAAGACGTGGTCTCCTACTCGGCGAAGGAGTCAGTTGTGCCGCCTGACCTGCCCGTACCCCGCTGGTCCTGGGATGGTCCCGCATGAGAAGAGGCGCGATACTGGGGGGAGCCGGCGCGATCGCATTTGGCGTCCTGACCGTCGTGGGGACACTAGGCGGCTCGCCAGGTGGGAGCTACGACGAGCCGACCGTTGTCAAATACGTCAAGACCAGCCACTTTCCGATCGTCGTCATCACGGGATACCTGGCGATAGTTGGCGTTGGGGCCTCGTCTTTCTGCTCGCATACCTTCGCGAATTGATCAGCGCAGAGCCCGAGCGCAAGCTGCCGGCGAGCATTTTCTGGGGCATCGGACTGGCCTCCGCCGCCTCCTTTGCGGTCAGCTGGGGCCTGGTCACTGGAATCGCGGTGGCCGCAGCGGAGGGCGGAAGTGCCGCATCGGTCGCGCATCCCGTGACCTACGTTCTCTCAGACGCGAGCCTGAACGTGCTCTTCGGCTCCGGAGGAATCCTCCTGGGATTCGCGCTCATCGCCCTGTTTTCCAGCTCAGGCGGCTGGATGCCCGGCTGGCTCCGCTGGGCAACGCTGATCGCAGGGGTGCTGGCCATCGGCGCGCCCTTCTTCTTCCCGGCTTTCGCGATCCCGTTGTGGGGGATCGTCATCGGCGTCTGGCTCATCGCCGCCGGGCCGACACCAATTCCAGCTCGAGGCCGTTAGACCTTTCATGACGCGGATCAAGGTGGTCCAGGAGTCCGCCGCCGAGGGGCAGCTGGCCGAGCTTTACGCCACCGCCAAGGCTCAGAGCCCGATTGGCGTCGTGGCGGAAATCCTCAAAACCATGAGCCTGCGGCCCGATTTCCTGGCCGCCATCCAGGCCGCGTCACGCATGCACTTCACCGACGGCGCGCTCAGGAGAGCGCAACACGAGATGATCGCGTCGTACGTCTCAGCCATCAACCACTGCAGGTATTGACTGAGCGCCCACACGTGGTTCCTGCAGTTGCAGGGCGAGGAGTTCGGGGGAGTTGCCGACGCACTTCGCAACGGTGACCTCGAAGCGGCGGGCCTCCAGCCACCGGAGCGTCTGCTCCTCGAGTTCGCGGGCACCATCGCCCGCGCCGCCGATCGCGTCACCGACGAGCAGGTCCAGGCGCTGCGCGACGTGGGCTGGACGGAGGAACAGATAGCCGAGGCCGCATACGTGGCTGCCCTCTTCAGCCTTTTCGTTCGGCTGGCGGACGCCTTCGACATCGAGCCGCCGGCCGTTTACGAACCCCACGGCATACCGGCCGCGGCGACTCGCGAGGACGACTCAGCCGGTCGTTAGGGCGCGGGTGCCAGGCCCGTGTAGTCGACGAAGATGCGCTGGTAGCCGAAGTTGTCCTTCCCGCCGGTCACTCCCCAGCTCTTGTCGTACTGCGAGCTCGACTGAGACAGCACATTGCCCGACGCGTCCATAGTGGTCAGGGTGGCCGTTCCGTGAAGTGAGATCCCGACCAAGCGGGACCCCTGTGTGGCGAACTTCGGGAGCCATAGCTGAATGCTGATTCTGTCGAAGCTGTAGGTCTTCTGGATGATCTTTCCATCCGCGATGTCCTGGTTGATGACGTCGACGAATTCCTTGAGGCCGTCATCGGTGGCGCCGCTCTCGGCCAGCTTGAGGTCATGAGCGCGGCGCGCCTCAGACTCGATGATCAGGTCGAGCACCGTGTCATGAGCCATCTTGGCGGCGACCTGCGGCGTTATATCCGGGTTGAAGTTGGTCACGTTCGCCGCCAGGCCGACCGGCGGTATGGGCGGAAGGTTCCAGACCCGGGCCGACGCCGAACCGGGCTGTGAATCTCCCGCGGGTGGCAGGGCGGAACCCGCTGCGGCCGCCGCCCAGTCCACGATCGTGGGCCCGGCGCTCACCTTGAGCGTGACAGTCGGCGTCGAGCCGTCCGGGAGCTCTGCGGCCGGCGCCGGGCTCTGGGTGGCGATCGCGGCGGATACCGGAAGAGCTCCAGCGAGCAGCACGCCAACGGCCAGGCCGGCCGGGACCCGCCAACGGATCCTGCCGACAGCGGGTCTATAACCTCCGCCCGCCTCGAATGGGGCAAGGAAGCGCACGAGCGCGAAGCGCCCCGCGCACGCTATGACAAGGCTGGCGAGGATGGCGGTCTTGGTCCAGAACTCGAGCGTCGTCGGGCCGAGCAGGAGGACCGCGAGCAGGGCGACGAGCACTCCGAACACAGCTCTCGCGACCTGGCCGTCCGGGACGGTCCTGGGATCCGGGATCATGAAGAACGCGAAGATCAAAATCTCGGGCGACGTAACCAGGATCTGCCACAGATCGCGTCCGCAGAGCGGGGTCACGTGCCAGCTGGCGACCATGCAGTGGTCGGGTACCGGGGCAAGCGCGATGGCGGTGAAGATGGCGAACGCGGCCATGAAACCCACCACCAACCCGATCAGCTTCAGCTCCCAGGCGATCAAGAGCCCGCCACCGATCAGGATCGCGTAGGTCAGGATCATCCACGGGCCAAACGGGATCCACCACAGGTCGAGCGGCTCGGTGTGTTGCACGCCGAGAACGACGAAGGCGAGGACCAGGGCGACGTTCGAGGGATTGAAGATGTGCCGCCCATGCCACCGGATCAGGTACTTGGACGCCATTCCGAGCGCCACCACGCCGATGAAGATCTCGATGCCGTGAGTGCTCCACCACTGGCCATGGAGGGTGCCTGGGACTCGCAGGATGAAGGCGGTGCTGTTGCCCGTCAGCAACCCGCTCGCGGGCCACAGAATGGCCTTGTCCTTGAAAAAGGCGACCACGAATTCGATCAGGGCGCCCGTCGCGAGGCAGACCAGGATCTGAGCCACCGAGAGCCGGAATCCGAGGACCGTCTGGCCCAGCACCTGGAGCGTCAGCAGCACCGCGGCAACGTGCAGCCGGGGGTCGCGGATGCTGGGCAGCACAACTGCGTACTGGCGGCCAAAAAGGCGGGCAGATCTGCGTTTCTTTCCGCCGGCCGCCCGCCCTGGCCGGGAATCGCCGGGAAGGCTCAGCCCCTGCGGAGGCGCTGCGTCAGTGCTCGCCACGTTCGGGTAACGGTCATAGTATGCAGCCCGTTACAGAGCCGAGCGCCTTGGCAACTCTACGTTCCGTTCGGCAGGCAAAGCAGGCCGCGGCCGCCGCGCTGGCCGTAACCGCACTTACCGTCGCGCTGTCCGCGTGCGACGTACCGTTCGGCCTCGGCCAGCCGACGACCCGTGCCCTGGAGAGCGGAGCCGCGGACACCCTGACGGCGGCGAAGAGCTTCGAGATCACAGGCTCCTACACGGAGAACGGGGACCCCAGCTTGCCGGTGACGCCGGCCAGCGGGGCGCGCAGGACGGCTCCGCCTCCCACCACGTCATGGAAGATCGATCTCCAGCTCGTCAGGCCCAGCACTGAGCACCTAGTGTTGAGCGGCGGGAGCGCCGACCTGGAAGCGATCGTGATCGGCGGCCAGGCCTTCTTTCGAGGGCACCAGTTCCTCTCTGAGCACATGGGCAGCGACCCGCTCTCCCAGAACCTGGTCAGGGCTGCCGGCAACGCCTGGTGGATGGGTTCGGCCGGCGGCTTGCCCCGCCTGACGAACTTCATCGATGGCGGCAGTTTCAGAACGACGTTTCTGGGCCCATCCGCGACTCAGCGCTTCGATCATGTGTCGGTCGATGGTCTCGACGCAGTCAACCTCTCGGGCCCCAGGGCGGATGTCTTCATTGCGGGCGCCCCGCCTCACCAAATCCTTCGAGTGCACCTGAAGCACGGTGTCGTGGTGGACGGCATCAGCGACGCCGACCTACGGTTCGGCAACTTCGACAAGGACTTCGGAATCGCGGCGCCCGGCGCCGTCATCGATTTCTCCAACCTTTCGACCCTTCCACCTGTCTACACCGTGGTGTCGGTCGACACCACGGGCTGCGGCTCACCCTGCGCCGTCTCGGCGGTGCTCAAGAATCTGGGCGGGATGGGTGGCGCGAAGGCGGCGTCCACCGTCACCTTCACCATGAGCGACTCGGCCTCGGGGAGGGTTGTGGGCAGCTGCCAGGCGCAGGTCAAGCCTGACGTCGGGTACAACGCCACGACGACGGTTGGCTGCACCATCAGCAACCTGAGCGGTCAGCCGGCCAACGCAGCGATCGTCACCGCCACGGCCGACAACCCCGGCCGTGCGTAAGCAATGACGCGCTGCGTTCTTGAACTCCCGCGGCGGGAGCTATAGGGTTGAGGTCGTAGCCGCTTCGGCGGCCTAGTCGGGGGGAATGCGGGCTCTGGCCCGTGGTGTGAACAGGAGGAGAAGCCATGGAGGTTGGCAAGACCTTACCCGCGCAAAAGGCGCCACCAGGGGAGGAGGCGCCACCGGAATTGGCCGCGGAGGCGGCCCACTGGGAAGGTCTCGAGGAGACCCCCGAGTTCAAGGAGCTGGTCCGGGCGCGCTGGCGCTTCGTCGCTCCGGCCACTGTTTTCTTCCTTGTCTATTACTTCGCGCTCCCGCTCAGCAACGGGCTGTTCCCGAATGTGATGCGGACTGAAATCATCGGCCACATCAACCTGGCTTATCTGTTCGCGCTATCCGAGTTCGTGATGGCATGGGTGCTGGCCTACTTCTATATCCGCCAGGCAACCAGGGTGTTCGACCCGCTAGCGGAGAAGGTGCGTGAGCGCGCCGCCAGGGGGCAGAAAGGATGAGCATCACCCTCGTTCTCTTTCTGATCGTCGTCGGCATCACGCTCGTCATCACCGCGTGGGCAGCCCGCCGGACGAGGACGACTGTCCAGTTCTGGGCCGCCGGCCGAACCATAAAAGGCTGGCAGAACGGGCTTGCAATCGCCGGCGACTACATGAGCGCGGCGTCATTCCTTGGCATCGCCGGCCTCATCGCGTTCAACGGCTACGACGGCTTCATGTACTCCGTCGGCTGGCTGGTCGCTTACCTCACTGTGCTCTTCCTCATCGCGGAGCCGATGCGCAACACCGGCAAGTACACGATGGCCGATGTGCTTTCTTACCGGATGTCGCCGGTGCCGGTACGGTCCGCGGCGGCCATCTCCACGGTGGCGGTCAGTGCGAGCTACATGATGGCGCAGATGATCGGCGCGGGAAGCCTGATCAAGATTCTCCTGCCCGACCTGGACAAGAACCTGAGACCGTATTTCGACTGGGCAATCTTCGGGACCAAGCTCGACCCATCGATCGCCCTCGTCGGCCTGATGATGATGATCTACGTCATCGTCGGCGGCATGGTTGCGACCACCTGGGTGCAGATCGTCAAAGCAGTCCTCCTGATGGGAGGCGCCATCCTCCTCAGCTTGCTGGTGCTGTTCTATTTCAACTTCAACTTCCTCGCGTTCTTCGACAAGATCCATTCGGTCAAGGACAGCGCGACCAAGCTTCCGTTCACGAGTCCCGGCATCCTCTATCCCTACGGCAAGGCGACGATCTGGGGAGTCGACAAGGCGCTTGTCGAGAACGTGTCGCTGGGCATGGCCCTGATTCTCGGCACCGCCGGCCTGCCCCACATCCTGATGCGGTTCTTCACGGTGCCCAATGCCAAGGCGGCGCGCACCTCGGTCGCCTGGGCAATGGGTCTGATCGGCTCGTTCTACGTGATGACGACCTTCCTCGGCTTCGGCGCGGCGGCGCTGATCGGTAAGGCCAACATCTGCGCCCAGGTCGTGTCCGGCTTCAAGTGCGCGCCCGGCCTAAAGCCGAACAACAACATGTCGATGCCCCGCCTGGCCGATTTCCTGGGCAGCTACTTCTTCGGCACCACGGGCGGCGAGTTCCTCCTCGCCTTCATCGCCGCGGTCGCCTTCGCGACCATCCTGGCCGTGGTCGCCGGTCTGACGCTGGCCGCTTCAAGCGCGTTCTCGCACGATTTCTACGTCAATGTGGTCCGAACACACCTGTTCCATGGGACCGTGAGCGAGCGTGAGCAGGTGCTCGTCGCGCGAATCACGGCCGCCCTCGTCGGCCTGCTCTCGATCTGGCTCGCCGCCAAGACCGGCGCCACCGCCAACGTGGCGGCCCTGGTTGCCGGCGTCGCCTTCGTGATCGCCGCGTCCGCCAACCTGCCGGCCATCCTCTTCACGCTGTTCTGGAAACGGTTCAACACCTGGGGCGCCGTGGCCTCGCTGGTAGGCGGAACCGTCGTCACCATCTGGCTGGTCGCAGTCGGCCCCGGCTGGACCCTGCCGGCCGTCGCCCACCCTGCCTTCCCGCTGCAGAACGTGGGCATCGTCGCAATTCCGGTTGGCTTTGTCCTCGCGATCGTCGGCACGTACGTCGGCGAGCTTTTCAAGGCAGACAGGCTTGCGGAGCTGAGGTTCCACGAGATCGACGTCCGAGCCCAGACCGGGGTTGGCGCCGAGGCCAGCCCCATGCCGGCCTGAGTCTCGCAAGCATTAGCAGGGGGCGGACCGCTCCGCCCCCTGCGGCCCTCTTGTTCGAATGAGCAATGAGCTGGCTTCGCTGGGCGCGCTCGCCGTCGCCTGCCTCTTTACGGCCGCGATCCTGTTCCGCTCCTGGCTACGGCGGCGCACCCTGCCGCCGCTTATCGCGGCGGCCGTCGTCCTGGTGCTCGGCGCCGGCGCCGTCGTGCTCGTCATGCTCGGCGTCCCCTATCGGACGGTGGTCGGGCCCGCCTTCATCGTGGCGATCCTGGCGGTGCTGGTGTCGGCCCGGCTGGAGCGCCGCGGCCCGTAGGCTTATCCAGAGGCATGAGCGAGCAACGCAAGCCGGTGATCCCGCCGGACATGACGGCCTTCAACCGGGCGCTCATCGAAGAGTGGCGCGCCAACGGCGGCCGGCTCAGCGGCCGCATGGCGCAGTCGCGGCTGATCCTGCTGACGACCATCGGCGCGAGGTCGGGCCTGCCCCGCACTGTAGTGGTCGGCTATGGACCGCACCGCGACGAGCTGGTCGCCATTGCGTCGAACAATGGCGCGCCCGATGATCCGGCGTGGTACCGGAACTTGCTGGCCAACCCCAACGCGACTGTCGAGCTGGGCCCGGACAAGTTCGAGGTACTAGCTCGGACCGTGAAGCCGGAGGAGCGCGCGGAGTACGGAAAGGTCATCCCGTACTTCGAGGGCCAACAGAAGTTGACCGAGCGTGAGATACCGATCGTCATCCTGGACCGGATCCAGAGCTAGTCGACTAACCTCCGCGGCATGAGGTCACGGCTGATCCGAATCGCCGCCGCGCTGGCGATGCTGGAGCTGGGCCTGTTCGTCGCCGGTTATCTCGTCTACTGGATCGTCGCCCGGCCCGGTGACCTCGACTTCGGGTCCCAGTACGGGGCCGCTTACATCGCGGTTCACCACGGCTGGAGCCATCTCTATGACCTGCAGCTCCTTCACGAGTTCGAGGCGGCGAACCACCTGGACGGGCTGGCGCCCTTCCAGCACCCGCCACCCGTAGCGTGGCTTGCGGTTCCTTTCCTTGTGCTGCCATTGCGTTGGGCCGCGCTGGTCTGGCAGGCGCTGCTGCTGCTCGCGCTGATCGCGGCCGCCCTCATGAGCGCACCCGGGCGGCGCTGGGACCGAGCCCTGATCGTGCTGTCGGTCGCCGGTTTCCAGCCAGTGCTGTTCGCGCTCGGCTACGGAACGATGAGCCCGATCGTCTTCCTGCTCCTGATCGGGACACTGCGAGCGCTGGAGAGCGATCAGCCGGTGGTCGCCGGCGTCCTGCTGGGGCTGACGGCACTCAAGCCCCAGCTCACGCTGCTGGCGGTTCCGGTCCTCCTCGGCGCCGGTTACTGGAAGACCGCATTGACAGCGGTTGGCGTGATGGCGACGCTGGCCCTGGCGTCGGTGGCGGTGCTCGGCGCGAGCGGCACGCGCGACTACATCTCATTCGTGACCTCTCCGGACGCTTTGAACCACCAGATGCCGTGGACCGTCAAGGCGCTCGTCGGCACCGGCGCCCCATCCTTCGCCGCCACGGTGGTGGTCGTGATCGCCGCCGTCGCCGTGGCCATCTGGCTTCGACCGCCACCGGGCGTGGCGCTGGCGGTTGGGATCCTGGCGTCGCTGTTCGTCGCGCAGCACCTCAACGTGGGCGACTTCGTCCTGTGGCTGCTCCCGGTCTGGCTGGCATTTCGAACCGGGCGACCCTGGTGGCTGCGGGCGGCTGCCGCCGCCACCTGGATCGCGGGTTGGTTCGTGGTCGGAATCCCGATCGTGAGCGCTTTGATCGACATCGCGCTGGCGGTTGCCTTCGTGGTCGCCACCACTCAGACCCAGCCCGCCGCCGATCGGCGGCAAGCCGTCGCTATGCGATGAGGGCTACAAGCTCGGGATGGTTGCGCATGCGATCCAGATCGGGATCCGTCTTCGCGAGGTCCTTTAGCGAGGGATCCAGCTCGAATGCCTGCTTGAAGCGAAACAGCGCCTCGTCCGCGCGCCCGATGCGCGAGTAAAAGCAGCCGAGGTTGTAAGTGGATGCCGCGATCGACTTCGGCTCGGGAAACTCTGCGCGGTCGAGGTCGTAGACCCAGTGCATCGCTGCTTCGGCGGCCTCCTCGTCGTCCTTCTCCGCGTGCCAGAACCAGAGGTGCTGGCCGAGGTGGGCGTGGCCATTGCCCGGGACCACCTGCCACAGCAAAGCGCTGGGCGACCGCGGATGAGGTTTGTTCAAGTCTTCCTCGGAGCAGGCGGCGATGGCGGCTTCGAGGCTGTCGTATGACGCGCGCGCCTCAGCCTTGACCTGATCGGCGGTCTTGTCCTTGTTCGCCTCGTAGATGTGGGCGTTCGCTGCATCGATTTCGTCCGTCATCTGGGGTGCCTGGCCGCCTGTTCGCCCGGCATCAAGCACGCCCGTCGCATACATTCGCCATGCCGCGAGGTGGGCGAGGTGGTCTTTGGCCGTCCAGACGCCTGGTTCCGGAGGCGGCGAGTCGTCGCACATCGCCACCAATTCGTGCTCGCGCTCGCGCGACGCGGCGACGGTCGCCAGCAGTCGTTCCCGCATCCCCTGCGCCTTCAAGACAGGGCCAGTCTAAGCGCGGTCAGCGCTTCGGGGCTACGAACTCCAGCGCCTCGATTGCCAGAGGGAGCCATCGGTCCTCGAACCCCGGGGCCACGACGAGCCACTCCTTCATGAGCTTGCCTTTGCGGCGCGGATCGAATCGCTTGCCGAAGCCTTCGGCGACCAGAGCATCGACGCGCTGCCTTGGCAGCTTGACGACGAACTCATCGCGTGATGCGAGCATCGCGAAGATCCTGTTATCGACCTTCAGGGCGTCGGCGCCGAATCCGCGTTTTGCACCAACTGCGTCTGAGTAGCTGACGCCGCGCCTGCCGGCCAGCGCCTTCGCCACGGCCGCGTAGCGAGCTGCCGAGCTCATAACCCAAGATTATTGGCATCTCCATCACCAGGCGACCGAGCGACCCGGGCAAGATCGAGCGACTCCGAAGCATCTGCCTGGCCCTGCCGGGCGCCCTTGAGAAGCCAAGCCACGGCGAGCCCTCGTGGTTCGTGGGCGGCAAGCAGTTCGCGACCACGGCCGACCATCATCACGACGACCGTTTGAGTGTGTGGCTGGCGGCCCCGGACGGCGCGCAGCAGATGCTGGTCCAGGCCAACCCGGAGCGGTTCTTCCGGCCGCCTTATGTCGGGGTGCGGGGCTGGATCGGAATCTATCTCGACGTGGAGGTCGACTGGGTCGAGGTCGGGATCATGGTCGAGCGCGCTTACAAGCTGGTGGCTCCGAAGCGGCTGCTGCGCTGACTGTGCCGCGACTCCTCACCCGGCGGGCGCTCAACCGCGCGACGCTCGAGCGACAGCTGCTGCTTCGCCGTCACAACATGCCTGCACCCTCGGCGATCGAGCACCTGGTCGGGATGCAGGCTCAAGCGCCGCTTTCTCCTTATGTCGGACTCTGGACGCGCCTCGACGGTTTTCGCGCGGAGCAGCTGGGGGAGCTGATTACGAAGCGGCGCGCGGTACGCGGGTGGCTGATGCGTGGCACCGTCCATCTCGCCACGGCGCGTGACTACCTTGCTCTCCGTCCAATCACGCAGGGAGTGCTGGCGCGTTACTTCGGCGCATCGGTCTTCGCCCGCAACGTCGCCGGAGTTGACATGGACGAGCTCACGGCGGCGGCTCGAGCGCTGCTCGAGGAGCAACCCCGCACGCGTGCGGAGCTCGGCAGGCTGCTCGGCATGCGCTGGCCTGACCGCAATGCGGAGTCGCTCGCGTTCGCCATCACCTATCTGGTGCCGCTGGTGCAGGTGCCGCCGCGCGGCGTTTGGGGCGCGGGCGGTACGGCGAAGCTCACGACCGCCGAATCGTGGCTCGGCAAGCCACTCAGTTCACGAGCGTCGCCGGATCGGATGGTCATGCGCTACCTCGGCGCCTTCGGCCCGGCAAGCGCACAGGACGTCGCCATGTGGTCCGGAATCGCGGGTGCACGCGAGTTGGTTGAGCGGTTGCGCACGCGGCTGATCACGTTCAAGGACGAGGCGGGCCGAGAGCTCTTCGATCTTCCCGATGCGCCGCGGCCCAGCCCCGACACGCCGGCGCCGGCGAGGTTCCTTCCGGAGTACGACAACCTGCTGCTCTCCCATGCCGACAGAACGCGCGTGACCGAGGAAGTGCGAAACGTGCCGCTCTATCCCGGCAACGGTGCGGCCTTTGGATTCGTGCTGGTCGACGGTTTCTATCGAGCGAACTGGAAGCTGAGCCGCCAGCGCGGGCATGCCACGCTGCTGGTCGAATCATTCAAACCGTTGCCGAAGTCTGATCGCGGCATGCTGGCCGAGGAAGGCGAGCGGCTGCTCGAGTTCATCGCGAGTGAGGCAACCGATCGCGATGTGCAGTTCGTGCCTGTCAAATAGCCCTCACGCCTATCGGAGAGCGTCGGTCGGCGACAATCGCTCCGCGCGCACGGCGGGGTAGAGCCCAGCGCTATCCATCGTCTCCCGAAACGGCTGGTAAGGCTCGA
>MNES01000042.1:13166-21513 GCA_001917815.1 Chloroflexi bacterium 13_1_40CM_65_17 | reverse complement strand
AAATCCATGAGCCAGGCCTTGGCGTCGCTGTCCAGGTGGTTGGTCGGCTCATCCAGGAGGATCAGGTCGGCGTCGGCGAAGAGCACTCGCGCCAGCTCGGTGCGACGCCGCTCACCGCCAGACAACACGGCCAGCGGCAGATCGACCCGATCCGGCTTCAGGCCGAGACCGGTCGCGATGCGCCGGGCATCCGATTCACCGGAGTACCCGCCTTGGTGCCGGAACCGCTCCTCGGCGTCGGCGAAACGCTGGACGCTGGCCGGCGAGTGATCGACCTCGAGCCGGCGGTGCAGGTCTTCCAGCTCTGTCGCTGCGCGGTCGAGGCCACGCCCTGAGAGGATGTGTGATAGGGCGTTCTGAGCCGCCTCGGCTCGCGGCCGAGGGTTCTGCGGCACATAGCCGAGGGTGCCCTGGCGCAGGACCAATCCCGCCTCGGGGTCGTGCTCGCCCGCCAGCACCTTGAGCAGGCTCGTCTTGCCGGCGCCGTTGCGGCCGACCAGTCCGACCTTGTCGCCGGCGGCCACGGTGAAGCTCGCGTCGGACAGAACCCGGCGCGCGGCGACGTCGATGGCGAGGTTGCGGACCTGGAGCACGAGTCGGGATGTTACCTAGCCTGTGCGGCCGCGTTTCGTCTGCATCAAATCGGGAGGCGGTCGCATGAAACGGTTCTTGGTCATCTTCGCGGTCTTCATCGGGATCCTCGTCGCGGCCGCGGCCTGTGGCGGTGGGTCCGCCAGCTCATACGGTTCCGCCCAGTCGCGTAATACCTCGCAGGGTGGCGGAACCGCAATCGGGGCGCCGGCCAAGGGCGTGCCGGACCAGGCCGCAACCGGCGGCGGCACCACCAATCCAGGCGGCACCGTCGTGCCACCGATCCAGGGTCCGCAGGTCATCCGCCAGGCTCAGCTTTCGATCAGCGTGAAAGCCGGCACGTTCGACTCGAGCCTTGGCGCGGTTCGCTCGCTGGTCGAGCTCGAGCAGGGCTACGTCGCGGGCACCGATGCCCAGGCAAACCCAGTCAACAACGACCAGATTCGCACCGGCGTCATCACCTTCATGGTCCCGGCGACCAAATTGGACGAGACCGTGGACGCGCTCGCCAAGATGGGCAAGGTCCAGACCGAGCACATCAGCGGCAACGACGTCAGCGCGCAGTACGTCGACCTCCAGGCGCGGCTGGCCAACGAGGAGGCGCAGCGCAACGCGATGCTCGCCCTCCTTTCGAAGGCGCAGACGGTGTCCGACATCATCGCGGTCCAGAACCAGCTCGGCCAGATCACAGGTCAGATCGAGCAGCTCAAGGGCCAGATCCAGTACATCGAGCACAACGTGGCGTTCAGCACCGTCACCGTCCAGCTGACCGAGGCGGGTGCGCCTGTTACGACGAGCCCATCTGACAACTGGGGCTTCGTCTCGGCGCTCAGCGACGCCGCGCACAACTTTGTCACCACGATCAACTACCTGATCACGGGCCTGGGCGCGGTGGGCCCGGTCGTGATCGTGCTCGGTCTGGGCTACCTCCTCTGGCGGCGCGCCGGCCGGCCGGGCTGGCGACACGCGTAGCGAAACGCCAATGCTGATCGCGATAGGCCGGGGCAACCCGGCCTATCTGGTTTAAGCGGGGTAAGGGCAGGCGTCGGTCCAGTAACCTGCATCGGTAACGCCTGAAGCGGAATTGAGGGGAAACTGCCGGGTTGGAGAGGTGGGTGGCGGTCGTCGCATCGGCAGTCGGGACTCTACTTCGCGGGAATCTGCTCGCATAACCCTGAGATGACCTCGGAACCCCCCCTTCCCGATGATTCGGCCGCGCCGTCCGAGCGCACCGGAGAGGTCGTCGACCTCCCTTCAGCGACGCGCGCGACCGACATCGCCCTGGATGAGCTCGAGCTGGTGTACGCGTTCATCTACGCGCGGGTTGGCAACCGCGCCGACGCCGAGGACCTAACGCAACAGGTGGCGCTGAAGGCCTTCCCGCGCCTGCGCGAGGGGTCTCCGCCGAGCGCCATTCGAGGCTACCTGTTCGCCACCGCGCGCTCAGTGTTGGGGGCGTTCTGGAGCACCCGGTTGGGCCTCTCGACGGCCGAGCTGCATGAGGACCTCGCGCTGGCCGTTCCGCGGGGACCAGACTCCGATGAGCCCGTGGAGAGGGCGGGGCGCATCCTGGCCGGCCTGAGCGACAACTACCGCCGCGTCCTTGAGCTGCGTTTCCTGCACGGGTACTCACTGAAGGAAGTGGCCGCCGAGATGCGCTCGACCGTCGGCGCGGTGAAGGTGATGCAGCTGCGCGCCTTGCGAGCGGCGGCGAAGGTCGATGTGGATGCCTGAGCAACCTGAGAACCGCGTCGAGCGGATCGTCAACGACCTCCTGCGCGGCCGCCGTTTGAAGCTGCGGGCCGGTGACGCAGAGGAGAAGGAGGCGATCACGGCCGCAGCTCGGCTTGCCGCTGCTCACGGGGGTCCACAGCGGATGAGCCCGGCCTTCCGGCGGCGGTTGGCACAGACCCTGGAGTCAGCGCCTCGAGATTCATGGATCACGCGGCGCGCGGCGCTGCTGGATCCGGGCCCATCAATCCCCGCAAAGGCGTTTGGACCGACGTCGGTGCGCTGGCAGACTTCGACGAGGGACGCGGCAAGCTCGTCCATGCCGGGGCGGTGAGCGCTTTTGTCTTCCGCCGCGGAGAGGCCGTCAGCGCCGTTTCCGCAATCTGCTCGCACCTGCCGTGCGAGCTCTGGTGGGATGGCGAGCAGAGCCTGCTCGCGTGTCCCTGCCACCCGGTCTGGTTCACACCCGAGGGCAAGCCGAAGTCCAAGTATCCGATGCCGTCGCTCAACGAAGTGAAGGCCCGAACCACCGCCGACGAGCGGGTCGAGGTGCTCGGAACATGACGGTTCGTGAGCACAGGCTCCGCCAGCTGGCGCTCGACCGCTGCCTGCAACTGCTCGAAGAAGCGCAGGTCGGGGGCCGCACGCGCGTGGACGGACCGCTTGGCGCGTTGCTTCGGCGGCACCTCGAACGGGCGGGCGTGATCGCAGACCACCGACTCGAAGGCCGGCGCATCGATCGCGTCCTCGACGACATCTTCGCGCTGCAAGCCCAGCTGCTCGGGCAGTCTCCAGAGGATCGCCGCCAGCGCAACGGCAGCTAAGCAATATCATTGGCGGTCGTTGTGGCTAGCTCCTTCAGCTCATCGGGCTCGTTCCTCCTGACGTCGGAATCGGTCACCGAGGGGCATCCGGACAAGGTGTGCGACCAGGTTTCCGATGCCGTGCTCGACGGCATGCTCATGCAGGACGCCCATGCGCGGGTGGCGTGCGAGACCGCGATCACCAAGGGCCTCTGTGTGGTCATCGGCGAGGTCACCACGCACGCCGATCTCGACATCCAGCGCACGATTCGCGACACCATCCGCGGCATCGGCTACACATTCGAGGAGATCGGGTTCGACGCCGATCACGCACTGATCCAGGTCTACCTGAAGGAGCAGTCACCCGACATCGCTGCAGGGGTGAATCACTCGCTCGAAGAGCGCCAGGGCACGCTCGAAGATGACCCGTTCGAGCTCCAGGGCGCCGGAGATCAAGGGATGATGATCGGTTTCGCCTGTCGCGAAACGCCGGAGCTGATGCCGCTGACCATCTCGCTGGCGCACCGGCTGGCGCGGAGCCTCGCGCGGAACCGCAAGGATGGCTCGCTGCCTTTCCTGCGCCCAGACGGAAAGACGCAGGTCACCGTCGAGTACGAGTACGGAAAGCCAAAGCGCATCGAGGCGATCGTCGTTTCCACACATCACTCCCCAGCGGCAAGCCAGAAGCAGATCGAGGAGGGCGTGCGATCACTGGTCATCGACCCGGTCCTCGACGGAATGGTCGTCGACGCCAACACGAAGATCATGGTCAACCCCAGCGGCCAGTTCATCCTCGGCGGCCCGGCCGCGGATGCGGGCTTGACCGGACGCAAGATCATCGTCGACACCTACGGCGGGGTCGCTCGACACGGCGGAGGCGCGTTCAGCGGCAAGGACCCGAGCAAGGTCGACCGCTCGGCCGCGTATGCGGCCAGGCATGTGGCCAAGAACCTGGTCGCGGCCGGACTGGCGGAGCGCTGCGAGGTGCAGGTGTCGTATGCGATCGGCCGCGCCCACCCGACCTCGATCGCCGTCGAGACGTTTGGCACCGGTTCTCTGCCGGAGCGTGAGCTGCTCGAGCTGATACGGCGCCATTTCGACCTCAGGCCGGCCGCGATCATCGCCAACATGGACTTGCTCCGGCCGATCTACCGGCCCACCGCGGCCTATGGCCACTTCGGTCGCGACGACCTGGGCGTGCCTTGGGAGCTCGTCAACATAGTCGACGCGCTGCGTGCCGACGCGTCTGTTCTCTCGCGCGCGGTCGATTAGCTCGCCGTCGTAGGTTGGGCTGCCGTGCCTGACGCCACCCTGGGACTCCGCGTGCACGACACCCTGAGCCGGCGCAAGGTGCCGATCGAGCCTGGTATCGATCGAGGCCGTAAGCTGCCGGCTCTACGTATGCGGGATCACGCCCTACGACACCGGGCACATGGGGCACGCATTCACCTTCTGCACGTTCGACATCCTCGTCCGCTTTGTCGAGGCTGCCGGCGTCCGGGTCCGCTACGTGCAGAACATCACCGACGTGGATGACCCGCTGTTCGAACGCGCGCGGCGCGATCGCGTGGATTGGAGGGAAGTCGTCGACCGCGAGACCGACATCTTTCTGCGCGATATGGGTTTGCTTGGCTGGCGCCGTCCGGACGTCATGCCTCGCGTGTCCGAGGAGATCGATCCGATCCTCCATGCAGCCACGCAACTCCATGAGCGCGGCTATGCCTACCAGACGAACGCGCTGTATTTCGATGTCAGCCGGTATCGCGGATACGGACGGCTATCGCATCGGTCGCGGCTCTCGATGATCCGCAAGCTGCGGGAGGAGGCCTCGCTGGGCACAGTGGGGCCGGGCGCAAAACGCGATGTGCTGGACTTTCCGCTGTGGCGCCAATCGGCTCCGGATGAGCCGGCGTGGCCATCCCGCTTCGGGCCAGGGCGGCCCGGGTGGCACATCGAGTGCTCCGCGATGTCGATGCGATACCTGGGCGAGCAGATCGATATCCATGGGGGAGGCCGCGACCTTGCATTCAGCCATCACGAATCCGAACGCGCGCAATCGGAGTCTTTAACAGGCAAGGTTCCCTTCGCCCGCGCCTGGATGCACACTGGCCTCGTCCGGCACGAGGGCCGGAAGATGAGCAAGTCGCTCGGCAACCTGGTGCTGGTGGGCCAGACGCTGGAGCGCGCGCCCGCGGCCGCGGTGCGGCTCTATCTGGCGTCGCACCGATATGGACGCGATTGGGAGTTCAGCTGGTCGGGGCTGGCGCAGGCCACGCGGCTGGCTGCGCGCCTGCGCGATTTGCTGGCAGGTGAGTTGGCGGGGGTGGGAACAACTCCATCTGTGAAATCAGGAGGGGTGGGACCCGCAAAGGGTATGTCCGCGAGCGGGCGCCGGCTCGTCGCCCAGTTCACCGCCGCCCTCGCCGACAACCTCGATGCCCCACGCGGGATCCGGGTGCTCCGCAAGGCGGTTCGGCAAGGCGACGCGGAGGCCGCCAGGTGGATGCTCGGCATCCTGGCCGGAACGGCTTCCCTGACCTAGACCCTCAGCCGACCTCGAGCGGGGCTCCGCAGTTCGGGCACTCCATGCCTGCGTCGACCTGGACGAGCGTCTCGCAAACCGGGCACAGGATGTCGGCCGCCACCGGCCTCGGCTCGTCGGCCCGCGCCTCCGCCTCCAACTCCGCCGGCACCTCGGCGAGGTCGAAGGCGGGCGAACCGCAGTTGAGGCAGACATATCCGGGCTGCGCGATCCGGTGGTCCTGGTACGCGCCGGCCGCGTCGAGCTCCACCTCGGCGAAGAGCGCCCGGAACAGCTTTCCTCCACAGCGACGCGAACACACGAGCAACATCGGACGCAACATTACGGATGTACGTCCTGCGCGTGCCCAGCGCGTATCTACGCGATGCGCCGCCTCAGAGTCAGAACGCCGGCGATGATCACCAGCGCGCAGAACCCGGCCACGACGCCGGCATCGAGCTGCAGCGAGGCCCATGTCAGGTCCGCCCCTTTGATCATCACGTCCCGCAACCCGTTCACCGCGTATGTCAGGGGCAGCACGTTTGAAACCGCCTGCAGCGGCCTGGGCTCGGTGGAGACCGGGAACAGGATGCCTGACAGCAGCACCTGCGGCACTATCACCAGTGGGATGAATTGCACCGCCTGGAATTCAGTGCGCGCGAACATGCTCAAGAAGATTCCGAGATTGACTGCGGAGAGCGCCATCAATGCCTCGAGACCGAAGATCAGAACCACGTTGCCCTGGTTGTGCACCTTCAGCACCGCGAGCGAGAACACCAGCACCTCGGCTGCCTGCACGAGCGCCAGCACCGTGAATCCGAGCATGTAGCCCAGCACGATCTCGCCCCTGCGCAGCGGGGTTGCCATCAACCGCTCGAGGGTTCCCTGCGATCGCTCGTTGAGGAACGCGACGATCGTGATGATGAACACGAGAAAGAAAACGACCAGGCCGATGAACGCCGCGCCGAAGTAGTCCAACGTGTCGAATCCACGTCCGCCGTACAGGTAATGGATTTGAGGGACGAAGTGGAGCCCGGCGCCGGGCCCGCCGGCCGCCACGGACGAGAGCGCTTGTTGAAGCGCCTGGAGCACGGGACCGCTGGTGCCCGGCTGCGAACCTTCGAGGTGAACCTCGGGGGCGATCGTGCCCGCCTGCGCACGTGAGCTGAAATCTGACGGGAACACGATGTACCCGACGAGCGATCCGTCCTTGAGCTTGGCATCGCCGTCCGATGCCTGGATCGCACTTGCGCTTATGAGGCTCGACTGTTCGAGGGCCGATGCGAACATTGCGCCTAGCGGCCCCTGGTCCTCGTTCGCGATGCCGACCGCCGGCGCTGACGACGAGCCTCGAATCAAATAACCGAGCAGTCCGAGGATGACGATGGGGGCGACGAACAGCAAGGCGAGTGTTCGGCGGTCGCGCCGGAACTGCTGGAGAAGTCTGCGCGTGATGGCGGCGACGCGATGTGCGCTCATGATGGCACTCCCGATCCGGCGAGTCGCAGAAACGCCTCTTCGAGATTGTTCGTTCCGGCGCTAGCGCGGACCTCATTCGGAGTCCCTTCCGCGAGCAGCTTTCCGTACTGGATGAGGCCCAGCCGCTGGCAGCGCTCCGCCTCGTCCATGACGTGGCTCGACACGATGATCGTCGTGCCGGCGGCAGCCATTTTTCGAAACTCCTCCCAGAACTGGACGCGCAGCTGCGGATCGACGCCGACCGTGGGCTCGTCCAGCAGCAGCAGCTTCGGTTTATGCACCAGGGCGCAGGCGAGCGAGCACCGCTGCCGCATGCCCCCGCTGAGAGTTGCGACGACCGATCCACGCCTGTCGTAGAGCTCGACCAGCCTGAGGGCTTCGTCGACACCCTCATCGACGCCGTAGACGGCGGCGAAGAACTTGAGATTCTCCTCAACCGACAAGCCGGGATAGAGGGCGGCCGCCTGGGTCATGTAGCCGACGTTTCGAAGGTTGTCGACGTCCGGCATCCGGCGCCCGAGCACGGTGACTTCGCCCGCGTCAGGAGCCACCAGTCCGACGATCGCGCGGATCAGCGTCGTCTTGCCGGCGCCATTGGGGCCGAGAAGCCCGTAGATCTCGCCGGTCCTCACCCGCAATGTCACGCCATCGAGCGCATGCAAACCGCCGAACTTCTTCCGCACGCCTTCTACGGCGACGGCGAAGGCTTCAGCCATCGGCGTCCCCCTCCTTATCCGGTCTCATAGCGCGCAGCCAGTTTTCCGCAAGGATCACGACCGCTTCCTCGCCGTCGAGGTCGAGTCCGAGCAGTCGCTCGGCGAGACGTCGCGTCAGAAGATTAAAGAAAATCGGCCCGATGAACGACTGCAGCGCCATGAGCGGGTGCATCGGTCGCAGCCGGCCGGCCGCCATCTGCGTCATCACGTAAGCGCCCACCGAACCCAGTGTCGTCGCGAGCAGGTCGCGGGCCGCATCTTCTGAGTCGGGACTGAGAGAGCTGAGCTCGAGGAAGATCGCGCGGAGCATCCCGATTCGTGGCGCCCCCGATCCGTAGACGGTCCTGAAAACCGTGCGCGCGATCTCGGGCATCACCACATCAGGCGTCTGGTCTCGCATCGCGCTGACAAGGCTGCTGACGGGCTCGAGCGGCGAATAGGTTCTCAGCAGGCTGCTGAAGAGAGCGGGCTTGCCGGGGAAGAGGCGGTAGAGCGGGGCTCGGGAG
>MNES01000042.1:0-13034 GCA_001917815.1 Chloroflexi bacterium 13_1_40CM_65_17 | reverse complement strand
CAGTCGGTTTTTCTCCCCTGGCCAGCAGCCCGCGCGCTCCGACGAGGATGCGCTCACGAGTCTGCGGCGCCATCTGAAACGATACTAGACAAGACGTCCCGTCTCGTCAAGTGTCAGTGACTATCAGCCGGCGATCAGAGCCCTGATTTCCTCGAATTCGCGGTCCCACAGGACAATGCCGCGGTCATGCGCCCAACTCTCATATGTGTCGATCAGCTCGCTGGCTTCGTCTGCGTCACCGCGTTTCGCAAGGAACCGAGCCAGCGCCAGCGCCGGGTCGACCTTGTTCCAGTTGAATTGTGTGGCGCTGAACACTTCCAGGCTCCAGCGCAGGGCGGACTCGGCCTCCTGTTCGCGTCCCTGGGCGGCGCGAATCATGCCCAGCGACTGCTGGACTTCAGAGATGGCCGTTACGTCGTATTCCCGAAGCCAAGCGATGGCACGATCGATCAGTTCATCGGCCGCCGGAAGGTCTCCCATCTCGAGCGCGGCGCGGGCTCGCATCCCGGACAACTCGCTTCGATTCCACCTCTCGCCGCTGGCTTGGCTCAGCTCCAGCGCTCGGTCCAGGCACTCCGCGGCTTCGGCCGGTCGGTGCTGGTACATGTGGTCATCCGCGAGGTGTCGGAGGGCACCGACCTGATACAGCACACTACGTACGCGCCGTCGAGCGGGCGGTCGAAGCGTGTGGATCCGACTACATCGGCGAACAGGATCGTGGCGACCTTGCGCTGCTCGGACACGCTCGATTCTAGGTGCGGGCGGGCCGCCTTAACGCCGGGGGTTTACCATGCGGACCAGCCGGTCATCCTATCGATTGCTATCACCACCGCCGGGCCCTCGGGTCGGGCGGACCGATATTGCTGGTATCGCTCAGTCAGCAGCGCGATGGCTCGCTCGAAGTCCGCGCCGTCGATCACGATGCGCGCGCTGCCGTCCACGCGCACCCACCACAGCTTGGTCCAGTCGCCCTCATAGTGATCGACGAGCACCGAGACCTTGGGATTGGCCTCGATGTTGCGGAGGCGCTGGAGGTCGGTCGTCTTCTTCGGCTTGAAGTCGATCGCCGAGTACAGTGCATCCTCGCCAAGCGCGAACGTGATCGGGACGATGTGGGGACCCCCGTCACGATTGACTGTCGCCATGCGCGCGACCATTGCCGCGTCGATCCGGCGCCGCATGTCTTGTGCGTCGATCGTGTTCATGCGGCAAGTCTGCTGCTATATCGTTGAGCCGTGCAGAGGCTCCGCACGTACACCGTCGAGGAGGCGAACAACGAGTTGCCCCGCGTGCGGAGGATCGTCGCCCAGATCGCCGAGCTGTCCGCGCTCCTGCCGGAGCTCGAGGATCAGGCACGAATCGCCGAGTACGAATCGAAACGACCGACCGCCGCCGCGGAGGACCGCGACCGGCATCAACAGGCTCGCGATGCGGTTGGCGGTGCCGAGCTCGAGCTGCTCAAGGCCGTGGCAAGCCTGAACGGCATGGGGATTCAGCTCAAAGGGCCCCTCGAGGGCCTCATCGACTTTCCTTCATACCGGGACGGTGAGCTGGTGGAGCTCTGCTGGAAGCTTGGCGAGGAGCGGGTTGAGCACTGGCACCGTGTCGGCGAGGGCTTCGCCGGTCGCAAGAAACTCTAAAGAATAAGAGGGAACCTGCCGGTTCCCTCTCATCGCGGCGCGCTTCGCGCGCCGCTGCTCTCTTTCCCGCTGATGTGATTTACGAAATGCACGCCTTGCGACGCAAGGCGACATGCTGTATGCGGGTTAGACGGCCTGGCGAAGCCAGGCCTACAGGCCACGTCGCTCTAGGAATCGCTCGCGGTCTCGCTGCGGACGGTGCCTTTGATGGCCCTGTATGTGGACTGGGCGATGCCCGCTGCGTCGAGTCCGTGCTCCCTCAGGATGTCCGCCGCTTTGCCTTGAGGCAGGAACTCATCGGGAAGCGCCAGCATCCGCACGCGACCAGCCAACCCGTGCGGCGCCAACGCCTCGAGCACCGCACCGCCGAAGCCTCCGCTGCCGACGTTGTCCTCGACGGTCATCACGATCGGGTGGCGCCTCGCCCAATCCACGATCCGCGGATCCACCGGCTTCACCCACCGTGCGTTGACCACGGTGCACTCGATTCCCTGCAAAGCCAGGCGCTCGGCCGCTTCGCTCGCGATCTCGACCATGCGCCCGACGGCAAAGATGGCCGCATCCGAACCTTTGCGCAATTCCTCCCAGCGGCCTACGGGTAGTGGCTCAACCGGTAGATCCGGTGTCGATGGAACTGGACCCTTCGGATACCGGATCGCGACCGGGCCATCCGACGCCAGCGCGGTCTCGAGCAGGGCACACAGCTCGGTGGCGTCCGAAGGGGCTGCCACCTTGAGGTTCGGAATCAGGCGAAGGAATGAGAGGTCGAACGCTCCGTGGTGAGACGAGCCATCTGGCCCGGTCACCCCGGCGCGATCGATAACGAACACGACCGGGAGCTTGTGCAGGGCCACGTCCATGATCGTCTGGTCGAAGGCGCGAGCCAGGAACGTGGAGTAGATGCAGACCACAGGTCTCATGCCCGCCATCGCCAACCCAGCCGCGAACGTGACCGCATGCTGCTCGCAGATGCCGACATCGAAGAACCGGTCAGGAAATTCCTTCGCGAAATTGAGCAGTCCCGTCGAGGACGCCATCGCCGCAGTGATCGCGCACACCTCGGGCCGCCGAGTCGCAGCGGTCATCAGAGCTTCGCCGAAAACATCCGTGTACGTGATGTCGGTGGAGCGCGCGCGACCGGTCAATGGATCGAACGCGCTGACTCCGTGCAGCTTGTCGATCTCGTCTTCGACCGCCGGGCCGTAGCCATGTCCCTTTTCGGTGACCACGTGCACCACGACCGGCGATCGGAGTTTCTTCGCGCGTGAGAAAACAGCCTCGAGCTCGGCTTCGTCGTGACCGTCGACAACCCCCGCGTACTTGATGCCCAGGCTTTCGAAGACGGTCGAAGGCTGAAGGAGCTGCTTCAGACCCTCCTTCACGCGATACGCGGCCTGGTCGGCCGTCGAGCCGACCAACGGCAGATCGCGCAGAAGGCGAGAGATCTCGACCTTGATCCGCTCGTAGCGCGGATCGATGCGAAGCTGCGACAGGTGCCGCGCGAGGCCGCCGACAGTCGGAGCATATGAGCGGCCGTTGTCGTTGATGACGATTATCAGGTTGGGCGGCTGCAGGTGGGCGATCTGGTTGAGAGCCTCGTATGCCATGCCGCCGGTCAGGGCGCCGTCGCCGATGACCGCGATCACGTACCCATCGGATTTGGCGCGCAGCCGCGCCTCGGCGATCCCGAG
The DNA here is from genome assembly GCA_001917815.1 of Chloroflexi bacterium 13_1_40CM_65_17. Lineage (GTDB taxonomy): Bacteria > Chloroflexota > Dormibacteria > Dormibacterales > Dormibacteraceae > UBA10449. The sequence continues at coordinate 9,703 of MNES01000042.1, read as the reverse complement.
CGCGTAGCTCAGTGAGGTGGAGGCGTGGCTGTTCTCGACCAGGTCGTGCTCAGACTCCTTGCGGGACGGGTAGCCGGACAGCCCACCCGCCTGGCGGAGCCGCTCGAAATCGCGGGCCCGACCGGTGACGATCTTGTGTACGTACGCCTGGTGACCGGTGTCCCACACGATCGCGTCCTTTGGGCTCTCGAAAACGCGGTGCAGCGCAAAGGTCAGCTCGACAACGCCGAGGTTGGGGGAGAGGTGGCCGCCGGTCCTGGACGTCTGTTCGACCAGGAAGGCGCGCACCTCTTCGGCAAGCTTCGCCAGCTGCGATTGATCGAGGCGGCGGAGATCTGCGGGCGAGTTGATCGTTTCGAGGATGGCCATGTTTGTTGTTAACGCGCTGGACTGTGAATGCGTTGCGGCGACTTCCAGTATGGCCGACTAGGCCAGGTGTTCGGCAACCAGCTCGAGCACGTGCGCAACGCGCAGCTCCATCCCCCGTTTGCGCGCAGCGGTGGTGATGTGCATGAGGCAACCCGGGTTGTCTGAAGCCACTACGGTGCAACCGGTCTTGGCGATCGCATCGAGCTTCCACTCGGCCAGCCGTTCTGCCACCCGCGGCCATTCGAGGCTGAACGTGCCGCCGAAGCCGCAGCAGTTGGCGATGTCGGGGATGTTCTCCACCTCGTAGCCGGCCAGGTCGAGCAGCTGGCGAGGCTCGCTCTTGAGTCCGAGCTGGCGCAGCGTCTGGCAGGAGTCGTGGTACGCGATCTTGAGGCTCATCTGATCGGTGCGCAGCAGCTCAGGCCGGTTGGCGAGCAACTGGAGAGCGAAACGCGTCGAGTCGCGGAAGCGCGCGCGGAGCGGTTCATCCTCCGGGGCGCCCCAATCGGGGGCGTCGATCGTAAAAGCGCCGAAGCACGATGCCGACGGGGTGACGATCAACCCCTTTGAATCTCGGAGGGCTCCAGCGAGGCTTGTATTCAACTTGTTGGCGCCTTTGAAGTCGCCGGCGTTGGCTGCAATTAGCCCACAGCACCACTGACCCTTGGGAAATCCAACCTTGTAGCCCGCTGCCTCCGCGATGCGCTGGAGCGCGACCGCGGATGCGGGAAGCATGCGGTCGACCATGCACGAGGCAAAGATCGTGAGTGGCTCTCCCTCCGTCTGGCCGGCCTTCGGCGTGGTGCCGTCGCTTTCCGGCGCCACATCCCGATACGGCACCCGGGCCAGTCGTGGCGTCCCGGGCACAAGCCCGCTGAATGGCGCTCCGGCGCGAAGCAGGCGGTCCGCGAGCCCAGGCCGCTCCCAGACGCCAAGGAGCGCTTGCTTTCGCAACGACTTGCGCCCCTTGCGGCGGTGTTCGAGGATCTGGCGCGGAAGGGGGATGTCGACCGGGCATATCTCTTGGCACGCGTTGCACTGCGTGCAGAGCGTGTTCGGCAGGTCGGCTTCATCGAGACCGTGATGAAAAGGCGTGAGCACAAGGCCAATCGGGCCGTTGTAGATGTGTCCGAACTGGTGGCCGCTCACGGCCATGAACGGCGGGCACGCATTCGAGCATGCCCCGCACCTGATGCAGGTGAGGGCATCACGAAAGAGAGGATCGGCGCGCATCTCTTCGCGGCCGTTGTCGAGGATCACGCAGTGCATCTCGCGCGGCCCGTGGACTCCGATCGTCAGCGATTGCTCGATGTCAGCGGAGCGGGACGGCCCGGTGATCCAGTTGACGTAGCTGGTCATGATCTGTCCGGTTCCGCTGCGCGGCAGCATGCGCAGCATCGCCACGGCGTCGTCGAGCGACGCCACGATCTTGTCGATCCCGAACAGGGCGATGTGCACCGGAGGCAGCGTCGTGGTGAGATCCGCGTTGCCTTCGTTGGTGACGAGCACGATGGTGCCCGTCTCGGCGATCGCCATGTTGGCGCCGCTTATGCCGACGGCGGCCGCGATGAACTTCTGCCGCAACGACTCGCGCGCATGAGCCTGGATCGCCTCCACAGTCGGCTCAGTCCCGAAAACGCGTGCGGCATCCTCTTTGGTGAGATGGATCGCAGGGGCGATCAGGTGTGATGGATGGGTGTTGGTGAGCTGAACCATCCGCTCGCCGAGATCCGTCTCCACGACCTCCATGCCGAGCGACTCGAGGTAGGGATTGAGCTCGATCTCCTCGCCCGCCATCGACTTGACCTTGGTCACGATCGGACGGCGCTGCCCGCCGGCCGCGTTCCAGCAGATCTGACCGATGATCTCCCGCGCCGCGGCTGCGTCTTTGGCGAAGTGGGCCTTGCCCCCTACCGCCTCCAGCCGCTCGGTGAAACGCTCGATCAGCTCCGGCAATCGCTCGAGGTTGGCGCGGCGGCGCTGCTTCAAGTCGGCGCGGCCGGTGGCGAAATCGAAGCTCCTGAACGCCGCGTCGCGACGGCTGCGGAGGCCGGTCATCGCGTGGATGAGCGCGCGCTCGAGCTTCGGGTCGTCTAGAGCTCTGTTGACGCGCCGGGAGAAATGGCGCCGAGACTCAGGCACGCGTGTGGCGTGCTTCCTGGATCGCCTCGCTGAGCGCAGCTGGTGTCGACACCGGCGCCAAGCATATGGTCCCGACGCACACCACGGCGCTCTGGAGCGTGTTGGGCTCGATCACGGCGTACGGATGCGCGAGCATCGCGGCGCGAGCCAACCCGGCATTGCCGGTGCTCACCTTGATCCTGTGCCGCAGCCGGTCGAGGGCCCGCGCGAATACCGACGCCATGAGGCCGTATTGGCGTGGGAGGGCTGCCACCGACTCGAGCGCGCGGCGGGCGCTGGCGACATAGGGCTGTTCGGGATCACCCACCAGCTCGTCCAGCTCCATCAAAGCCATGGCCGCGATCGAGTTCTCCGCGAGCGGCTTGATGCGCTCGCTCAAACGGCCGAGCTGGTCCGTCCCGGCGTGGTCGAAGTAGCCGCCGAGCTCAGGATCCGCGTAGCGATCCTCGAGGTGCCGGGCGATATCGCGAGCCCTCGCCAGCCAGTCACCGCCCAGGCGGGCCTGGTGCGCGCGAACCGCCGCCCACAGCCCCCACACCTGGTCAGGCAGCTGCCCGGCCACGCCTTCCGCGTGCTCGAGGCCTCTGCCAGGTTGGTAGCGGTCCGCGAACAGGCGCTGCAGCAGCGCGCCTGCGTGCTCGCGCAGCGCGGGCCGCTCGCACCGGATCGCGGCATCGAGGTAGGAAACCGCCAACGCGGCGTTCCACGACGTGTAGACGCGGCGATCGACGTAGGGAGCGGTCGACCGAGCGCGGCCGGCGGCGTCGAGCGAGTAATAGTCCTCGTCGGCGTCCTGGCTTCCCGCATAGAGGCCGGTCGCGGGATCGCGAAGCACCCGGTCCAGATAGCCGGTGGTTTGATCGAGCATGTCTGGCAAGCCGGCCAGCGCCACTGCGCCGACGAGTCCCGCGTGGTCCTCCAACATCTTTTCGAAGTGGGGCACGCTCCAGTCCTGGGTGGTCGAGTATCGGAAGAAACCGCCTTCGACGTGGTCGTACGTGCCGCCGCCGGCCATTCGCTCGAGCGTGTGCGTCGCCATTGCCCGCAGCTCGGAGTCCGAGCGCAGCAGGGCCTGCTCCAGCAGCAGCATGATCGCGTCGGTCTGAGGAAACTTCGGGGCGGATCCGAAACCGCCGTACTCCGCGTCGTAAGCGTTCTTGACCGCGTCGAGGATGGCGTCCACCGCTCCCCCGTCGAGCGTCCCGACGCTGCGCGCGACCGCGGAGCCCGCGCGCTTTTTTCCTTCCAGCACGCGGTTGGCGATGTCGGGCTGGTGCGTGCGGTAGTAGCCGGCGACACGCCCCAACGCATCGGTCATCTGGTCGGGCGGGAGGTAGGTGGCGCCGGTGAGGATCTCTCCCGAGGACGTGAGGAATGCCGTGGTCGGCCAGCCGCCCATGTTGTAACGCTGGTTGATGTCGGGTCTCAGGTCGTTGTCAACGCGGATGGGGACGTATTCGCGATTGATGAGGTCGATGACGCCAGCGTCCGAGTAGGTGGTCTCGTCCATGACGTGGCACCAGTGGCACCACACCGCGGATATAGAAAGGAGGATCGGGCGATCCAGCTTGCGCGCGTCTTCGAACGCACCCTCGGACCACCCGCGCCACCTGATCTCACCGGCGCGGTTCGGCCGGGGGGAGAAGTGGAATTCGCTGCCGGCCATGAGACTAGGTTACAGGTGGTGAAACAATTGACCAGTGATCTCAACCAGCGCCGTCGACGAGTACATCGAGAAGAACTCCCGCCGCTTCATCAGTGAGCTCGAAGAGCTCTGCTCCATTCCGAGCGTTTCGGTAAACGGCTTGGACGCGGTCAAGCCGGCTCGCGACTGGATCGCCAATCGCCTGGCCCGTTTCACAGATCGAGTGGAGACATTGGACGAGGGCGGCATGCCCGCGCTCTACGCCGAGGTGACCGGCGCCGGACGCCGAAGGCTCTTGCTTTACCAGCACTACGACGTTCAGCCGGTGGACCCCATCGAGCTGTGGGACTCGGACCCGTTCAAGCCGGTCGAGAAGGACGGGCGAATCATCGCCCGCGGGGTCGCCGACGACAAAGCGGATGTCATGGCGCGCATCCACGCGCTGGAGACGCTCAAGGGGCTCGGCTCGATCCCGCTCACGCTGCGGTTCCTCGTCGAGGGGGAGGAGGAGATCGGCTCCAAGACCTTCGAGAAGATCGCTCACAAGCATGCCGACAAGCTGCGCGCCGAGGGCTGCCTGTGGGAATCGGGCGCATCGTTCGACGACGCGGGGCGGCCAACCCTTCAGTTCGGCTGCCGCGGTCTCCTTTATGTGCAGCTGCGCGTCAAGCTCCTCGACTTCGACCAGCATTCAGGCTTTGCGTCCATCTATCCGTCTGCGCCGATGTACCTGATCGAGGCGCTTGCCAGCCTGCGCGACCAGGAGATGAATATCCGCATCGACGGCTTCTATGAGCGCGTGGTCGAGCCCACCGACGCCGACCGGCAGATGATGGCCCGGATAGACCCTGAGATCGCTCAGCGGAAGAAGCTGGTCGGCTTTGAACGCCTGATCCGGGATCCGAGCCCCGAGCACGTCATCGAGCAGCTTCTCTTCACACCTACATGCAACATCGCGGGGATCACGACGGGCTACCAGGGACCGGGATCGAAGACCGTCCTGCCGGCCGAAGCGACTGCCAAGCTGGACTTTCGCCTCATCCCGGACCAGGACCCCGAAGACCTCCTCGCCCGCCTGCGTAAGCATCTGGACATGCACGGCTTCGAGAAGGTCGAGATCGTTTGGCACGACGGCGAGAAGCCGGCGCGTTCAGACCCGAGCTCTGATGTTGCCCGCAGCGTGATCGACTGCGTCCGGGACCTTCACGGCGAGCCTGTCCTCTGGCCGTTCATGCAGGCCACCGGCCCCATGCATCCAGTGGTGGCCGACCTGGGAGTGCCCACCGTGCTGCCGGTTGGCGTCGGCCGGCCGGACAACCGCATCCACGCGCCCAACGAGAACATCCACGCCGCCGATTACCTCAACACGATCCGTCTGATGTGCCGGGTCTGGGAACGCTTCGGCGCCGGATAGACTGCGCAGGTAGGCATGCAGAAGCTCACCGAGAAGCTCTTCACGGTCAAGTACAAAGAGGACACTGGGCGCCCCCACATCGAGATCATCGACCAGGCGGTATGCGCCAACGACTGCAAGGGCAAGTACTGCACCCATTTCTGCCCGGCGGGCGTTTACGAGTGGAGCGAGGAGCAGAAGAAGACGGTGGTCAGCTTTGGCAACTGCATCGAATGCGGGGCTTGCTCGATCGGCTGTCCGTTCGACAACATCTCCTGCCACAGCCCCCGTGGCGGCTACGGCGCCCAATTCAAGTTTGGCTAGGGATCGTGCCCTGCCGGGGCCTGAGGAATACCGACAGCCCCTGCTGCACTTGAACTTGATGCAATGAGCAATTTCGACGTGGTCATCGTTGGCGGCGGCCCGGCCGGGCTGGCGGCCGGCCTGTACACGGCCAGGATGAACCTCAAGACCCTCCTCCTGGACCGCGGCCCGCTCGGGGGCCAGCTGCTGAACACCGAGCTGGTCGAGGACTACCCCGGGTTTGAATCCATCCTCGGCACCGAGCTGGCCACCAAGATGGGCGACCACGCGCGCAAATTCGGCCTCGAGGTTCGCGAGTTCGAGCCGGTGAAGGAGATCGACAAGGAAAGGGACGCCAAAGTCGTCCGGCTGGAGTCCGGCGATGAGTTTCGGGCGCCTGCGCTGATCATGGCGGCGGGCGGCCTGCCGCGGTACCTCGGCGTCGCCGGAGAGAAGGAATTCTGGGGACGGGGTGTCAGCTACTGCGCGGTTTGTGATGGCGCGTTCTTCAAGGGTGAGGAGCTGGCTGTCGTGGGCGGCGGAGACGCGGCTGTCGAGGAGGGTGAGTTTCTCACGCGCTACGCGAAGAAGGTGTACATCCTGCACCGCCGTGACCAGCTCCGCGCCCAGCCGATTCTCATCGACCGCGCGCGCGCGAACCCGAAGATCGAGTTCATCCTGGAGGCGGGGGTCAAGGAGATCGTCGGCAACGGGAAGGTGCAGGCGGTCAAGTACGAGCAGTTCGGCAAGGACAAGGAGCTGCCAGTCGGAGGGGTCTTCATCTTCATCGGATTCGTTCCCAACTCGGGTCTCTTCAAGTTTCATGTCGACCACGACGAGGCGGGCTACCTCATCACGGACCGCAACCTGATGACATCGGAGCCGGGGATCTGGGCGGTGGGCGACGTGCGCGCGCAGCTGACCAAGCAGATCGCGACCGCGGTCGGCGACGGCACGACGGCGGCGGTCGCGGCCGCCGCGTACGTCAGCTCACTCAAGGACGCCGCGCGGGCTTGAGCCTCCGCACCCGGCCGGGCACCCTTTGGGCCGGGCCGACCTCCCGGCGGAGCGGGGAGGGTTAAGCGACGACGTCGACCCAGACCAGGCCAGGCGGCAGTGTCACCGCCTGTCCGCTGTCGAGCGTGAACGACAGCGGCCCGTGGCCGTCAGGCGAGGCCCACGATCCGTTGTAGCCCAGGCCTTTGTAATAGATCTGCACGCGGCCGCCGGAGTCCATGTCGAAGTCGTGGATGTGGGCTCCATGACCGTCGCCGACATTGACGAGCCGCTCGGCGGTGTGAAAGACGATCAACATCTCGATTCGGAGCGGCTGGTGGAGGCTGGCGTCCTGATACGCGTGGCCTTCCTCTGATTTCTGATAAGTGCCCGTGCCGGGATCGTAGGTGTAGACGGAGTAGTGCTCGTCGACAGGGACGGGGGTGCCGCCGCCGCCGCCGCTGAGGTCTGGTCGTGCCTTCGGCAGCGTGAAGGTGGGGATGCCGGAGTAGAGATTTTCCGCCGCCACCACGCCGCTCGCGTTGATCATGAGGTTATCCGGCGCGTTCCGCGCGTCGGTGCGGTACGTGTATCCGATGGTGTCGAAGAACTGCGGTACAGGATCCGAAGCGGCGCGAGCGCGCGTTGCAGCGGACTCACCCGATTGGAAGAGCAGGCCGCGATAATGGCGCGCGATCTTCAGCGAGATGAAACGACTGGAACGCATCGGGCCGATCAGGTCGGGTGCGTTCTGAAAAATCGCGGTGCAGCGTGTGATGCCGCCCTCGGCGAGATATTCGAAAACGACATCGGCCGCCTGCAGGCCGTTCTGGTCGCGTGCGTAATAGTCGTTTGGCACCTGGATCAACGCTGGGAACCTCAGCGGGGTGCGGTGCTCGTGATCGTGGTAGTACATGCCGGATTTCAACGTGAATGTTCCCGGCACGTGGTGGCCGGTCTGATCCCTTCCGCCAGGGCCCATTTGCAGAACGAGAGGTCCCGTTGGGAATCCCTGCGTCGAGATCGTGGCGCTACGGAAGTCCGCCGCCCACTTGAGATCGGCCTGCTGGGTCCCAATCGTGACCTTGATGGTGATCGGCTCCATGGCGTCGTTGAAGTTGACGGTCAGCGGCGTGCCGGGATCGATCTCGACGCCATCGGTCAGCGCGGTCGCGCCGGCGGTCACGGTCATGATTCGCGGCACGATGTTGGTGGTGAAGGTCCAGCGTCCACCGGGGATGCGGTGGTGGCTCGTGTCGGTGATCGGGCCCAAGGTCACCGTGTAGACCGTGAGGTCGGCCAACGCCTTCGCGGGTGACCACGTGTACTGCTTTTGAGCGGAAACGTCAGCCAGCGTCCCGTCCGTGGCAGGCGTGATGGAGAGCGCGCTCTGGATGGCGCTGAGCGCCACCGGCCGGCTGAAGCTGAACACGAGTCGCGTGTAGGTGGGGACGTCCTGGTCGCCATTCTTGAGGTTGAGATTGACCGAGGTGGGAAGGGCATTCTCGAAGGCGAGAACGCCGCCCCCGGCGGTCAGCAAGATCGCGATGAGCGCGCCAAACGCGATCCAACCTCGCCGTGTGATCCGGCGTTTGCGCCTGGTGCGCATTCGCGCGGGTGCCTCGTGGGTCCAGGGCTCGGTTTCCTGCAGGGACGTGGGTAGCGACAACGGAGCGCCGGGATTATCCCACGATGGGCGCTCGACTAGGAGGACGACCTCTTGGCCTGGCACTCGGCGCATTCGCACATCGCTCGCAAAAGCGAGAAGGTGTAGAGGCCGGTCGAGTGCCCATTCTCGAATGCGATTTGAAGCGCGTACTGGCCGACGAGCGCGACATCCTGCACCCGCAGCTCATTAGGTTCGAGGCTCTTGAGCCGAGCCAGACGTCCGGGGACTCCAGCCTCGCCGCGACACTCCGCACACGGGCAGGCCCATCGAAGTCGCTCGCCCGAGTAGCTGCTGCGATGCCCATCCTCCCAGGCGATGATCATCACCTGGCGTTCGCGATCGACGTCGACCGTGAGCGGAAACGGGTCCGGGTCTTTCAGGGTCGCGCTTACCGGACGTTGATGACGGGCAGCTGGCGGAACGACTGGATCGACGTGCGCGCCGCGACCTGCGAGGCGATCTCCGTGAAGGCGCGCGCTCCGGCTGAGTCGGGTCTCGAGATGACCACCGGCGTTCCCCTGTCGGCATCCTCGCGAATCGACTCTTCGAGGGGCACGGCGCCGAGGAAGGGCACGCCCAACCGCTGCGCGGCGGCCTCCGCGCCGCCGTGGCTGAAGATCTCGTGGCGGTGTCCGCAGCTCGGGCACACGTACCAGCTCATGTTCTCGATGAGTCCGAGCGGCGTGACGTTCAGCTTGCGAAACATCTGCAGGGCTTTGACCGCGATGTCCGTGGCGACATCCTGCGGCGTGCAGACGATCGCCACCCCGGTGAGGGGAATGGCTTGGGCAAGCGTGAGCGACGCGTCGCCCGTGCCGGGTGGGAGGTCGATGACCAGGTAGTCGAGGCGGCCCCAGTCGACCTGCGTCATCATCGCCTCGATCGCCTTGCCCACCATCGGCCCGCGATAGATGGTGGGCTGGTCGCCGGGGTAGATGTGACCGAAGGACATCACCTTGAGGCCATGAGCGTCGATCGGCAGCAGATGGCCGTTGACCTGCTCGGGCACGCTGCGGGATCCGGTCATGGCGGGGACGGAAGGACCGTAGATATCGGCATCGAGCAGGCCGACGTCGGCACCCGCCTTGCGCAGAGCGGCGGCGATGTTGACGGCCACCGTGGACTTGCCGACACCGCCTTTTCCAGACGCCACCGCGATGGTCTGCTTGACACCGGGGAGGACCTC
>MNES01000018.1 GCA_001917815.1 Chloroflexi bacterium 13_1_40CM_65_17 | reverse complement strand
CTTTCCAGATCCGCCACACGGCGGTCGCGTCGCGCTGACGGTGGACAAGCTGGCGAAAGGCTATGGTGGCCCGCTCGTCTTCAAGGACGTCACCTTCGAGGTCGAGCGGGGCCAACGCCTGCTGGTGATGGGGCTCAACGGCGCCGGCAAGACCAGCCTGCTGCGAATCCTCGCGTCGCAGACTCAACCGACATCGGGCACGTTTCGCCTCGGCCACAACGCATCCCTGGGTTACTACGCGCAGGAGCACGAGGGCATCCGGGCCGGCATGTCCGTCCTGGCCCACATGCGCGAGCAGTCCGACGCCGAGGAACGCATGCTGCGCGCGCTGCTGGGCACCTTCAGCCTCACCGGGGACATCGCGCGCCAGGATGCCGGGACGCTGTCGGGCGGTGAGAAGACAAAGCTGGCCCTGGCTCAGCTGGTGGCCGGACGCCACAATCTGCTGCTGCTCGACGAACCGACGAACAACCTCGATCCGCCATCGCGGACCGGAGTCGCCCATGCGTTGGCGGAATGGCCCGGCACGATGGTGATCGTCAGTCACGACCCGGAGTTCGTCGAGGCGCTGAGGCCGGGACGCGTTTTGTTCATGCCCGAAGGCCGCCTCGATTACTGGGAAGAAGACTTGCTCGACGTCGTTTCCCTGGCCTGACGGACAATTAACGCGTGAGTTCTCGCGAGATTGTGATGCCGGACCTCGAGGGCGCGGAGGAGATCACGATCGGCGCATGGAGCAAGAAGAAGGGCGATCACGTCAATGAGGGCGAGACGCTTCTCGAAGCGCTCACGGACAAGGTCAACGCCGAGATTCCATCGCCGGTGAGCGGGGTGGTCGAGGAGCTGCTGCTCGAGGAAGGCGACCCGGTCTCGCCCGGCCAGCCGATCGCGAAGGTAAGTCTCGACTAGAGCTCGGTCGGCTTCGGGGTCAGGATCTTCTCCTCTTCTTCGCCAAGCTTGCGGCCGAACCACCACGCGACGGCCAGCAGGATCACGACGCCGATCGCTATCGGAATGACGAATGGGGTGAGAGTCGCGGCCACGGTCTCGTAGTGCTGGCCGAGCTTGTAGCCGGCGTATGCCAGCGCGAAGTTCCAGGGGATGGCTCCGGCCATGGTGGCGATCGTGAACCACACGTAGCCCATCCTGGAAACTCCCGCCGGGAATGAGATGTAGGTCCGCACGATCGGGAGCAAACGGCCGACGAAGACGGCCCACAGCCCGAATCGCTCGAAGAACCGGTTGGCCAGCCGGAGGTGACCCCTGCTCAAGCCCATCCAGCGCCCGAAGCGGCTGAGCACGGCCCGCTCGCCAAAGCGGCGAGTTAGCCAGAAGGCGACCAGCGAACCGGTCAGGTTGGCAAGGCTGGATACGAGCACGACCAGGATGAAGTTGAGCTTGGCCTGCGACGCCAGTGCGCCTCCGAGCGGGACGACGATCTCGCTGGAAATGGGCAGGCCGGCGCTCTCCCCGGTCATCGTGACGAAGATCGCAGGGTAGCCCCACGTGCCGACCAGGCTGATCAGCCACTGGGTCATGAGTCGCTCCGCGCCGGCTGTACGGCGCGAAATGGCAGCGTGCGTACCTGCTGATCGTCGATGAGGATCTCGAATCGATAGAGGCCAGGCTTTGGGATCGGCACGCCGGCGAGGTTGATCACAATGTTCGCGGCGAGATCCCATCCCGGCGGGTGATCGCTGTGGACGGTGCGAGGCGGTAGGCCGAGGACCACGGGCTGCTGCAAAACCGCTTTGCCATCTTCATCGCTGCAGTGAACCTCCACCTTGTGCTGTCGCTCGGATTCGAGCCTGCTCGACAGAACGCGCAGGACCATGGCGCCACCGAACGGTGCCGGGAACTGTTCACGCCACAGCGTGTCGATGCCCGCGCCCAGGATGTAGACGAGACCGTTGGGCGGACTTTCGGCGGCGTTTGCCAGCAGCGCCCAGTCGAGCCTCACCTCAGAGATTTGACCAGTTCGCCGCCTTTGACCACAAGGTGAACATTGTCAGGATTCGACAGAAGGGTCAGATCCGCGAGCGGATCACCGGGGACACCGATGAGGTCGCCCCACGCGCCGGGCGCGAGAGTTCCGACGCCTTTCATGCCGATCGTCTGCGCGGCGACGGTGGTCGCGGAGCGAATGCAGTCGATGGGCTCCATGCCGAGCTGGCGCATGAGCAGAAATTCCTCGCCGTTGCTGCCGTGCGGCCCGACTCCGGTGTCGGTACCGAATGCGATCTTCACACCGGCCTCGACCGCCATCCGGATGCTTGTCGTGTGGTCGTTGACGACATCGCGTGCTTTGTCGGCCGCGTAAGCCGGCATCTTGCCTGACCCCGCGTGCCTGATGACCCATTGCGGCGCGACGAGCGTCGGTATCAGCGCATTGCCGCCATCGAGCATCATCTCGATCGCGTCGCCGTCGAGCCAGATGCCGTGCTCGATGGTGGCGACACCCGCCTTCAACGCGTTCTTGATGCCGGCGTTTGCCTGGGCGTGTGCCATCACTTTGCGGCCCTGAGTCGCGGCTTCCTCGACTGCGGCGCGGATCTCGTCGAGGGTGAGCGCCGAGTGGTGCGGTTGGTCGCCGGGCGACAGGACGCCCCCAGAGGTGCAGAGCTTGATCCAGTCGGCCCCGGCCCGGATGACCTCGCGGACGCGCAGGCGCATCGCCTCCACCCCGTCGACCACCATGTACGGCCGGTCGGGCAGCGGAATGTCAAGGTCCGCGCCGCACATGAAGTGCGCGTCGGTGTGGCCGCCAGTCTGGCTCAGGGCGCTGATGGTCACGAACATGCGCGGCCCTGGAAAGTAGCCGGCGTCGATGGCCATCTTGATTCCCGCCGGCGAACCGGCGGCATCGCGCACGGCGGTGAAGCCGGCCTCGAGCGTCAAGCGCGCGGCGCGGACCGCCCGCATGAGCTCCATGGTCGGGGGTGTTGTGAGCTCGCGGGCGAAATCGAGGCCTTCACCGAGCGAGGTGAGGTGGACATGGCAGTCGATGAGCCCAGGCAGGATCGTGAGGCCGGATGCATCGATGGCCTCGGCGTCGCGCGGCATCGGAGCAGACGCGCGCTTTCCCGCACGTGTTACGTGTCCGTCCTCGATCAGGACGACGGCTTCGCGCGTGGTCTCACCCGTGGCGGGATCGAGGAGCCCGTCCGAGTAGACAGCCCGAATCAATTCAGGCGAGTCTCGCACCCGAAGCGGGACGTGGTCAAGCGAGTTCTGTCGCTACTGCGGGCGAGCAAGCAGGTCGGCAAGCAGACCTGCAAGCCAAAGCTCGTATTCGTCCGTACTCCAGCCCTCACCGACGATCAGCTCCCCGTAAACTTCGGCGCCGGTCAGAGCACGGATGATGGCACCCGCACGTTCGGGGTCGATGTCACTCCGGAGGTCGCCCTCAACGCCGACGACAAGGGAATGAAGCGAGCGGGCTCGATCCTCTTTCCAGCCGGCCAGCATCCTCGCCACCTCGGCGTCTGATGCCGCAGCACCTTCGAGCATTGCCCTGACGCCGCGCTCAGACTCCCATTGACGCCGGCTCGAACGGGCGACCAGGGCGAGGCGCCGGCGCAGATCCGGTTCTTGCATGCTCTCGACTACCGATTCCATCACGCCTGCTTCGGCCAGCCACTCTTCACAGATGGCACCCAGAATCACTTTCTTCGTCCCGAAGGTTGCGTACACGGTTCGAGCAGCGACCCCCGCCTCGTCGGCGACGGCTTCAATGCTGGTAGCCGCGTAGCCGCGCTCGGCGAATAGGGACCGCGCAGCATGGGCGATCGCGCGGCGAGTCTCCAGCGCTTGCCGCTGACGAAGTGGAACGCGGCCAGTCTTGACTTCCTTCATGCCGGCGCCTACAGTACCACCACACTAACTGCAGTATCACTGCAATGACTACAGCGGAGCTGAATTGGAGGCTGAGATGGGCGAGTTGGCGAGAGTGCAGGCGGTGATAGTCGGTGGAGGCCAGGCCGGCCTTGCCACCGCGCACGGGCTGGCCGCCAGGGGCGTCAGCTACACAGTTCTCGAGGCCGATCGAAGGATCGGCGACCAGTGGCGCCGGCGGTGGGACTCGCTGCGCCTTTTCACGCCTGCGCGCTATGACGGGCTTCCGGGTCTGAAGTTCCCGGCCCCGGCCGCCAGCTTCCCGGGCAAAGATGAGATGGCCGACTACCTGGATGTTTACGCGCGCGACGGCGCCCTCCGGGTCCGTACAGGCGTCCGTGCGTTGACCCTGGCTAGGCGGGGCGATTCGTACATGCTCGAAACGACCAGCGGAATGATCGCGGCGGATCACGTCGTGGTCGCGACCGGCTACCAGCGGCCCAAAGTACCCGCGTTCGCGGCCGGCATCAACCCCGCGATCACGCAGCTGTCCGCGGGCGAGTACCGGAATCCGTCGCAGCTGACGGGCGAGGTGCTCGTGGTCGGCGCGGGTACCTCGGGAGTCGAGATCGCGATCGAGGCGGCGCAGGCGGGCCATCGGACGGTTCTCGCCGGGCGCGGCACTGGAGCCGTCCCGTCAATCACATATGCCTTCAACGGAAAGTTCTTCTGGTTCTACGCAAACCGTATCGCCTCCGTGCGAACACCGATGGGTCGTCGGATGAAGCCTCTGGTGCTCGCGCATGGCGCTCCCCTCATTCGCCTCAAGATGGGCGACGCGATCGCTGCCGGTGTCGAACGAGCACCTCGGATCGTTGGCATCGATGATGGGAATCCGGTCTTCGATGGTGGCCGCCGGGCGCGGCCGGACACAATCGTGTGGTGCACAGGTTTCGCGCGCGACTACTCGTGGATCCGGATGGCGGTCGTCGGCGCCGATGGATTCCCCCGCCACACCGATGGTGTGGCCGAAGGTGAGCCCGGCCTCTACTTCGTCGGCTTGCCCTTCCAGACCAGACTTGCCTCGGGCTTGATCGGAGGAGTTGGTGAAGACGCCGCCTTGGTCGCGACGGTTATCGCCAATCGGCTACGCCAGTCCATTGGTGGGCCTGGATGGACTCGAACCATCGACCAGCCGATTATGAGTCGGCCGCTCTAACCAGCTGAGCTACAGGCCCGCGCCCGAATTCAAGAGTCTATTCCGGCCACCGGGAGCGTTTTGAAGCCGGCCCCTCCTGGGTATGTGCGTAGGCAACTAATTCGTGGGGGGATCGAAATGACAGCGTTTGGACTCTTGATTCTTCGTGTGGTGGTCGGCCTCATCCTCGCTGGGCATGGCGCCCAGAAGCTGTTCGGCTGGTGGGGCGGACCGGGGATGACCCGTTGGACCCAGGTCGTCCACAGCCTTCGCATCCGGCCCGCGGACCCCTGGGCCTGGGTCGCCGCCCTGGCCGAATTCGGCGGCGGCATCTTTCTCGCCCTTGGCCTGCTGACGCCCGTGGCCGCAGCGGCCATCGCCGGCTCGATGATCATCGCCATCCTCACCGTTCACCTGCCGAAAGGCTTCTGGAACACGAAAGGCGGCTACGAGTTCAACCTCGCGCTGCTGGCGGCCGTGGCTGCGCTGGCGCTGACCGGGCCGGGCGCCTACTCGCTTGATACCGCACTGCGAATCCACCTGCCCGAGCCGCAGACTGTGATCGCAGCCGCCATCGCACTTGTCGTCGGGGTAACGGTGACGCTGGTCACTCGCAGCCCTCAGCAGGTCGCAGAGCGCAAGCCACAGACGACCTGACGCAAGGATCAGGCGGGCGAAGGCCGGATAGTGCCCGGCCGCAAGAGCGAGCCCAACGCCGAGGCGGATCCAGACCGCCGCCCCTGATAGGGGCGGCACGTGGGCGCGCACCAGCGCGATCAGGACTTCAGGCAGCGTCGAGGCGCCCGGCATCGCGAGGTAGCGATCCTCCCAGCAGGGGCTGAACTTGGCCTTGAAGTGGTAGAGGGTCCGGCTCCGCTGGAACCGATCGAGGCCCCAGAACATGGTTCGGAGCGCGCGATCCATTGCACCCGATGTATCCCCTGTAGCGATCACGCGCGGCGCTACGCCCAGGCTCACCTCGACGATGCCGCGACGAGCTGCTTCTTCGATCGAGTGAGCGATGAGGGACTCCATCACACCGTAAACGCTGTCCGGCCGCCGGCGCATGAGGTCCAGCGTCCATCCGTTGCGGGCA
This sequence comes from Chloroflexi bacterium 13_1_40CM_65_17, assembly GCA_001917815.1. Lineage (GTDB taxonomy): Bacteria > Chloroflexota > Dormibacteria > Dormibacterales > Dormibacteraceae > UBA10449. Next base: position 29,061 of record MNES01000018.1, on the reverse strand, counting down.
GGCACCCGGCAGCCAGCTTACGAACGCTTCGAGGCGCCCGCCGGCTGCAAAAGCAAGGCCGACTGTGATGTCCGCATCGGCGAGGGTCGACAGGGTGCCTAGGCTGTAGCTCAGCTCCGGACCGCGACGCCTTTGAAGCCAGGTTCCCGATACCTCATGCAGCTCGCGCGAGTGTTCGGCCAGGGCGTCCGGACCGCTCACGAAGCCAAACCGCACGCCCTCTTTCTCGCACCTCTTCACCGAGTAGCGCAGCTCGCGACGCTCCTTGCTGGTGAGCTCAAAGGTCGAGGTCTGGATCAGCGCCTCGGAGCCGATCGGGACGAGAACGAAACCCAGGTCTCGATACTCGCGCTCAGTGTCAACCTGGTAGAAGGCCGGAATCCAGTCCTGCCGCTCGCAGTAGGCGACGAAATCTTCCAAACCGCGTTTGGCAAGCGCCGGCGGACAGATCGGGTCGCCCAAGGCCAGGGCGGTGCGACCCTTCAGTGAGAAAGCGATGCAGCCCTCATCGTCGAACCAGTGGTAGCTCTCGGCGCCGTGGACAGCCAGGTGCGATATATGGTTGCGGCCCCACACCTTCAAGAGCTGGTGCACACGCTCGCGGTCCGTGGCCGCCGCGCGCGGAGCGAGGACCGGCCGCAGAAGCGTCAGCAGCGCGAGCAGCACCAGCGCGTAGCTGACGACCGGCAGCGTGTCGACAAACCAGCTCGCCCGTTCGGTAAGGGCCTGATATCGAGTCGGGTTCCCAATCAGCGCTTCTAGCATCGATTCGATCACTTGGGCCGGGCCGGTCTCGGGGGTGAGCTGGCTCTCCAGGACCACGGTGCCGAAGACGGCATAGACGATCGCCAGCGCGATGCCTCCGGCGAGGGCGGCCAGTCCCCATCGCACGCTCGCCGGGTCGGAGTCCGCCTGGAAGTGAGGTCGAAACCACCACAGGCCGAACAGGATCCAGGCCAGCAGAGACGCGAATTCGAAGTCGAGGTCCTTGACAAGGTCGAAGCCGATGTTCGCGGCGAGCACCACGAGTGTGAGGCGAAGCGCGACCCGCTTGCGCGTGCGATTCCACCCGCGAGCAGCAGCAGGGCGAGCCCAGACAGCACCGCACCGGTCCGGCCTCCCAGCGTGACGCTGGTCGGCAGCAGGCTGTCGAGCACCTGTGTGCGCGTCTGGTGCTGGATCAACAAGGCGCCGACCACATCCAGGATCGCGCTGACGACCAGCAGCATGTTGCGCTCCGAGCGGTTCAGACGGGGGCGATCACCTCGGCAGCAGCCCGCGCCCCTCCAGCTCCGCCAGGTAGGTGCGAACCTCGGGGTCGGCGAGCAGGACCAGGATGTTCTCCATCGTCCGCCGCCGGTCGTTCTTGACCTTCCTGAGACCGACCGACTGTTTGCCCAGCGGGTCGTCGGGCGCCAGCAGCTCGCCGGCGTTGGCGGCGATGGTGGCCAGGCGGATGAGGGCAGCGTCTGACGGCGCGGGGATGGAACGTGGCGAGCGATTCATACGTGCGGGCCCGGAGCTATGCATTCGACTTCGTTCCCGTCGGGATCGTCGACGTAGAACGTGCGCACTCCCTTCAGCACTGGATGGATCCCCGATCGAACCTCCAGTCCTTCGGCGGCGCAGCGATCCTGAACCTGGTCGTACGCGGCTCCGTCGATCCGAAACGCGAGGTGGTGCAGCACTCGCTTCGGCTTCTCGCGCGGAAACTGCGACGACGAATCCGGGTGAGGGATGAGCACGATCATCTCCGGCACTCCCTCGCCACCTTCGCCAGCGCGAAGGAACTTGTTCGGCAGCTCCGGCGGTGAGATGACCTCGAGGCCGAACAGGTCCCTGTAGAAATGCAGCGCGGCCTCCATGTCTCGCGTCCACAGCACGATCTCGGCGAGACTCGCGACTGGCCGGCTCAAGCGGCTACCGCTTCTCCAATCGCGACCAGATTGATGTCGCGCACGCGTGGCGGAACTGAACATCCCGGGGCGAGAAGGAGGCCACGGCCACCGGTGTCTGCGATGGCGCGCCTCGCTTCCGCCTGCACCTCGGCGGGCGGTCCATAGAGAAGGCTCTTGCGCTGGCCTAGGCCACCCATCACGGCACGGCCACTCAGGCTGCGTCCTTGAGAAAGTGTCGGCGTGCCGAGATTGTGAATCGACCAGCTGACCACTTGCGAAGGCAGGTCGTTGATCAGGTCGAAGTGCAGCTTTGATCCGCATAGATGGACGACGTTGAACCACGCTTCATGCGGCATCTGGGTGAGCACGGCCTGGTCGCTTGGGAGCACGAGCTCGCGATAGACGTCCTCGGGCATGGCCTCACGGCTGGTATAGCCCGAGATCGCGTAGAAGATTCCCGCCGCGCCCGCGCCGATCGACCTCTTGCTGAAATCCACCAACGCCTCGGCGATGCGGTCGAGAGCGGGCCGCACCAGGTCAGGATGCTTGCGCAGCTCGCGTACCACTCGCGACTGGTTCTTGCCGACCAGGTAGCCGGCGACCGTCAGCGGGCTGAAGACAGTCTGGATCACTGGTACGCCGAAGCCGAGCTGCTTGGCGACCAGGTGCAGCGATTCGACCTGATCGTCGAGCGCCTTGCCGTTCACAAGCGCAACCGTGCTCCACGCTTCGAGGTCCGTGACGCCTTCGCTCTTCAGGACCGGTCCTTTGAGACGATGCCCCGCCGGCTCGTACACAGAACCGAATGCCTCCGCAAAGCACGATGCACGCGGCTGGAACTTCACGAAATCCCACCCAAAGAACTGGGCGCGCTCGACGGTGATCGCGGCGAGATCCGCTGGCGACCACTCCTCGCGATAGGTGTGCCCCCACGCCCCGAACGGCGGCCGGTCCGCCACTCCCATGGCGATCGCCGCTTCGACCCTCTTTCGGCCATCCATGAGATCGAGTTTAAGCTGGACCACATGGGCGACATCGAGGCTCAGGCTGCTGGCCTGCGCGCGGCGGCCGAGGCGCGACCGATGAGGCTGCCGGTCAACCGGCGAGTTGACGAGCGCCATCACGTCGTGACGAATGACGGGCTGTCGGTCTGGTACACGATCCAGGTCTCGCCCCACAGCCGCATCCAGGAGGTCATCTTCGAGCGTTCCGACCGCATGCCGTCAGATGAGGAATGCGAGCGGTGGCTCCGGCTGCTGGTGGTGGGCGCCGAGGCGACCGAAGCGCCTGGGCTGCCAGGTGCGATGACGCGGCGGTTCGAAGCGTTCGAGCGCAGCCCGGAGCACGAGGCCCCGTTGGCTTAGTGGCACTCGAACATGCCGTCCTCGAAGACCTGCGACGGGTGGTCGGCCGCGAGCACGTCATCGAAGCGAGCAACGACCTGCGAATCTTCGAACGCGACGCGTCCATAGAGGGCGCCGCGCCCGATGCGGTGGTTCTTCCCGCGACGACCGCCGAGGTTTCCGCGGTGATCAAGATCGCTTCCAAAAACCGAATTCCCGTTGTGCCGCGCGGCGCCGGAACCGGGCTCTCAGGAGGAGCGGTCACCATCCATGGCGGGATCGCTCTGCAGGTGACACGCATGCGCAAGATCCTCGAGATCGACCCCGTCGCGCAGACGGCGCTCGTCGAGCCCGGAGTGGTCAACCAGGAGCTGTCGCTGGTCGCCGCATCGCACAGGCTGTTCTACGCGCCGGATCCGTCGAGCCAGAAGGCGTGCACCATCGGGGGCAACGCCGCCGAGAACTCAGGCGGCCCTCACTGCCTTTACTACGGCGTCACCACGAACCACGTCCTCGGCATGGAGGTCGTGCTGGCTGACGGAAGCGTCCAGTGGGTCGCCGGCGATGCGCCGGATCGCATTGGGCTCGACCTCTGCGGCGTGCTCGTCGGTTCGGAAGGAACCCTTTGCGCGATCACGAAGATCAAGGTTCGCCTGCTCAGCACTCCACCCAGCGTCGCCACGCTGCTCGCTGCGTTTTCCTCCATCGACGCGGCGAGCCAGGCGGTATCGGCGGTCATCGGACGGGGGATCGTCCCGGCCGCGCTCGAGATGATGGACAAGGTCACGGTCGGGGCGGTCGAGGCGCACTACCACGCCGGCTATCCAACCGATGCCGGCGCCGTCCTTCTGGTGGAGGTCGACGGCATCCCTGAGTCGACGCGAGAGCTGATGGCGGCAGTGCGCAACGTGCTCGCGGAGAACCAGGGATACGCGATGCGCGAAGCGCAGAGCCCGTCCGAGCGCGACCTGCTGTGGGCCGGCCGGAAAGGCGCCATCGGCGCGCTCGGCCGCATCAAGCCCAACTACTATCTGCACGACGGAGTCGTTCCGCGATCCCGCCTGCCGCAGATACTGTCCGCCGTCGGCGAGATCGGAGTGCATTACAGGCTTCCGGTCGCGAACGTCTTTCACGCGGGTGACGGCAACCTGCATCCGAACATCCTGTTCGACCTTCGCGACCGCGATGTCCTGCCGCAGGTGGAGAGCGCGGGCGAGGAGATGCTGCGCGCGGTCGTCGAGCTGGGTGGCGCGCTTTCGGGTGAGCATGGCATCGGGCTGGAGAAGAACGCGTTCATGCCCTGGGTATTCAGCGCCGACGACCTCGATGCAATGCGGCGGGTGAAGGACGCTCTTGATGCGCACGGGATCATGAACCCCGGCAAGATCTTTCCCGACCCTCAGCGCAAGGCGCCTCACCTGGCCGGTCGCACCGGGCTCGCGATCGAGGCGAAATGGTGGTGACTCGAGTCACGACCGAGAAACCCGCCACGGCTGAGGAGCTGGCGAAACGGCTCCGCGAGGCGGCCGACGCCGGCTCGGCAGTGTTCCCAGTCGGCGGCGGTCGGGCCGTCGAGATGGGCGACCCGCCGGCGCGCGACGGCATCGAGATGCGCATGGGCTCGCTCGATCGAGTGATCGAGCATTCGCAAGCCGACATGGTCGTGAGTGTCGAGGCCGGGATCAGCCTCGAGGCGCTGCAGGCTGAGCTTGGCAAGACCGGCCAGTTCCTTCCCCTCGACCCCTTCAACTCACCCGGCCACACCATCGGCGGCCTGCTCGCGACGGGCTGGACCGGTCCCCTGCGCCAGCGGTACGGCTCGCCGCGCGACTTCCTGATCGGCATCCGCGTGGCGCTGCCTGACGGCCATCTCGCCAGCGCTGGAGGGCGCGTTGTCAAGAACGTCAGCGGCTATGACCTCATGAAGCTGCACTACGGCGCTTTGGGAACACTGGGGGTCATAGTCGCGGCGTCGTTCAAGGTCTTTCCGAAACCGCTGCACGACGCCACGGTCCAGTCCAGGCACACGGCAATGGACGAGGCGTGGGCAGCGGCAGACCGAGTTCTCGGCATGCCGATGGCGCCGGCCGCGGTTGAGCTGTTTTCGGACGGGCGTGTTCTCGCGCGATTTCTCGGCAGCCCCGAGGCAACCAAGCGCATGGTCGCCGACCTGGGCTGGACTAAGGCCGAGGCATTAGGGTGGAAGAAACACTCAACGGCGGCGCCTCCAAAGTGGGCCAGGATCGCCGCGCCCCGACACCGGCTGCGCTCGATCCTCGACAGGCTCGGCCGTGATGAACGGTGGTGGGCATCGCCGGGGATCGGCGTGGCCAACTGGGAGGTGGCCGGTGGCGCCGAAGACGTGCAGGCGGTGCGCGCGGCGGCCACCGCGGCGGGAGGGTCCCTCGTGCTGATGGCGGGACCGAGCGAGTTTCGACACGACGCCGGCGCGTGGGGCACGCCGCCCGCGACGCTGCACCTGATGCGCCGCCTTCGCTCCGCTTTCGATCCCAACCAGGTGATCAACCCGGGGAGGTTCGTGGTTTGACCACCGAGCCCTTCGCGCGGCTAAGCGACGACGACCTCGCGACGTGCGTGCACTGCGGCCTGTGTCTCGACGCGTGTCCGACCTTCCGGCAGACGGGGCTCGAGACGGAGTCCCCGCGCGGCCGCATCTATCTCATGACGCAATGGAAGCGCGGACAGCTGCCGTTCACCGAGGACCAGGCGCGGCACATCGACCTGTGCCTGGGGTGCCGCACATGTGAGGCGGTCTGCCCATCCGGCGTTCCTTACGGACGAATCATCGAGGCCGGGCGATCGGAGGTCGAGCAGATGCGCCGGCCGTCGCCGAAGCGATGGCTCGCGCGTACGGCCCTGCGCCAGCTCCTCGCCAAGCCGCGCCGGCTGCGCACCTTCGGCGCGATGACGAAGGCAGCGCAGTCGGTCGGGCTCACCTCGATCGCGCGTTCCGGGCGGCAGCTGCCGAAGCTGCGCGCCCGATTCCAACCACCGGCCGGCGGCATCGCGCCCGCGATCGGCCCGCGCAAGCATCGCGTCGCCTTTCTGGTCGGATGCGTGATGCCGATCCTGTACCCGCAATCCCACGAAGCGGCGGTCAAGCTGCTGCAGCTTGCCGGCTGCGAGGTGTGGTTTCCACGCGCGGAGAGATGCTGCGGGGCACTGCTTGCCCACAACGGTGACCTCGAAGGCGCGGAGCGGCTGCGGGAAGCGAACATGGAGGTCTACCGCGACTCGAACTTCGAAGCCCTCATCGTCGATTCCGCGGGCTGCGGCGCGCACCTCAAGGACTTCTATCCCGAGCTCACCGGGCGCGTGAAGGACTTGAGCGAATGGCTGGTCGAGATCGGATTGCCCGCTCCTGAGCGCGATGTGAAGATGCGCGTGACGTACCAGGATGCATGCCATCTCGCCCATGCCCAGCGCATTCGCAAGCAGCCGCGCGACCTCATTCGCGCCTTGCCCGGCATCGAGCTCATCGAGATGAGGCACCCTGAAATCTGCTGTGGTGCGGCCGGGCTCTACAGCACGCTCGAGCCTGCGATGTCAGCGCGGATCCTGGAGGAGAAGCTGGACGACGTGGAAAGCACTCATGCGGACGTGATCGCAACCGCCAATCCCGGCTGTCAGATGCAGCTCGAGTCCGGACTCAGGTCGCGTGGCTCGACAATGCGCGTCGAGCACATCTCAGAGCTTGTGATCCGCGCCTTTCTGCATTAGGCCGATCTTCTTCAGCCTCGGCAAAGCCTGCGTCTTCGTGACATCGACGTCAAGCCGCGCAACCGCGACCGTCACGTTGTCCGGCGCTCCGAGCTGGCGGCATCGCTCGATGACGCGCTTGGCCCCGCGCTCGAGGTCGCCGTCCTTGAGCAAGAGCTTGCCCATCTCCTCGACGCTGACGCCGGCGGTCTCCACCCCATCGCTGCACAGGACGATTGCGTCGCCCTCTTCGATCTTGAGCTTGTCGGTGAATGATTGGATCGTCTCCCAGACACCGATCGCTCGCGTGAGGCGGTGTTTCAGCGGATGCGTGGCGGCCTCCTCCGGCTTGATCACGCCGAGGCGCACCTGCTCAGCCGGCCACGAGTGGTCCTGGGAGATGAGCTTGCCATCGCCGTTGCGGAAGAGGTAGGCCGGGCTGTCGCCGACATTGAGGACGCCGACCTCGCCGTTGCTGATCGCGGCCACGACCATCGTGCTGCCCATTCCGGACCACTCGGGGTTGTCGCGCGCGGCCTCGAACACCGCCGTGTTGGCCCGCTTGCAAGCGCGCTTGAGACGTTCGAGGTCGGGTCCCTGGCCTCCGTCCTCGGCCAGCACGCTGGTCAGGGTGTCGACCGCGATGCTGCTGGCTTTCTGCCCAGCCGCGTGACCGCCCATCCCATCGCAGACGACGAGCAGCGTCTCGAGCCCGGCTTTGTTGCGCCACACCATCACGGAGTCCTCGTTCTCCTCACGCTCGAGGCCCGGGTCGGTCGCCGAAGCGACCTTAAGGCGCATTGCCGAAGGACTTAGCCGCCGAGGACAGAGAAGTGAACCGCGTTCTGTCCGATGGTGATGCGGTCGCCGTGATTGAGCTCCTTCTCCTGGATCGGCTCGCCGTTGACAAGCGTGCCGTTGGTGCTCCCGAGATCTACGATCCAGAACGCCACGCCGCGCCGTTCGACGCGGGCGTGGTGCCCGCTCGTGGCGGGATCCCTGAGGATGAGGTCATTGTCGGGCGAACGCCCGAGCCGGAGCGCTGCATCGCCGGCGCGGTGCGTGTGGCCGGCGTCGGGTCCTGATTCGATGGTCAGCTCACCCTGCGGACCGGCGCCGCCGACTCCTGGCAGCGGTCGCGTCGGACCGCCGATGACCGGGGTCCCGGGAGGCGCCGCGGGCGCCGCGGGCGGCGGCTGCCACGCAGGCATCAGCGCGGTGGCGTCGTGGGCCGCGGCCGCGGCGGCGGCCGCGCCGGGAGTGATCATCGTTGCGGCGACGTCGGGGACCGGTTCCGCGGGCGCGGCCGGCGGCTCCCATGGCGGAGGCAGTGGCGGCGGGGCTTGGCCCGGAGGCGAGACGATCGTCTCCGGTATTGGCGGGGACACCACCGGCGGCTCCGGGAACTTCGGTAGGTGCGGCGACTCCGCCGGGGGCGACCAGGACGGCGCGGCGGCCGGCGGCGGCGGAGCTGCAGGAGGCGGAGGTGCAGCCGAAGGCGCCGACCACGAGGGCGCCGCGGGAGCCGCCGGCTCCTCGGTCTTGGGCGCGTCCCATGACGGTTGCCACGACGGCGCCGCGGCGGGCGGAGAGCTGGTGGCCGCAGCGGCCGGTGCGTCCCATGACGCCGCTGCAGCGGGCGCGCCCCAATCAGACGACGCGGCGTCGGATGGCTTGGCGGTGGTCTGAGGCGCGTCCCACGATGGAGCGGCAGGCGCTCCCCATGACGGCTCGGGAGGCGGGGCCGCCGGTGGCGGAGCCGCGGGCTTCGGCGCATCCCACGAGGGCGTGGGAGGCGGCGCCGAAGACGAGGGCGCCGGCGCAGGCGAACCCCACGTAGGCGCAGGGGGCGCTGCCGGCGGCGACGCACCCCAAGAAGGAGCGGGCGCCGGAGCCGGGGGCGGAGGCGGCGGCGCAGCGCCCCATGTCGGGGCGGCCGGGCTTGTGGGCGAAGGAGACGCACCTGGCGTAGGAGCACCCCAGGTCGGCGCGGGAGCGGGAGGCGGCGGCTGAGCAGCTGTAGGAGGAGCTGGAGGGGGAGCCGGAGGGGGAGGCGGAGGGGGAGGCGGAGGCGCTCCTGCCGCAGGCGCGCCCCAGGCCGGTGCCGGGGAGCCTCCGGACCAGCCGCCTGCGGCGGCGGGCTTCGACGCGGGCTGGTCCCAGCTCGGCGATGGCGGGGCGACGATCGTCGGTGCGACGGCGGCCCCCGGCGTCGCGGGCGGCGGTGGCGCCCAGGTTGTGACTGCGCCACGGGCCGGCATCGCTGCTTGCGGCGTCGGCGTCGCGGGTCGGACTGGAGGGCCGGACTTCTTGTGCGTGACGTGGCGCCGCCGCGCCCTCAGGTAGAGGGCGCCTGCGATGAGCGCCGCCACCGCGAGGACGAGATCCGCGTACACGGTTTCAACTGGCATCCGGTGGAGGGCCTCCTGTGTCTCGAGTCCGTCTATGGATCAATTTCGAAAACAACCTGTCTGCGGACCCGTTGCGCTGAAGTATGCCATTCGTACTCACAAGTAGAACGGCCCTAAACGGCGCCGCTTATGACCACGCGGCCCGATGCAACGCCCGGAACGGTGAGGTCGGCATCAAGCAGGTGGCGCCCTGGGCCGAGCGGTTGACCTGTGACCACGTGAATGCGCAGGCGCCGGCCAACAGGCAGATCGAGGTGGCGCGGAAAAGGCGCGCGCCCGGCGTGGGTCTCCACCTGGACGTCGTGCCGGGCCAGGGGAATGCCATCGAGGCGCAGGCCGCCGATGCCCGCGACCACCGCGGGGCGGGTTCGGTTCTCGAGGACGAAGCTCAGGCCGTCCTTTTCGGCTCGCAGGCTTTCCAGGTCGGCGAGCCCCTCCGCGAGATAGCGCGGAAGCTCTGGCCTCGGTCGTGGCGAGGGTAGGGTGGGGGTCACCCTGAAACGCAGCTCTGTGCGATCGACCTCGCGCCCGCCAACGCTGAGTGACGCCTCGAGCCTGTAATCGCCCTCCACCTCGAGGGCGACGCTCAGCGTGGTTGCGTTCACGGCGGGCTCGAAAGCAGTCGGCACCTCTACATCGGTCGTGCCAGAAAACTTTCGCTGCACCGCGTCTGCGATCCGGCTCACACCACGGCGGCCGGCACGCCTCTCGCGCATCAAGGTCCAGCGCACGACGCCGGACCCGGCCAGCTCCGGATCGTCGTTGACGACCACGATTCGCGCGCTGAATGGCACCTCAGGACGCTGAATGATTCCGAACGGACGGTCGGGATCGAACGCGAGCGGCTCGATGATCAACCGTACGGGCCTGAACGACCGCGCGAGCGCATCCAGTGCCGGCTTTGGCTGGCGCGCGCTGTCGAGCAGTCCGAAGCCGATGCCTGGAAACGGATCGACCAGATGAAATGCGAACGCACCCCAGCAGGACTCGAACTTGCGAGTGCGCAGATGCTCAGCCGCCAGACTCACCAGGCCGGCCTGGAACGCCTGCGAAGAATCGATATACGACTCGAGACTGGTATGGGCCGAGGGCAGCCCGACTCCGCGCTCGGCCCAGTTGACCGGTTGAAATCCGGCGTATCGCCATGCGGCATCGTCATCGGCCACCGGCCACCGGCTTCCGATCAGCTCCCACACCGGAGAACCCATCGCGGGCAGCGATTGCGCGCCGAACGCCGTGACCATCACAGGCTCGGCCTCGGCGAGCTCGCGCCACGATCCCGATTCCCAGCCGAGCAGAAGGTGCTGGTCGATGTCACCGGCGGCGGCGACCGCCGGGCGCGTCGGATCGAGGTGCTCGAACGCCGACCTCAGCTCCTGGTCGATGGAGTGGTTCTGACGCACCGCGTTCACGTCGCCCAGATCGGAGTTGCTCGCGATCCAGGGCGGATCGTCGTGCGCGATCCACATCGCAACCGATGGTCGGTTGCGAAGCAGCTCGACCATCTCGGATTGCTGCTCGCGCGCTGCGGCCTCGAAGAAGCGCCCATCGTCGCCGCGTGCGTGGTAGGCGTACGCGCCGAGAAGGGGTAGCTCCTGCACCAGCAGCATGCCCGCTTCGTCCGCCCGCCGATAAAACTCCGTGGGCAGGACGTTGGCGACGATGCGGAGGGCGTCGAGGTTGGTCTCCTTGGCGATGCGAAGGTCATCTTCGAATCGCTCAGGCGTGAGCTCGTCGAGACGGTATGCAGGCGCATAGCAGGCGCCGCGCAGGAACATCGGCCGGCCGTTCACCGCGAAACTCCAACGGCGCGCCCCGATGTCCCACTTGATCTCCCGGAACGCGAACGCGTCCTCCACGCGGGTCGACTCCACCCCGCCGACCGCGCTGGCGATCATCTCGGCCCGGTACATCGGCTGCTCGCCGAAGCGCCACGGCTCCCAGCGCCGGGCGGCAGGCAGCGCGAGCCGCAAAGACACGGTCAGCTCCATCCCGCCCCCGAGCCGCACCTCGCGATGGAGGCGCAAGGGAGCCGCTCCTTCAACCGCGGATGAGACGACGAGCTCGACCTGTCCGTCCATCTGGCGGCCGTCGAGGTTGCGCAGCCGTGCCTCGACCTCCAGCCGCCCATCGCCGGCTTCGAACTGCGGCTTGAGCCGCATCCAGTCGATGGCGATGGGTCCGATGTACTCGAGCCCGACCGGGCGCCAGAGCCCGACCGGGACCTCCAATCGGTATGGATCGGGCAGGCTCGAGTACGCCGACGCCGGGTAGGGCTTCAGCTCACCGTCGTTGAAGATGCCCATTATGTGGCGCTTCTTGTCGGGCTGACTCTCGACGGGCGATTCGCAGCAGATGACCAGCAGGTTCTCGGCCTTGAGGTACGGTGTGAGGTCGAATCCGAACGGCGCGAAGTAGCCGTAGTGCGAGCCGAGCAGCTTGCCGTTCAGCCACGCATGAGTAGCGAGAAAGGCGCCTCCGATTCGGAGCAGCACGCGTCCTGAATGGTCGGGGCGCTGGAACTCGGTGCGGTACCAGATCGCCTGGTGCTCCTCACGGGCAGCGAGCTGACGCGGCACCTCGATCGGCTTCCAGCCTGCGCCCCTGCCAACCGTCAGGCGCTCAGCCTCACCTTCGCCGAGCGGCATCCACACCGCTTCCCAGCCGCTGAGCTCACGGATGCCCCCCGACCGCTGCGGGAGCGGGAGGAAGAGGCAGTCGTTCAACGGGCCACTATGCGGTGCGCGAACGCGCCGTCAGCAGTCGCGCAGAAGATGACCTCGCGCTTCATGGCTTCGGCGAATGCCTGCTCGCGGCCTCGTTCGATGAGCGCCAGGATGCTGCCGCCGAAGCCGGCGCCCATGATGCGCGCCCCCAGGCAGCCTTCAACGCCCCAGGCGTGCTCCACCAATGCGTCCACGTTCGGGGTCGATACCTCGAAATCATCGCGAAGGCTTTGGTGCGATTCCTTGAGGAGGACTCCCAATCGCTCGAAGCGCCGCTCGTTCAGCGCATCGACGAAGGCGTGGACGCGAGCGATCTCCGACTCGAAATGACGGCGGCGCTTCGGATGCCCCGACTCCGCCTCGCGACGCCGCTCGTTGTATGGGGTTTCCGCCAGCGAGCGATGCTCGCCCGAGTCGATGACCGCGATCACCAGCTCGTCGGGAAAAGGCACGGTTTGATAATCGAGGGTCGAGCAGTCGAGCAGCAAGGCATTGCCTCGCCGGCCAAGCGCGGACGCGAACTGATCCATCACCCCGACATGCACCCCGGTCGCCCTCTGCTCAGCACGCTGACACGCGAGCGCCGCCTCCTTTCCGTCAAGCTCCGGATGCAGGCCGGCCGCAATGGCGACCAGCAGCGCGGCCGACGAGCTGAGGCCCGACCCCGGTGGCACGTCGGACTCCACGGCCACCGCTTGCGGCGGCATGCCAAGCTCGATTCCGATCGCGCGCACGTAGCTCAATCCTCCACCGATGTCGCTCTCGATCGACCACTCACGCGCCTCGTGTCCGCTGACGCGCGTGTGCCGATCGATCGCCGCCGGCAGCACGACCCCTCCGAGATAGTCGACATGCTCGCCGATGAGATTCACGCGTCCAGGTGCGCGGCCGTGCCACGGCACCGGCCGCTCGCGCCTAGGCTCCACGAAGCTCCGCGGCCTTGTCCTCGGCCCGCGCGTCGACGATGAAGGCCCCGGCGCCCAGCTCCGATCCGGCCAGGTATTTCAGCTTGTCGCGCGTGCGGTTCGGCGGATAGAACTCGACGTGGAAGTGGTGGTCTCGACGTGTGCGGCGCGCGGGCGTCTGGTGCATGGCCATCACATAAGGCAGCGGACGATTGAACAGCCGGTCGTACTTCTGGAGCACGCCTTTCAGGATTTGCGCGAATGACTCGCTGTCGTCCTGGTCGAGGTCGAGCAGTCCAGCACGATGCCGCACCGGCGCGAGATGCACTTCGTAAGGCCACCGCGCGAAGGGCGGCACGAAGGCGATCCAGTTCTCGTCCCGGAGCACCGTGCGTTCGCCTCCGGCCTCTCCGGCAAGCACGTCGCAGTAGAGGCAGCGGCCGGTCTCTCGCATGTGCTTGGCTTCGGATCGCAGCTCTCTCTGCATGACGGGCGGGATGAACGGATACGCGTAGATCTGCCCGTGAGGGTGGCTCAGCGTGACCCCGATCTCCTCGCCGCGATTCTCGAACACGTACACGTATCGCACGTTGGGGAGCTTGCGCAGCTCGTTCGTGCGATCGCGCCACACTTCGATGAGGTCGCGAATGTGGTCGACACTCTGCTCACCGAGCGAAGAATCGTGATCGGGTGTGTAGCAGACCACCTCGCAACGCCCCTGCTCGCCGGTGAACGAAGGAAAGCGGTTCTCGAAAACGGCGATGTAGTAGTCAGGTTCGGGAATCTCCGTTTCGAGGTGACCTGGCCTGGTCGGGCACAGTGGGCAATGATCCGGCGGCGGATGGTAAGTCCGGTCCTGGCGCCAGGGAGCGATCGTTACCCACTCTTCCAGCAGGGGATGCCACCGCAGCTCGCTCAAGGCTTCTCGTAAAAAATCAGGTAGCGCCCGTCGGCCTTAGCAACACGACGCCTCCGCAACCGTTTCGGCGGAGAGGACGTCGGCGTGTTCGCCCTCCCCGCTCGCGGGGAGGGCAGGGGGTTGGGAGTCGCAATCCTGACTGCCCTACTCAAGCGCTCGCCTCACCGCGTCCGCAGGCGTGTCCACCGAGTCGAGGCCCTTCACCGACCAGCTGTCGAGCCCGACCACCGGCCTGCCAAGACGCCGAGCAATCGCGATCTCGCTCAGCGTGCCCCAGCCTTCGCCGATCGCGATGATGCTCTCGGCCGCGGTGACGATGAGCACATTCCGACCCTGGCCCATCCCCGACGGCAGTGAGACGGTGAGGTGTGGGTTGGCCCCGCGGCGGTCAGTGTCGGGAAGAATCCCGACGACCGTCCCTCCCGCAGCGGCGGCGCCTTCACTCGCGGCACCCGATACGCCCCCAAGCCCGCCGTTGATGACGATGACTCCGGCCTCGGCCAGCAGCCTCCCCACCTCGCGCGCATACGCGAGCTGCGATGCGGTCGCCTCGGAGGCGCCACACACGGCGACATATCTGGGCGGCATCGAGCGAAGAGTTTAGGGGTGCAAGGCGTGTGACCTCAGGTGGGCTGGTACACTCGCGTGGAAGTTCAACGCCCGTGGGGCAAAGGAGGTGAGGCGGAAGCTTGGATAAACCGAATCGTGGTGCCAGCCGCCTCGTTTGCCAGCCGGGAGCTCGGGAGGATGTGAGCCTCTAGGGCCCCCATTCCGAACCCGACTCCTGGAGTCGGAGGCGGAAGCACTGCGAACGTCGAGAGAGGGAGCCGGGCAGTTGCCCGGCTCTCTTGTTTTCATCGCTACGATTTCCATTCGTGAGTCAGGACTTCACGAAGCGGCTGCAGGAGATGCCGGAGGGCTGGCTGCACGCGATGGGCATCACGATCACGCATGCCACCCAGGACGAGGTGCGTGCAGAGATGACGGTGGGACCCGAGCACCTGCAGGGTTACGGCATCGTGCATGGCGGTGTGCATTGCGGCCTGATCGAATCGCTGGCTTCGATCGGCGCTGCGCTGTATGCCCTACCGCGGGGCCAGTCGGTCGTGGGACTCGAGAACAACACGAGCTTCATCCGAGCCGTTCGCGCAGGAGCAAAATTGCACGCCGTCTCAACTCCGATCACCCGCGGCAAGCGCACTCAGGTCTGGGAAGCCCGGGTGCTCGACGATGAAGAGAAGCTGGTCGCCACCGGTCGCGTGCGGCTGCTGTGTCTCGAGCAGGATCAAGAGATCGCGGGCGAGCAGGTTACGGGACCGCTCTATCGTTCTTGATTGTCTTCAGCGGCCGGTGAGGTAGCTGAAGATGATCTGGTCGATCAGCTGCTCGATGGGAGCCAGGTCGTCCGTGTACACCTGCCCGTGGTACGGCGACACCCTGAGCTTTCCCTCTTCCAGCGCGGTCGCCGCCGCGTCCATTGCCAGCGGGGCGGACAACTGCCGCAAGTTATGGATGACGTCGTCCACAGTGACCGATTCGGTCGATGCATAAACGATAGTGTTGTTGTAGATCGGATCGTCGAGCAATAGCACCTGCGGAAACACTGCCGCCATCGTGCTGGCAAGCGCGTCCACCAACCGATAGTCCGTCTTGGTGCGTCCGACGTTGACTGCGATCACGCCACCCGGATTGAGATGGGCCCTGACATGCTGGAAGAACTCGCGAGTCGTCAGGTGGAACGGAATGTAAGGCTGCCGGTACGCATCGAGCACCACGACGTCGTAGCTGACGGCCTGCGTCTCGAGCCAGTAGCGTGCATCCGCGACGACCTCACGAGCCCGTGCATCGTCGAGATGGAAATAGCGGTGACCCACGCTGAGGATGTCTGGGTCGATCTCGACACCGGTGAGGTCGACCTGATCGCCGAATGCGAGGCGATACTGCCGCGCGGCAGTACCGGCGGCGAGGCCAAGGAACAGAGCCGACCTTGGGACCGCGGCCGCGGCCTGCGCTGGACGGAATGCGTTCGCGAGCAGCAGGTAGCCCCAGTAACCGCGGGTGAAGTTGCTCTTGCTGTCGTACACGGAGTGGACCGCCTGGCCTTCGTTGAGGATCAGCTCGGTCGTAGTGCCGGTCTGGACCACCTGGATGTAGTTGTAGGCGGACTCCTTCTCGTAAACGAGCGTCCCCACCTCCGGTGGCTTGATTCCCGAAGGAAGGAAGACCCACGCGAGGATCACCGCAACCACGAACGAGGCATAGAGCCGGCGCTTCGGCCACAACGCCAGCGCGGAGACGACGACCAGCGCCAGACCGAAGGCTTCGATCGTCGGCCGCGTGCCGTATGTGGGAATGAACCAGAACACCGGCAGAAAGGTGCCGAGGATGCTGCCTGCGGTCGAGAGGGCGTACACGCGCCCGGCAGTGTTGCCGCCGGTCGCGACGTCCTTCAGCAGGAGGCGGATGGCGAATGGGCTCACGCAGCCGAGCAGGGTCACGGGCACCGCGAACAGCAGCACGACCGCGAGCAGCGTGCCGGCGACCAACCCCACGCTCAGGTCACGGAACCCCTGCTGTGACGCGAGGAGGATCGGATAGCTCAGCAGCGGAATCACTCCGATCCACAGGCCCGCCCACGCTGTGATCTGGTAGAGGAGGTCGGCGCGGGGATGGCGGTCGGCCAGCCGGCCGCCGATCACATAGCCCGCAGATAGATAGACGAGGATCAGGCCGATCAGGACGCCCCACACGTAGAGGCTGGTCCCGAAGTACGGCGCGAGCAGTCGCGACGCCCCGAACTCGACGCCGAGGGAGGCCATGCCGGACACGAACACGAGCGGGAGCAGCAGCCGGCGTGCCAACGGCAAAGTGCCGTAGAGATTAGCTAAGCGGCTGTTCTGAGGCCCATTTGCGGGTGCGCTCGTCCATCGGCACCGGCAGCTGCACGTTGACCTCCGCATAGAGGTCACCCGGCTGGCCGCCTTTCGGGTCGGGCAGTCCAAGCCCGCGCAGCCTGATTTTCTTGCGGTTCTGCGTCTCGGGCGGAACCTTGAACTGGACCTGGCCGCCTTTCAAGGTCGGCGCCGCCACCTCGCCGCCCCGAAGCGCGACGTTCAGAGGGACCGGCACGGACACCCGTACGTCCTTGCCTTCGCGCGTGAAGACCGGATCGGGGAGAACCTGCACGGTCGCGCGCAGCCCAGGCACGCGGAGGACGGTCCCCTCTTTGACGCCGGCGGGGATCTTGACCTCGACGCGCCGACCGCCGGGAAGCTCGACCGTCCGACTCGCTCCGCGATAAACCTCGCCCAGGCTCACTGTGATGGGAGCCTCGACGTCCACGGGCACAGGACGAGCTCGGGTTCGCGTCGCATTGCCGAAGATCGATCCGAAGATGTCTCCGAAAGATCCGCTGTCGCCGAAGAGGTCCTCCATCTCATCGGGAGAGACGGTCCGGTACTGGACCTCGGGACCGCCCGGCTGCGGCCGGAACCCGCCGCCGGCGCTCCTGCGGCCGCTGCCCGGTTCGACGCCCGCCTGCTGCGCGGCCTGCCAGTCAGCGCCGAACTCGTCGTACAGCTTTCGTTTCTTCGCGTCCGACAGCACGTCGTGGGCCTCGGAGATCTCCTTGAATCGGGTTTCGGCCTGCTTGTCGCCTGCGTTCAGGTCGGGGTGATGCTTGCGCGCGAGCTTGCGGAAGGCGGACGTAACCTCCTTCTGCGTCGCCGTCCGCGGCACGCCCAGCACGTCGTAGTAGTCCTTGGTTTTTGCCATGTGCCTACGTTTCTACCCGCTTCAAGGAGCTGACGAACCAGACTCTAGTGGCAAGACCGTGGGCACGATCTGGGAGCGGCTCACCGTCAAGATGCCCGCCGACGGAGTCCCGTAATGGCGCAGGTGCCGGGCGACCTGCAGCCAGGACCACTCGAACCAACCTGGACTCTGGGCGAGCCGCCGTGCGGTGGTCTGCGGATTCCACTGATGCACCGCGCCAGGGTTGAACATCAACGTGCCTTCCAGCGTCTCCACGTGGGGCCGGTGGGTGTGGCCGAACACGATGGCGTCCGCATCCACAAACCGCCGTCGCAGGTCGCGCGCCAGGCCGGCGTGCGGACGGTAGCTGCCGAGGCTCAGGGTCCAGAGCAATGTCTCCGGCTCTTCCACCCACCGGCTGCGATTGCCGTGAACGATGGCTATCCGCCGGCCCTCCACGGTCAGCTCTCGGATCAGGGGCAATCCTGAGCCGGCGTCGTGGTCCCCCCGGACCGCTTCGACCGGAGCGATCGCCGCCAGCGCCTCCAGGGTCTCCTTCCCACCGACGTCCCCGGCGTGGAGGATCAGATCGACGCCGCGCAGCACCTCGAACAACCGATCGGGGAGGCGGTCGAGGAACTCAGGCGAATGGGTGTCTGCGACTACGCCAATACGAGTGTGCATCGAGCAACCAGCTTAATTCCAGGTGGCGGCGTGCCGTTTTTACTTTGGAACTTGACAAATTGGGAAGACTGGGTTTCTATTTTGAGCTATGAAAGACTTACAGCGTGAAATCGTCAATCAAGTAGCCTCGGGCAAAATCTCGGCTGAAGAGGGCGCCGCACGCCTCGAGTCGCTGGAGGCTGTCGAGACGAGCAGCCAGGCAGGTTCCGTCGCCGCGCCGGCCGGCGTGGCCACCAAGCGAGTCCGGGTGATGAGCGTGATCGGCGCGGCGGAGATCGTGGGCGATCCGAGCGTGACCTACGCGGTCGCCGAGGGTCCCCACCGGGCGCGGCAGGACGGCGACACGATGGTCATCGAGCAGGGCCCGTTCGACGAGAACGACCACTTCACCTTTGGTGCTGACCGCCGTATCGCCATCAACAGCATCGACCCAGGGCGCCGGAAGCTGAAGGTCCGCATGAATCCCAAACTCGCACTGAGCGCGCAGGTCAACGCGGGTTCGCTGCGCATCGAGGGCGTGCACGGCCCGATCTCGGGCGAGGTGCTCGCGGGCAGCTGCCGGATATCCGACTTCGAGGCTCCACTCGACCTGTCCATCCAGGCGGGCAACCTCACCGCGAGCGGACGGTTGGACGGCGGCGCGTCCAAGGTGCGCTGCGAGATGGGCAATGTCACCATCAATCTCGAGAAAGGGTCGAGCGTCAAGGTCACGGCGCGCACCACGATGGGCAAGGTCGCCGTGGACAGCGGTGGCGCCGAGCCGATGTTCCTCGGCCAATCCGGCAAAGAGGTCACGGTTGGAACGGGCGAGGGCACCCTCGACATCGACTGCACGATGGGCAACGTTCGGGTGTCCGCGTGACCGTTTCCACGGATCGCCACCGTAGGCCGCCGCTCAACTGTCCGGTTTGCAACGAACGGCTTGCACTGACCCGCCTCACCTGCCCCGCGTGTGACACCGAGCTTGCAGGCGGCTTCGCCACGTGCGAGTTCTGCGCCCTCACCAACGAGGACCGCGAGGTGCTGCGGGTCTTCCTCGCGTCTCGCGGAAACATGAAAGACCTCGAGCGCCATCTCGGCGTCAGCTATCCGACCGCTCGCGCACGATTCGACGCGCTCCTCACCAAGATCGGCATCGACCGGCCCGCGGGTGCACCCGCGCAGACCCGCGTGGAACTGATGGAGCAGGTCGCTCGCGGCGAGATCGACATCGAAGAGGCGCTGAAGCGCCTCGAAACCAACTAAGGGGAGACGGCCATGAATCCAATGAATCCGATGGATCCCACGAACTTCTCCCAAGAGGAGATCGCGCGGCACGTGGCGGAACAGCGCCGGCTGATGCAAGAGGCAGACGCGCTCATGCGCTATGCGCACTCGAGGACGGGGTTACTGGCGCGCTTCCTGCAGCGGATGGCGGACGGGATCGATCCCACAGGCGAAATGCGTCGCAACGGCGGCCGCCGCCGCTGAGGACTACCTCCTGAGTCCGGCCGCGGCGGCTCCAGCGTTGTGCGCCTGGGCGGGGTTCGCCCCGGCATCGAGCGCCTTGAGAGCCCCGGCCGCGAAGAGATGGGCGCGGGCGGTATCCAGCTGCATGTCGATGTTGGCGAGCGAATACCAGGCGCAATAGGCCTGACGGGCGTTGTCGACGGCGGCTGGTGGACTCGCCATCGCGGCGGTCGCCCACTTCACCGCGGTCGCGATGTCGTGGCCGCTCGCCAGCGCGCGGAAAGCTCCTTGCGCCGCGGCATGGCAGGCTGGGGCTTTCGCACCGCCGCGCCTGGCCCAAGCGAACCATTCCGCGTAAGCCTTGTCGTCGGCGGTCGGCTCTGCCCTCGTGATGTGGACCTCGAAATGTTTCTGCTCGACCACTTGCCAGGACGAGTGCTCCTGCTGCTGAACGGGCCCGGGCATTGGCGGGTGCGCGGGCGGTGTGGGTGCCGTAGGGGTGGGCGCGGCTGCAGCCGCCGCAGCCGGCTCGGCGGGCCGGACCGGTTCGAGAGGCTTCGGCGGCGCCGCCTGAGCAGGCGGCTGCGCCGGTTGTGGGCTCGCGGCGGGACCGATGTGAATGACCGGCGCCCAGGCCGGCACCGCGACCGAACCCGGCCAGTCGGTGTCGAACGGTGACGCGGCCGCCGCCGGCGTGGCCGGTGCCACCGGCGGCTCAGGCTCTGGCGGCGCGGGCGCCGGAGCCTGGACGACGGGCGTTTGCAGCTCGATGGTCGGAGCAGGTTGTGCTACAGCCGGAGGTTCAACAAGCACCGGTGGCTCGACCGCGGCCGGCGGAGCGACTGGCTCGGGAGGTGGCATACGCACCCAAGATTTGGCGCCACTGGGGGCGGCGGGCGCCGCAGGCTGCGCCGGCTCCGGCACCAGGGCGGGGGGCGGCGTCGGGGCAACGGGTGGCGTCGGGGCCACGGGCTGAGTGCTCGCCGCGGCCGGAGGCAGCGTCTCGCGGATGGCGGGCGCGGTGTCGGCCGCGACGGAGTCGGATGGCGACCACGCCGGCATCGCCCGCTCCGTCGGCGGCTCAGGCGGCCACATGTTCGGATCGGATGGCCCCGGCTTGGGGGCGTCCACGGGCGGCCACGCGGGCATCGCTCGCTCGGTCGGCGGCTCCGGTGGCCACGCGTCGGCTTCCGCCGTGGCAGCCGGCGCCGGCGTTTCGGTTGGCCAGGCGGTGAGCTGCGGTTCCGCGGGCGCCGGCTCGGGCTGCACCACGGGTTCCGCAGCCGGAATTGGCGCCGGCGGAACCGTGGCGGTGTTCGGCTCGCTTGCAGCCGCGGGCGGCTCGGCGGCGACCGCCGCGTCCGGCGCCTCTACCGCTTCGGGGGGCTCTGGGATCGTCTCCGCCCAATTGGGCGCTTCCTTCGCCATCGGCACGGCAGGCATCGCGTCCGCCGCCACCTCGGGCTCTGGTTCGCTCACGGGCAACGAGGTTTGTGGAACGGTCTTCGCCCACTCCGGCGTTGGTTTCTGCATGGGCAGCGCGGGCGCCGGTCCGTCGCCGTTCTCTTCTATGGAACGTTCTTCCTCGCCGGTGACGGGAACCGTCTGCGCCCATGTCGGCGCCGGCTTCTGCATCGGCAGAGCGGGTTTGGGTTCCTCAGTCTTTATCGGCGGCTCGGACTCACTTGCTGTGGCGGGAGGTACGGTGTCGCCGGCGGCTTCCTCTGGTTCAGCATCCTCGATCACGTCGTCTACGACAGCGGCAGCCTCAGGCGGTACCGTCTCCCCCACCTCGGGTTCAGGCAGGTCGGGAAGCAGCGACTCCGCCTCGCCCGGCACGTTGGGCGGGTCGGTCGAATTGGGGGGCTGAGATCCTTCCTCGTCCACAGGCTCCACTCGAATTCAGTCTATCTTCGGTGCACCTGCTTGTAGACACGCTGGAGGCGGCTCCGCGGGTCGCGCGGTCAGGCAAATAGATGCGTGAGGGCGTCCTCGGGGACCGGGTCTGGCTGCTGCTCGGCCCAGTCGGCGGCGTCGGAGGCCTCCCGGTCGCACACGGCCTGGATGCGCACCGCCTCTTCGGCGGCGATCCATCCGCGCTCCACGAGCCATGACCTGAAGCGCTCGATCGGGTCATGCTCGGCCGCGTCGGAGATCTCCTCTTTGGAGCGGTACTTGAGCTGGTTGTCCTCTGAGGTGTGGGAGTTGATGCGCCAGATCTTGGCGTCGATCAGGGTCGGCCCCTCGCCCCGGCGGGCGCGCTCGACCGCCTCCTTGCAAACGGCGTATGCCGCGGGAACGTCGGTGCCGTCGACGGTCACCCCCACCATGCCGTAGCCGCGGGCGCGGTCCGCGACGTCGGGGTTTGCCATCTGCAGCCGTATCGGAACCGAGATCGCATAGCCGTTGTTCTCGCACACGAAGACCACGGGCAGCTTGTGCGCGGCGGCAAAGTTCACGCCCTCGTGAAAGTCACCCTGGCTCGTCGCGCCGTCCCCGAACGTGCACAGCGTCACGGCGCCGTCGCCGGACAGCTTCGATCCGTACGCGATCCCGGCTGCCTTGGGGACCCAGCTCGCCACCACCTGCGAGACGGGAGCGATCTTCAGCCGCCGGCAGCTGTAGCAGCCGCCCGGGATGTTGCGCCCGGCTGACAGCGGGTCGCCCGCCTTGGCGAACACCGCCAGCATCCATTCCTTCATCGTCAGCCCGCGCACCAGCGCGTTCGCGAGCCCGCGGTAGTGCGGCACGAGCCAGTCATCGGGACCGATCGCCGCCGTCGACGCGACCTGGATGCCCTCGTGGCCGCGGCTCGAGCCGACGAACGGGGCGCGCCCTTGCTTGACCAGGATGTGCATCCGGTCGTCCAGGGCCTTGGCCATGCACATCCAGCGATGCAGCTGGAGGTATTCCTCGTGCGTGGCAGCACTCTGCTTCGTCGTGGTCGCCATCAGGGTTTGTCCCTCGCCAACGCATGCGCGATGTCGACGACTTCGCCGGCTGTGAGCCCGAGGTTGTTCAGGTGGTCGTAGTAACGGCGGTGGAAGTCGGAAAAATCTGCGTGCTGCGCGCGTTCCTCGCGTACCCGCTTCACCTCGACCAACACTTTCGCGACGAGCTCGTGCTCCGGGCGGATCCCGGCTTCGCGCAGAGCGTGCTCGATGACCACCGCGCCGGAATGCTTGCCGTAGACGTATTCGACCTTCGCGCCCATGTCGGCCGGAGGCAGGAACTGGTAAATCGCCGGGTGGATCAGCATGCCCGCGGTGTGGATGCCGGACTCGTGCGTGAACACGTTCAGGCCGATGCCCGGCTCGGTGGGCTGCACAGGTATGCCTGTCACGCGCTCGAGGTGTCGCGCGAGATCGCGAAGCTTCTCGTACTTGAATCGAGGGATCTCGATGCCGAAGAGGTAGCGCAGCTGGAGCAAGACCTGGTGCATCGGCGCGTTGCCGGTGCGTTCGCCGATTCCATTGACGCTGGTCGTGAACACCTCCGCGCCCGACCCCAACGCCATCACGGTGTTCCATGCGCCGAGGCCGAGGTCGTTATGGAAGTGCACTACCAGCGGCGCATCCGGCGCCGCGGCCTTGATGCGTGGAATGTATTCGCGCACCGCGAAGGGTGAGTAACACCCGACGGTGTCCGGCGTCGACGGCCGCGTGCCGCCCGCCTTCAGGCCTTCTCGATGCAGCTGGGCGATGTAGTCGACGTCGGCACGGCTGCCGTCCTCGCCGCCGAACTCGACCGACGTCGCGCCCTGTTCGCGCGCATAGGTGATCGCCTCGCACATCATCCTGACGTTGGCCGCGCGATAGAACTCGACCGGCAGCTCCAGCCATTCAGACTCGGGGATCCCCTCCCGATGCAGCAGTGTCTTGCCGAGCTTGTATTTCACATGCAGGTCGGAGGCGGACGTGAAGATGAAGTACGTCACCTCATCGCGCCGGTGGCCCAGCTGGTCGATCACCGCCATGGTGGCGTCGATGTCGCTCTTGGTCGAACGAGCCATGCACACGACCTCGAGGTCGGGCCGGATCTCACCGTGCTTGCGGCCCTCGAGGACCAGCCTCAGCGTCTCGCGCTCGCTCTCGGATACCGATGGAAATCCCACGTCCATGACATGGACTCCGATGTCAGACAGCATCCGGGCGAGCTCGTACTTGTCCTTCGGCGTGATCGCCACGCCCGGCATCTGCTCACCGTCGCGAAGCGTGTCGTCGTAGACGCGGATCTTCGCTGCGGGCGGAAAGACGAGGTCGTGAGCGAAGCGCTTGGGGTCGCGAGCGAGCTCTTCCAGGGGCTCCTGAAGCTCAACTGGCTTGTAGTCCACTATCGACCCGCGGCGACGCGTCGTTCCTGCAAGCGCTTGCGCACCCAGGGCACGAGCCCGCCCATGTGCAGCAGCTCGTTCATGAACTTGGGGAAGGCCTCGGATCGGTACTCGTCCCCCTTCGTGAAGTTGCGGATGACGCCCTCCTCAAGGTCGACTTCGAGCTCGTCGCCCTCTTCCACTGCTTCCGCGGCCTGCGGCGACTGAAGGATCGGGTAGCCCATGTTGATCGCGTTGCGGAAGAAGATGCGCGCGTAGGAGTCGGCGATGACGAGCGAGATGCCGGCGCCGCGAATTGCAACCGGGGCGATCTCCCTCGACGAGCCACAGCCGAAGTTCGACCCGGCGACCATGATGTCGCCGGGCGCCACCTGTCCCGCCCACGTCTCGCGACCGGGCACGCCTTCCATCGCGTGCTTGCCGAGCTCTTTCTCGTCGAGCGAGTAGATCGCGTACTTGGCCGGAATGATCTGGTCGGTGTCGATGTTGACGCCGAACTTCCAGGCGCGCCCACGAAGGACCTTCGGGAACGTCACCGGATCCCCGCGGGCATCTTCTTCAGCACCTCTCCTGGGTGAGTGATGACGCCCGTGACAGCGCTGGCGGCCGCGACCGCCGGGTTGGAAAGGTAGACCATCGCTTTCGGGTGGCCCATGCGGCCGGGGAAGTTGCGGTTGGTCGTCGAAAGGCAGACCTCGCCTTCGCCCAGCACCCCCATATGGCCGCCGAGGCACGCCCCGCACGTGGCCGTCGTCCACGCCGCCCCGGCGGCGAGGAACGTGCGGATCAATCCCTCGCGCTCAGCCTGGATCGCAACCTGGTGGGAGGACGGCGTGATGATCAGCCGTACCCCATCGGCCACCTTGTGCCCTTCGAGCACTGCCGCGGCCCGACGGAGGTCGGTGATGCGTGAGTTGGTGCACGAACCGATGAACACCTGGTCCAGGCGCGTGCCGACGACCTCCGAAAGCGGTGCGTAGTTGTCCGGAGACATCGGCTTCGCGACACCCAGCTCCACCGCCGCCGCGTCGAACTCGAACACCTTCTCGTACTCGGCGTCGGGATCGGACGACACGGGCGTGTAGGGTCGCTTGGCGCGGCCTTCCAGGTACTCGCGCGTGACCTCGTCGAACTCGAGAATGCCGTTCTTGGCGCCGGCCTCGATCGCCATGTTGGTGATCGTCAGCCGTGCCTCCATGTCTATGGACTTGAGCGCCTCGCCCACGTGCTCCATCGCCTTGGACCTCGCGCCGTCGACCCCAATCTGACCGATCACATAAAGGATGAGGTCCTTGGCCTCGACCCACTCCTTGAGTCGATTGTGAAAAACGAACTTCAGCGTCTCGGGCACGCGGAACCACAGCTCGCCGAGGGCGAGCACGCAGGCGAGATCGGTGGAGCCGATGCCGGTCGCGAAGTTGTTGAGGGCGCCATAGGTGCAGCTGTGCGAGTCGGCGCCGACGACCAGCTCACCAGGCAGCACAAGCCCGTTCTCCGGCAGCACCGTGTGGCAGATGCCGCCCTGTCCCACCTCGAAGTACCACTTGATGCCCATCTGGTGCGAGAACTCGCGGGTGAGGCGGCCGAGGGTCGCGCTCGCCGCGTCTTTTGCGGGCTGGAAGTGGTCCTGTGTGACCGCGACGCGCTCGGGATCCCAGATCTTCTCCGCGCCCATCTGCTCGCGCATGATCTTGCCGGCGGGCGGGATCGTCAGGTCGTGGCCCATCGCGAAGTCGACCTTGGCGAGGATGAGATCCCCCGGGCGCACGCTGTCGCGGCCGCTCGCGCGCGCGAGGATCTTCTCCGTCATCGTCATGCCCATTTGCTCGGTCCTAGTCCCTCAGCCTCTTCACGATCGCGTCACCGGCTTGCGCCGTCGACAGTTCGCCGCCGATGTCGCGCGTGCACTCACGCGCGCGAATGGCTGATTCGACCGCACCCTCGATCGCGTCTGCCATGTCCGGAACACCCAGGTGTCTCACCATCATAGCCGCGCTCAAAATCGCCCCCACCGGGTTCACCAAGCCCTCGCCGGCGATGTCAGGCGCCGTCCCGTGAACCGGCTCGAACAGGCCCCGGCCGGTCGAGGGGTTGATGTTGGCCGAGGGAGCGATGCCCATCCCTCCAACCAGCTCGGCCGTGAGGTCCGACAGGATGTCACCGAAGAGGTTGCCGGTGACGATGACTTCGAATTGCCCGGGGTCCTTCACCAGCTGCATCGCCGCGGCGTCGACGTAAAGGTGGCGCGTCTTGATTCGCGGATGCTCAGCGGCCACCGCCTTCCATCGCTCCTGCCATAGGCCGCCGGCGAACGTCATCGCGTTGGATTTGTCGACCATCACGACCTCGCGCTCGGCGATCCCGAAGGCGTGCTCGATGATCCGCGTCACGCCTCCATAAGTGTTGACGTCCTCCTGCGTCGCGATCTCGTGCTCAGACCCTTTCTTGAAACGCCCGCCCATGCCTACGTAGAGGCCTTCGGTGTTCTCGCGCACGATCATGAGATCGACCTGCCTGCGGTCCTCGCGTCGAAGGGGGGAAAGACGGTCGTCGTACAGCCTGGCCGGGCGGAGGTTGACGTAGAGGTCGAGCTCGAAGCGAAGCCGTAGCAGGACGCCGGCGAGGTAGTTCGGGTCCGGCACGCGCGGATCCCCCACGGCGCCGAACAGGATGGAATCGGCGCCCTGAAGTTCCCTCCACACATCGCTCGGGATCGCGACGCCGGTGCGCAGGTAGGAGTCGGCGTTGACGTCGAACTCCTCGAACTCGAAGTCCGCGCCGGCCGCGCGCAATACCTTGATCCCTTCCGGCACGACCTCCTTCCCCGCCCCGTCGCAGGGCAGGACCGCGATGTGTTTAGGCACTGGCGGGAGTTGCTTCCTTCTCGCGCAGCTTGTAGCGCTGGATCTTGCCCGTGACGGTTTTCGGCAGCTCGTCCACGAATTCGATCAAATGCGGGTACTGATAGCGCTGCAGTTTCGACTTGCAGTGCTCCTGCAGCTCGGCCACCAAGACATCGCCGCGGTCTACCCCGTCCTTGGCGATGACGAAAGCTTTGATTCTTGTGAACCCCTCGACCTCGACGCCCACCACCGCGCTCTCGCCCACGGCCGGGTGCTCGAGCAGGACCGACTCGATCTCGATCGGCGAGGCCCACAATCCGCTGACCTTGATCATGTCGTCCGAGCGGCCTTCGTACCAGTAGTAGCCGTCGGCATCGACGCGATAACGATCGCCGGTGAAGAACCATTCGCCGAGCACGGACCGCTTGGTCTTCTCGTGCTGTGCCCAGTAGAGCGCGAGCGCGCTGTCACCCTTGACATAGAGGTCGCCGGCTTCACCAGTGGGCACCGGCTTTCCTTCTTCGTCGAGGATCTTCAGCTCGTAACCGGGGACCGGCTTGCCGCTCGACCCCGGACGCACATCGTCCAGGCGGTTGGAGCAGTAGATGTGGAGCATCTCCGTGGAGCCGACCCCGTCCAGGATCGTGAGGCCGTACGCGTCCTTCCAGCGCCGCCAAACTTCCGCCGGCAGCGATTCAGCGGCGGCGACGCAGTGGCGGATCGATGACAGATCGCGGTCGCGAGAACCCTCGAAATTGAGGATCGCGTTGTACAGGGTGGGCGCCGAGAAGAACAGCGTTGGCCGCCGCTTCTCGATCGTCTCCAGCACTGTCGCCGGCGTGTGCCTTCCAGCATGCAGCACGGTAGTGGCCCCGACCCAGTACGGCAAGGTGAGGTTGTTGCCGAAGCCGTAGGCGTGGAACAGGCCGGTGGTCGAGAACGTCGTGTCGCGCTCGGTGATCCCGAGGACCTGCTCGGCGTACGTGACGCAGGTGTACGGGATGTCGTGTTGGAGGTGGACGACTGCCTTCGGCTTGCCTGTCGAACCCGAGCTGTAGAGCCAGAATGCCATGTCATCCCTGCGGGTCGGCGCCGCGGCTACTTCGTCCTCGATGGAGATCTGGCCGGCGCGAATCAGACGCGGCGGCTGCGCCGCGCGTTCCGCGGCAGCCTTCAGCTTCTCTTCGCTGGTGGCGTCGACGACGACCACGCGGGCAAGCGAATCCTCGATGAAGTGGTCGTAGTCCTCGGAACGCTGGAGTAAGGGGTTGACCGGAACCGGCACTGCGCCATGACGGATCGCGCCCAGGAAAGCCGCTACCCACCCGGGACTGTCGAAGGCGACGATGAGGACCCGCTCCTCCCTTCGGACACCCAGCTCCGTGAGCGTCCGGGCCGCACCGCAGGCAAGCTTGAAGAGCTCACCGTAGGTGACGTCGCCACCGGCGGAGTGGATCGCCACCTTACCTTCGCGGCCGGCCTTCAGGTTGCGCTCGAGAAGGTCCGCGCCGACGTTGTAGCGATTGGGAAGATCCAGCCCAGCCATCTGCACCTGCAGTGTAGTTTCGAGGTGTGGCGGTTGATCGGCTGATCCTGGTGTACGACGGCGAGTGCCAGTTTTGAATTCGCCTTGCGCGCTGGGTCCAGCGCCACGACCGGGCGGGTCGCCTTGATCCGAGGCCGAACCAGGAGGAAGGGCTGACGGAGCGACTGGGAATGAGTCGCGAGGAGGTGGATCGGGCGGTGTGGGTTGTGGAGCCGGGAGGTAGGAAGTTCGAGGCTGCAGCCGCGGTGAACCGGACGTGGGCCGAGCTCGGGGGCGGGTGGGCTCTCCTCGCTGCGCTGTACCAGGTCCGGCCGATCAGGTGGGTCGAGGATGCGTATTACAAGAGGGTGGCAAGGAGGCGAGCGTGGTGGTGACCCGGAAGAGACTGGGAAGTGGGTGTTGGGGTGGGGTCTGGAAGGAGACATGCAAGCCAGTTAATTCTTTCGGATTCGCTTGACCCTACAAACAAATGTTCGTATAATCGTTTCATGACAGTGGGGTGTGGGGGTGGAGCATCTGGGGCTGAGCTTG